>NZ_JBIQOE010000140.1:0-35211 GCF_047739415.1 Mesobacillus sp. | reverse complement strand
AACGGCGGCGAGGAGGCTCAGCGCCGGCCCCGCGGAAAGCGAAGCGCCTGGAACGGAAATCAACAGCCCCAATTTCACCACCAATCAAAAAAAGACTGTAAACAAACACGATTTTCATCGAGTTTGTCTACAGTCTGAGACCCTGCCATCAGGGTCTTTTGTTTTTGATTACTTTTCCTTCTGTAAGTTATGATTTAAAAAGGAGCCGGAAATTCGGACATGTCCTATGAATATGTTAGGAATATGGCTATGTTCATGCTATATTACATTTAAATAACAATATCTTTAAAAACTGTTCTGGAGTTTAGAATATAGTAGAATAGGGTAAAACCGTGGAGTGCCTTTTTTATAGGTCCTTTCATAATGAATGTTCATATCGCGCCTGGTGTTCTCAACGCATGCGTGATGGACGAATTAAAAAAGAGATAAGTTGTTGAGGTGTGGAAAATGAAGATTGCAGTTAGCGGCGGAGGTACAGGTGGACATATCTACCCTGCGCTCGCACTAATAAGGGAAATTCAAAAAAAGGATGAAAATGTCGAGTTTCTCTACATAGGGACGGAAAAAGGACTCGAAAGCAAGCTTGTCCCAAGGGAAAATATCCCGTTTAAATCCATACATATCACAGGGTTCAAACGAAAGATTTCATTTGAAAACGTAAAAACAATCCTGCGGTTCCTCAAAGGTGTCAGGGACAGTAAAAAAATGCTAAAGGAATTCAAGCCAGATGTGGTCATTGGTACTGGAGGCTATGTTTGCGGTCCTGTGGTCTATGCGGCTGCGAAAATGGGCATACCTACAATTGTCCATGAACAAAACAGCGTTCCAGGTTTGACGAATAAATTCCTGAGCCGTTATGTTGATAAAATTGCGATTTGCTTTGAAGAAGCTAGGGAATTCTTCCCTGAGCAAAAGGTTGTGTTGACTGGTAACCCTAGAGCGTCAGAGGTACTGGGGCAGGATGGAATCAAAGGCAGATTGTCTGCCGGATTAAAGCTTAAAATTCCTACTGTGCTTATTTTTGGCGGAAGCAGGGGTGCCAGGCCAATTAATGAAGCAGTCGTTAAAAGCCTCACTGAATTAAGCGGTAAATCATATCAAGTGCTATATGTTACGGGAGATGTTCATTTTGAAGATATCCAGAAGGAAGTTGAACTTGTTGGTAATCCGGAAAATGTCATCATCAAACCGTTTATTCACAATATGCCCGAGGTGTTATCCGGTGTTGATTTAACTGTAGCAAGGGCAGGAGCGACAACCCTGGCTGAACTAACTTCATTGGGTATTCCGAGCATATTGATTCCGAGCCCTTATGTAACCGACAATCATCAAGAAAAAAACGCACGGGCATTAAGCGAACACGGAGCAGCACGGCTGCTGCTTGAAAAAGATCTTACAGGCCCCAAGTTGGTTGAAAGTATTGACCACATACTGGGCAATGAAGAGAAGCTGGCCGATATGAAAAAGGCAGCTAAAAAACTAGGCATACCTGACGCAGCCCAGAGACTGTACCGTCTCATGGAGGAACTGGCGAAAAAGTAGCCTGTAGGCATGCAGCTGCATAAAATGGTCAAAATAGCTGTATCGTGAAAGGAAGGTAATTATGAAGGATCTAGCTAGCAAACTTAGAGAATTGAACATCGGTTCGGTAAAGGAAAATGAACCGCTGGCAAACCATACATCAATGAAAATTGGCGGACCTGCTGACATACTTATTGAACCTTCATCAATAGAAAATTTAAGAAAAGCGGTTGAAGCCATTAAGGATTCTGGTGTTGAATGGACCGTGATCGGCAGAGGTTCGAATCTCCTCGTTTCGGATAAAGGCATTGAAGGTGTTGTGATTAAACTCGGTTCCGGGCTTGATGATTTGGAGATCGATGGTACTAAAGTGACAGCTGGTGGAGGTCTTTCACTGGTCAACTTTGCGATCAGCATTAGCCGAAAAGGCCTTTCAGGGCTTGAATTCGCAGGCGGAATTCCTGGGTCGATTGGCGGAGCGGTTTATATGAACGCAGGGGCCCATGGTTCTGATATATCACAAATTCTGGACAAAGCCTATGTGCTCTTTGAAGATGGCTCTCTTGAGTGGCTCACTAACAATGAGATGAAATTCTCTTATCGTACCTCGGTTCTCCAGAAAGAGCGGCCAGGTGTTGTCGTAGGAGCCATTTTCCAACTTAAAGAGGGCAATAAGGATGAAATTGTGGCGGAGCTTCAAAAAAACAAGGATTATCGCAAAGAAACACAGCCATATAACTTTCCGAGCTGCGGCAGTGTCTTCAGGAATCCCCTGCCTAATTATGCTGGGAATTTAATCGAAAAATCAGGTTTGAAGGGCCATCAAATCGGCGGGGCGCAAATTTCGGAGCTTCATGCGAATTTCATCGTGAACAAAGGAAATGCAAAGGCTGAGGATGTGCTCGGTCTGATTCAGCATGTAAAGGATACGGTCCTTGATTTACATGGTGTGAAAATGGAGACAGAGGTAGAAATTATAGGTCGGAAATAGCAGGAAAGTGGTTCAAGCTGTCAAATTCTGTGATATAATAATTCATTAGATTAGGATGCTGTCCGGATAAGAAACGGCATGATAAATGCTCATGCCGTTGGTTCTTCTCTTCTTATGTGCTGTTGTACATAATTTTTGTCTTCAATTCATGGGAAGCTTCTGATTCTAAAATTATTATAACGATGGCTTTAACCTGCAAGATCAAGAAAAAAGATGTTATTCTTATTGGAAATAGGTTCAGCCGATAAAGAGGGGATTGAAAATGGACAAGAGGAAAATCGTCTCAATTGAAGATCGGATTCCAAAGTTAAAACATCAAAGGCGCAAGAAAGCTAATCGCAGGCTTATCATGCTTCTGGCTGTGTTTTTTATATTAATAGCCGGTGTTATCTATTTTCAGTCACCGCTAAGCAAGGTGAAAGAGATTACTGTTTCAGGTAATGAGTCCTATTCCTACGAGCACATCGTTGAAAAAAGCGGGCTCAGCTTCGAGTCAAATGTGTGGAAAATCAGCAAAGGCGAAGTAGAAGAAAAACTGAAGAAGATCCAGGAAATCAAGCAAGCTACTGTGAAAGTAAGGTTTCCAAATAAGGTCTCCATTGAGCTTGAAGAATATAGCAGGCTTGCTTACATTTCAAAAGGAAAGAATTTCTACCCGGTCCTTGAAAATGGAAATATTCTTGGTGAAAAGCAGATTGATGAAATTCCTGTTAACGCACCGATTTTAATAGGGTTTAAAGAAGGGAAGGTCCTGGATGAGATGATTGCTTCACTGGAGGAACTGCCTGAAGTTGTCATCAATTCAATCTCTGAAATTCACTCACAGCCAGTAAAGACGGATAAATATCTTGTTAAGCTTTATATGAATGACGGTTTCGAGGTAAATGCTACTCTCAGGACTTTTTCTGAAAAAATGGCACATTACCCTTCAATTGTCAGCCAGCTTGACCCTTCTAAAAAGGGTGTGATCGATCTCGAGGTGGGCTCTTATTTTAAAGCATATGAAGCAGAGGAAGCTGAGGAAGTTGAAATTGAAAAAGAAAGTGAACAGTAATCGTGTAATTCTTTCAATCGTTTTCCTGGTACTTGGCTTCATGGTAGCTTTTTCATTCCGTGTCACACAGGACGAGGGAGACAAAGGCCAAGGCTTGACACACGGGCAATGGGAGAAGCAATTAAGCCTTAGGGACGATTTGATAGAACAGGAAGAAAAAAACCGTGATCTTCAGAAAGAGTTGAATGCCAAGCAGGAAAAGGTAAGGGAAATTGAGGCCAGCCTTTCCAAAGAAGCTCAGGTTTTCTTTAACATGGCAGAGGACGCCGAGAAATACCGTATGTTCCTTGGCAAGGTAGAGGTCAGAGGCAAGGGAGTAAAAGTAACTCTGGCTGATGGAGAGTACGATCCTGATGAAGAGAATATCAATAATTATCTTGTCCACGAGCATCATGTTTTCAAGGTGATCAATGAATTGTACATTTCAGGAGCAGCAGCTATCGCTGTGAATGGGCAGCGAATTTCTCACAATTCTTATATATTGTGTACAGGCCCTGTCATCACTGTTGATGGCTACCAGCATCCTGCCCCATTTGAAATCACTGCTATTGGTGACCCCGATGTTCTTTCCTCCGCTCTCAATATTACCGGTGGGGTAAAAGATCAGCTTGTGAATGACCAGATTGTTTTTTCATTAGAAGAAAAGGAAGATCTTAAAATGGATCCGATTTTGGGGAAATGATTGCGATCATCGCTTTCTTTCCGAAATACGAATGCCGTATAAGAAAATAGGTTAACAGGCTGTTTAGAATGGGATTGAATGAATACTACCAGAAATGGCCTAATAGAAAGCAAGGTGAATACGTTGGGCCGACCTAAAAATCTCAGCTTCAGTATGATAGCTGCAATTATTGGATTAATGGTCGCCATTCAGTTTCAAACCGTCAGGGAACCAGAAGTCAGGGATACACGTGACACTTGGCAGCTTCGTGAGGATTTAATGAAGGAGAAGGAATTACAGTCCAAGCTGCTTCTTGAAATCAGGTCCAATGAAGAAAAACTAGCTAAGTACGAAACTGAGCGGCAGCAAAGCAAGGAAGAGGTACTGCGGGAGACCCTCGCAGAATTGAAGGATGAGGCTGGACTGACCGAGGTCACCGGTCCGGGGATAACTCTATCGATTAAACCTGCTTTCAACCTGATTGTCGAAGGTGACAATCCGCCTTCGGTTTCTCCAGACATGCTCAAAAGGCTTTTGAATGAATTGAACATGTATGGCGCGAAGCATGTTTCTGTTGATGGCGAGAGGGTCATAAATACTACCGTCATCCGGGATATAAACAGGGTGACAAAAATCAATGGCCATTCTTTAAATCGTTTTCCTATTGAAGTTCGGGTCATTACGGAAAATGGAGATGCAGCCGAAAAGTTATACAATCGGATGAAGGTTTCCACGGTAGCCGAGGATTTTTTTATCGATAATCTGGAAGTGATAGTAAACAGGCCTGAGAGCACGTTGGTTGTACCTGCATATCAAGATACAATCAGGATCAGGTACATGGAACCCGTTAAAACAGACAAAGGGGGAGGCAACGGATAATGTGGCTTCCAATCATGGGGTTGGTCATCGGTGTCATCATTGGGCTATTGACGGATATCCGAATTCCTGAAGAATACTCCAACTATTTATCAATCGCGATCCTTGCAGCCCTCGATACTTTATTCGGAGGGATCCGCGCCCAGCTGCAAAATATTTATGATGAAAAAGTTTTTGTATCAGGATTCTTTTTTAATATAGTATTAGCAGCAAGTTTAGCTTTTCTAGGTGTCCATCTTGGTGTAGACTTGTATTTAGCAGCAGTTTTTGCCTTTGGGGTAAGGCTGTTCCAGAATATAGCCGTCATCAGGAGAATAATATTGACAAAATGGTCAACGACAAGTGAAAAGTAGAAAAAAAAATGATATTTTAAAAGGGAAATATTTAATTGTGACGAATAAAGTAATGTAATTAAAAAATGAAACGCAATTAGATAGTGGCAAGAAATTGTTGTTCAAACACTAGGAATTATTGAAGGAGGTGCCACAGAATGAACAGCAATGATATATATGTCAGTCTTGACATCGGTACATCCAGTGTGAAGGTAATCATTGGAGAAATGGTCAGCGACACTTTAAATATAATTGGTGTTGGCAATGTAAAGTCCGAAGGGTTAAGAAAGGGCTCCATTGTTGATATAGATGAAACCGTTCATTCTATTAAAAGGGCAATCGAACAAGCTGAAAGAATGATAGGTTTAAAGATTAACCAGGTGATTGTAGGTGTCACCGGCAATCATGTTTCCCTGTTGCCATGCCATGGCGTGGTTGCAGTTTCCAGCGACAATCGCGAGATCACGAATGAGGACGTAGCGAGAGTCATTGATGCTGCACAGGTGGTATCGATTCCGCCTGAGCGAGAGATAATAGACGTGATTCCAAAGCAATTTATCGTTGACGGTCTTGATGAGATCAATGATCCAAGAGGCATGATCGGTGTTAGGCTTGAGATGGAAGGAACGATCATTACTGGATCAAAGACTATCTTACATAATACTCTTCGTTGTGTTGAGCGTGCTGGACTTGAAATTGTGGATATCGGCCTACAGCCGCTCGCTGCAGGAGCATTTGCACTTTCAAAGGATGAAAAGAATATGGGTGTCGCAATGATTGATATCGGTGGCGGTTCATCGACTGTCGCTGTATTTGAGAACGGACACTTAAGGGGTACATCTGTCATTCCGGTTGGAGGAGACCATATCACCAAGGACCTATCAATCGGTTTGCGCACGACAACTGAAGAAGCGGATAAATTGAAGTTGAAGCATGGACATGCCTTTTATGATCATGCATCCGAAGAGGAAATTTTCGAGGTTTCAATCATTGGCAGCGACCAGCAGCAGCAGTTCAATCAGCTGGAAGTAGCCGATATCATTGAGGCAAGGATGGAAGAAATCTTCTCCCTTGTCCAGGATGAATTGAAACACATGAACATAAGGGACTTGCCGGGTGGTTTTGTCCTGACAGGTGGAACAGCCAATATGCAGGGTGTTCTGGAGCTAGCCCAGGATATTTTCCAAAGCAGGGTAAGAATTGCCATACCGGATTATATTGGCGTAAGGGAACCCCAGTACACGACAGCAGTCGGCTTAATCCAATTTGCTTATAAAAACGCAAAATTAAAAGGAAAGAAAATGGAAGCAGCTTTTAGTGAAATGGAACCGAAAGAAAAGAGAGTTCAAAAACAGCCGCATCCAAAATCGAAGCCTGAGAAACAGCCTGAAGAAAAAGTCACCTCAAGAATGAAGAAATTTCTTGGCTACTTTTTTGAATAATCAGAGCTAACAGGAAATCGGCGAATTAGGAGGATTTGTCATGTTGGAATTTGATACAAATTTAGATTCACTTGCTACTATAAAAGTTATCGGTGTTGGCGGCGGCGGAAATAATGCGGTTAACCGAATGATCGAACACGGCGTACAAGGGGTAGAATTCATCGCGGTCAACACAGACGCACAAGCATTGAACCTTTCAAAAGCTGAGATCAGAATGCAAATCGGTGCAAAACTAACGCGTGGACTAGGCGCTGGCGCTAACCCAGAGGTCGGAAAGAAAGCAGCTGAAGAAAGCAAAGAACAAATTGAAGAAGTGCTAAAAGGCGCTGACATGGTATTCGTTACAGCTGGTATGGGCGGAGGAACAGGTACTGGTGCAGCTCCAGTTATCGCTCAAATCGCCAAGGACCTTGGAGCATTGACAGTGGGTGTAGTTACACGTCCATTTACATTTGAGGGACGCAAGCGTGCTGGACAGGCTGGCGGTGGTATCTCATCGATGAAGGAAGCAGTAGATACTTTGATCGTCATTCCTAACGACCGTTTGCTTGAGATTGTTGATAAGAGCACTCCGATGCTAGAAGCTTTCCGTGAAGCGGATAATGTTCTACGCCAGGGTGTACAGGGTATTTCAGACTTGATTGCTACACCTGGTTTGATCAACCTTGACTTCGCTGACGTAAAAACTATCATGTCCAATAAGGGTTCAGCTTTGATGGGAATTGGTGTTGCTGCGGGTGAAAACCGTGCTACTGAAGCAGCTAAAAAGGCTATTTCCTCACCGTTGCTTGAAACTTCACTTGATGGTGCTCAAGGTGTTCTTATGAATATCACTGGCGGAACGAACCTTAGCTTATACGAGGTACAAGAAGCTGCTGACATCGTCGCCACTGCTTCAGACCAAGATGTAAATATGATCTTCGGTTCTGTCATCAATGAAAGCTTAAAAGATGAAATTATCGTTACGGTGATTGCAACAGGCTTCAATGAGGAAGTCGTCCAGCCTAAGCCGACAAGACCAGGTTTTGGAGGGCAGCAAAAGCCAGGTATGGGTGCTATCAAGCGCGAACAGCCTAAACGTGAAGAAATCCAGCAGGAAGCACCAAGGAGCAATCAGTCTCCCCAGGGGGATGATGCTCTAGATATCCCAACTTTCCTGCGCAATCGTAACAGAAGACGCTAATTTATACTTCAGCAGGGCATAGCCGAAAAGGCTATGCCCTTTTTATGCTTTTTTTAGGAGTCTACTAAACAACATAATTTTTGATTAAATGGCCTACTAAAAATTCAAGCATCATTTTACTCTTAAAGTTAATAATCTGAAAATTGACAAAATCCGAAGGGAAAAGTGAAAATCTCTGTTGTTTTGGTGCCAGATTATGACACACTTCATAGGCCAATGACGATATACTTTTCCGTAACGGAATGATAGAGCAAGACGCAAATCGGTTAGCACGTGCTCGAACAGTGGTTGCTGACCTTTGCTCGGCGCCAGGTTGTTTTTTACCAGCCAAAGTAGTTTGCGCGGTTTGCCAGATTGAACCGTCAAAAAGCCTTTGGCATGCTTGATCCTTTCAAGCAAGAGGGTTGAGGGATTGTGAATCTGAGTTTGACTCAGCACTTTCAGCGGCCGAACAAGGCGCATGCGAATTCTGTACCTGTATAAGCGTATAGAGTTTATACACTTAGAGTAGTGTCTAGCTCCAGCGCCAAGCCCCTCGAGACTTGTCTAGTTTAGCCTCCTAGAAACTCCGAAACTTCAACTCCGCCGGTAGAAGCAAAAAGCGCTTCTTTGTCGGAGTCTCCAGTTTCTGTGCTTCTGGGCAGTCGGCTACACATTTCGTTTTCGGGTCCGCCCAGTGAAGTCAAAGAACGACTTCACTGGTCGGTCCTCTGAGGCACAGGATGTGCAGACCCGCCAGCCACACGATGTGGCTTTTTAGGCGGGCAACGCTTGTCGGGGCTGACCAAGGCGCTTGCGCTTTTCTTAGGGGGATGAGAGGTGAAGGTTTATCTGGATGTCATCTGGGCATTGAATTTATTATTTGATACGTTCCTTCTCTACTTGACTGCCATCATCCTGAAAAGACATGTTAAGCTATGGCGGCTATGTATGGGAGGGGCTATAGGTTCACTGCTCATTGTATTAGCAATTACTCCGTTTCATGCTGCAGCGGGGCACCCAGCGGGGAAACTGTTCTTTTCTATATTGATGGTCCTGGCAGCTTTTGGCTATAAAAGATTCGGTTTTTTCTTCAAGGCACTCATGACTTTTTATGTAACGACCTTTCTGCTTGGAGGCACTTTGACAGGAGTACATTACTTTATCCAATTTGATATGAACCTGGCATCTAATGTTGCCATGAACCATATTAAAGGGTTTGGCGATCCAATCAGCTGGCTTTTTGTATTGCTGGGGTTTCCGCTCGCCTGGCATTTTTCAAAGAGAAATATTGAACAATTCGAAATGACCAAGATTCAATATGAATCAATGGCAGAAGTTGAAGTGAAGTTCATGGAGATGGATTTTAACATAACAGGATTGATAGATAGCGGCAACCAGCTTTATGATCCTATTTCAAAGATGCCAGTTATGATTTTATCCATTGCAAATTGTTTGGATGGTATGCCGAGTGAAATCAAAAGGATAGCTGAAAATCCCGATTGTGTTTTATCAGGCGAGGGAAATTTCTCGCAGCAACTGGAAAATAGAATGAGAATCATTCCATGCAAGGTAGTCGGACAAGAGCATCAATTAATAATTGCCTTTAATCCTGACAAGATCAAGATTACTACAGACGAAGGAACTTATATGGCAGAAAAGGGATTAATATCTTTTACTGCACAGGAGCTTTCCGCTGATGGCAGTTTTCAATGTATAATCCATCCAAAAATGATGGCAGGGATGGCAAAACAAGAGTCAACGGTGAAGGTAAGCTAATATTACTATACTCAGAAATACATAATTTAGAAGGAGGACAATCAATGAAAAATTTGCGGCTTCGGATATCCTATTACTGGTATAAATTATTAATGAAACTGGGCTTGAAAACAGATGAAATATATTATATCGGCGGTAGCGAAGCGTTGCCACCTCCTTTGACGAAAGAAGAGGAAGAAGTACTATTGAACAAACTTCCAAATGGGGATAAAGCTGCGAGGTCTATTCTCATTGAAAGAAATTTAAGACTCGTTGTATACATCGCACGTAAGTTCGAAAACACGGGCATCAATATTGAAGACTTAATAAGTATCGGAACAATCGGTTTGATTAAGGCGGTCAATACCTTCAATCCTGAAAAGAAAATCAAGCTGGCGACCTACGCTTCCAGATGTATTGAAAATGAAATTCTGATGTATCTGAGAAGGAATAATAAACTTCGGTCGGAAGTTTCCTTTGATGAGCCTCTGAATATTGATTGGGATGGAAATGAACTGCTTTTGTCCGATGTTCTGGGAACCGATGACGATATTATCACAAAGGATTTAGAGTCCAATGTGGATAAAAAATTGCTGGTAAAAGCACTTCAGCAACTTTCTGATCGTGAAAAACAAATCATGGAATTGCGTTTTGGTCTTGGCAGCGGTGAAGAAAAGACACAGAAGGATGTGGCTGATATGTTAGGGATTTCACAATCATACATTTCACGTCTTGAAAAAAGAATCATCAAACGTTTGCGTAAAGAATTCAACAAAATGGTATAGCAGAAAAATTTTCTACAAAAAAATTTTCTCTTTGATAATAGTGATAACTTGGCGGTTTTCCTGGTTGATTCTTCCTGAAACCAGTCCAGGCTTTAGGTAAATAGTGCATATTTTTCCTTCTTGCGGAGATACTGATTTTTGACAGCAGCTCCTGTGAGGAGGGAAAAGATTGACACGAAACAAAGTTGAAATTTGCGGTGTTGATACATCAAAGCTTCCCGTTCTTAAAAACGAGGAAATGAGAAAACTTTTTAGAGAAATGCAAAGTGGTGACATCACAGCAAGAGAGAAACTTGTGAATGGGAACCTGAGGCTTGTTTTAAGTGTAATCCAGCGTTTTAACAACCGGGGCGAGTTTGTTGACGACCTATTTCAGGTCGGATGTATAGGCCTAATGAAGTCCATTGATAATTTTGATCTCGGACAAAATGTAAAGTTCTCAACCTATGCCGTTCCAATGATCATCGGCGAAATTAGACGGTATTTACGAGATAATAATCCAATCAGAGTCTCGCGCTCATTAAGGGATATAGCCTATAAAGCGCTTCAGGTCCGCGAAAGGCTAATGAGTGAGGCATCTAGGGAACCAACTGCGGAAGAAATCGCCAAGGTTCTTGAGGTACCTCACGAGGAAATTGTCTTCGCTCTTGATGCGATTCAGGATCCCGTATCCTTATTTGAACCGATCTATAATGATGGCGGAGATCCAATCTATGTGATGGACCAGCTAAGTGATGAACGGAACAAGGATACAAACTGGATAGAAGAAATTGCCCTGAAGGAAGGTATGAGGCGCCTGAATGAGCGTGAAAAGTTGATACTCAGAAAGAGGTTCTTCCAGGGTAAGACACAAATGGAGGTAGCCGATGAAATCGGCATCTCGCAAGCCCAGGTGTCCCGTCTTGAAAAAGCAGCCATCAAACAAATGAATAAAAATATCCAAAGCTAAGCTGCCTTTTGGCAGCTTTTTTATTTATGTTATACAAGGTCAGTGCGAAGTAGGACAACCTCGTAAAATTCAAGATTCACTGAAGTAATTCATACATCTGTTTCCTCTTCATATATTTTATATAAGGGCTAATTAATGCCAAAGCGAAATCCGGAGGGATCTGTATGGTTAAGGTGACTGAATTTCAAGTTAAGGATGTCGTGAATGTTTCGGATGGAAAAAGGCTTGGTAATATAGAAGATTTTGAAATCAATCTAAATACCGGTAAGATCGAAGCTGTTGTGATTGGGAGTTCAGGTAAGGTACTGGGATTTTTCGGAAAGGAAGATGAGGTTGTGATTCCCTGGACAAATATCCTGAAAATAGGTGAAGATGTCATTTTAGTCCGGTATAAAGACAGTGGGGGATATCTGCAACAGAAAACTGACGATGGTGAGTAACATCGTAATACTGTTGTATTGCGGTTTGTATGTGATAAACTAGACAAAAACATGTGAGGTTAAAAGTGATGGAACCATTCATCTTAGTAAGTCAGGAATATTTTAAAATTAAAGAGTGGATGGAGCGTTATCCTGGACTTGAGGTTGGGTTCACGACGAAGAATGGCGGTGTGAGCCAGCAGGATGCTTTTTCGGGTTTGAATTTCGGCTTTCATGTTGGAGACGAGCAGAATGCTGTTTGCGAAAATCGTCTCCTGCTGGCCGATAAGATCGAATTTCCTCTTTCTAGCTGGGTTGGAGCAGAACAGACTCACGATATTCGTATTGCCAAAATTGGAAAATTGGATCAAGGTAGAGGCTCAACGACTTATGATTCTTCTTTTTCAGGAACGGATGGCTTTTTGACAGATGAGCGAGGAATTCTGCTGACACTTTGTTTTGCAGACTGTGTCCCACTTTATTTTATTGAACCGGAGACAAAGTTGATTGGGGTTGCTCATGCAGGCTGGAAAGGAACTGTTCATGGCATTGCAGCCGAGATGGTCAGCAAATTTCAGCAAAAAGGCGCAAAAATAGAAAAAATTTCTGCCATTATTGGCCCATCAATATGCAAAAAATGTTATATTGTTGATGAGAGAGTCATCAATTTAGTGAAAAATATACTAGATGGTGTCGATATATTACCATATAATCAAGTTAGTGAAGGTCAATATTCTCTCGATTTAAAGGAATTGAACCGTCAGATCCTGTTAAAGACAGGGGTAGGACACGGGAATATACATGTAACCGATTATTGTACTAGCTGCCATAGTGAGCATTTCTATTCTCATAGACGGGATAAGGGTAATGCAGGCCGAATGATGGCTTATATCGGCTGGAAGGAGGATAGCCATCCATAATGAAAGTCAGAGAAAATCTGGAGGTTATCCAGAATCAAATAGCAGATGCCTGTAAAAAAGCCGGGCGCATTCAAGATGAGGTCAAAATTATTGCTGTCACTAAATACGTTTCTCCAGAGCGGGCCCAGGAAGCCATTGATGCAGGAGTCACCCATCTGGGGGAAAACCGTGATGAGGGACTGCTTCATAAAATTGGCCAATTAGAGGACAAGCCTGTTTGGCATTTTATCGGGACACTGCAAACGAGAAAAGTGAAAAACATCATCGAACATGTTACATATATCCATTCATTGGACAGGCTTTCACTTGCTAAGGAAATCAACAAGCGGTCCGATTCAAAGGTGAAATGTCTGATCCAGGTCAATGCATCCGGCGAAGAGAGCAAGCATGGTTTAAATTCGGAAGATGTCATTGGTTTTGTACAAGAGCTGAAGCAGTTTCCCAATATTGAAATCAGCGGATTGATGACGATGGCTCCTTTTACGGAGGATGAGCAAGTGATCAGGAATTGTTTCAGGACAATGAAAAGGCTGCAAGTAGATATACAGTCTCTCAAGTATGACTATGCACCATGTAATGAACTGTCAATGGGAATGTCAAATGACTTTCAAATAGCTGTTGAAGAAGGATCAACAATGGTGCGTATTGGCACTGCCTTGGTAGGCAATGAATCGGAGGTGCATTAATATGAGCTTAAAATCAAAAATTAAGACATTTTTTTTCCTGGAAGATGAATATGACTATAATGATGAGGAAATGCTCGAGGAAGAAGCTGAGCCTTTCAAACCCAATAAACAGCCTGTCCAGCAAAAACAGAATGTGGTAAGCCTGCAGAGTGTGCAAAAGTCTTCAAAGGTGATTCTGATGGAGCCAAGAATGTATGCGGAAGCACAAGAAATTGCTGATCATTTAAAAAATCGCCGGGCAGTCGTTGTGAACTTGCAGCGTATCGAACAGGATCAGGCAAGGCGTATCGTAGACTTCCTCAGCGGGACAGTGTATGCGATCAGCGGGGATATCCAGCGGATCGGCATGAATATTTTCTTATGTACCCCGGATAATGTGGAAGTCACAGGAAATATTTCTGAACTGATGCAGGAGCGGGAATACCAAGAGTCGAGGTGGTAGAGTTAATGGATTTAGTAATAGGTATAATAGCTCAGCTAGTCAGTCTTTATCAGTGGGCCCTGATTATCTATATTTTCATGTCATGGTTCCCTAACGCGAGAGAAACGGCAATTGGACAATTTTTGGCGCGTATTTGCGAACCTTTCCTGGAGCCTTTCCGCAGGATCGTTCCCTCAATCGGCATGATTGATATTTCGCCAATCGTTGCGTTCCTTGTATTGCGTTTTGCTGTTGATGGATTAAGGCAATTAGCACTATGGTTCTAACTAAGCAGGGTCTAAATCAGGCCCTGCTTATTTTTCTATAAATGTTTAAGTGTAAAAGGAGAACGTAAATGAGTATTTACCAGCATTTTCGTCCCGAGGAACGGGAATTTATCGATCAGGTCATTAACTGGAAAGAATATGTTGAACAAAATTATGCTCCGAAATTGACTGATTTTTTGGACCCACGGGAGCAGCAAATACTTTCCACAGTCATCGGCAAGCATCCGGATGTTAAGTGGGAGCTTTTTGGGGGTGCAAAAGGTACCGAGAGAAAGCGGGCACTTTTGTTTCCTGAGTATTTGGAAGCTAAGGAAGAGGATTTCCAGATAAAGCTCTTTGGAATCGATTATGCAAAGAAGTTTGTGAATATTGAACACCGTCAAGTTTTAGGAAGCCTGATGTCCCTCGGTTTGAAGCGTGGTAAATTTGGAGACATATTGATTGATGGCGATGTGGTGCAATTTTTCGCAGCAGACGAAATCGCCGATTACATTCGCCTTCAATTGGAATCGATAGGCAGGGCATCAATTGGCTTGTCAGAGCTTCCAATTGAAAAGGCAGTGGGAATAACTGAAGAATGGAATGAAATGACGACTACAGTATCGTCAATGCGACTAGATACCGTCATGTCCGCTCTATTCAATCTTTCACGGCAAAAATCCCAGCTGCTCATCCAGCAAGGTCAGGTAAAGGTCAATTGGACAGCAATTGAAAATACTGCTTTTGAATGCGGTGAAGGAGATATTATCTCCGCACGTGGATACGGCCGTGCGAAAATGATCACAATTGAAGGAAAAACAAAAAAAGATAAATATCGAGTTATTGCCGGGAGAAAAAAATAATTATATAGTAATAGAAGAAGGATTTTTAGTTTATTTGTCGAATCATTGCTTTAAGTACATAAAGGATTATAACTTAATGGGAGGTGGCGTCATGCCTTTAACGCCGTTAGATATACACAACAAAGAATTCAATAAGGGATTTCGCGGGTATGATGAAGATGAGGTAAATGAGTTTCTTGACCAGGTGATCAAGGACTATGAACTAATTATCCGTGAAAAAAAGGAAATGGAAGAAAAGCTTAATGAAATGAATTCCAGGCTTGGCCATTTTACAAATATAGAAGAAACACTTAATAAATCCATTGTGATAGCGCAGGAAGCAGGGGAAGAAGTCCGCCGCAACGCGCAAAAGGAAGCGAAGCTCATCGTCAAGGAAGCGGAAAAGAACGCTGACAGGATCATCAATGAATCATTATCTAAGGCACGTAAAATCGCTCTGGAAATTGAAGAGTTGAAGAAGCAGTCTAAAGTATTCAGGACAAGGTTCAAGATGCTGATCGAAGCGCAGCTTGATATGCTGAACACCGATGATTGGGATCATCTGCTTGAATATGAATTGGATTCAACAGAATTGAAGGCCGCTGCAAGAGAAGAAGAAGATTCACTGGCTTGACGCAGGTACGCAATTTCGCATATAATTTCATAACAAAGTGCAATACATGACAGAAACGATGACAGGGACAGTATGGCGTTCCAGTTGCTTGCTTTTCAGCGAAATGGGGAAGGTGGAAGCCCATTGCAAGCGGATAGCCAGAAAATCACCCGATAGTTCCGAGCTGAACATCCTCTTAGGATCAGTAAGCACAGGCGTGACATTCGCGTTAAGAATGCTAAGAGGACAGAATGATGAATTCTTGTCTATTTAGGGTGGTACCGCGGGAATAAACCTTCTCGTCCCTTTTCAGGGATGAGGAGGTTTTTTTATTTTCAGTATCGTTTTCTGACATGAATATTGCTACGGTAAAAATAGGAGGATCAATTTAATGGAGTACAAAGATACTTTGCTCATGCCGAAGACCGAGTTTCCGATGCGCGGAAATCTTCCGAACAGGGAACCTGAAATCCAGGCAAAATGGGAAGAAATGAATATTTACGAAAAGGTTCAAACACACACAGAAGGACGTCCGCTATTTATCTTGCATGACGGACCTCCGTATGCCAATGGAGATATCCATATGGGGCACGCACTTAATAAAATCCTCAAAGATTTTATCGTCCGTTATAAATCAATGAGCGGTTTTTGCTCGCCATATGTACCTGGCTGGGACACTCATGGATTGCCAATCGAGCAGGCGTTGACGAACAAAGGTGTAAAGCGCAAGGAAATGACTGTAGCTGAGTTCAGGAAGCTATGTGAAGAGTATGCTTATGAGCAAATCAACAACCAGCGTGAACAGTTCAAACGTCTGGGAGTGAGAGGCGATTGGGAAAATCCTTATATCACTTTGAAGCCTGAATATGAAGCACAGCAAATCAAAGTTTTCGGCGAAATGGCCAAAAAGGGATACATCTATAAAGGCAAAAAGCCTGTTTACTGGTCACCGTCAAGTGAATCTGCACTTGCTGAAGCTGAGATTGAATACCAGGATAAGCGTTCTGCATCAATTTATGTTGGCTTCCCTGTCCAAGACGGTAAAGGAGTTCTTGACCACGATGTTGAGATCGTCATCTGGACGACAACACCATGGACCATTCCTGCAAACCTTGGAATCTCCGTCCACCCTGATTTGACATACGTTGTCGTAGAAGCTGACGGAAGGAAATTCCTTGTTGCTGAAGAACTACTAGAAGCAGTTACGAATGAAATCGGCTGGGAAAATGCTTCTACAGTTAAGAAGCTTGCTGGTAAAGAGCTTGAAGGGATCCTTGCAAAACATCCATTATACGACCGCACTTCACTTGTCATGCTTGGCGAGCACGTTACGACAGATGCTGGTACAGGATGTGTCCACACTGCTCCAGGGCACGGGGAGGATGACTTCCATGTTGGCCAGAAGTACGGACTTGAAGTTTTATGCCCTGTAGATGATAAGGGTGTTATGACAGCTGAAGCAGAAGGCTTTGAAGGACTATTCTATGATCAGGCAAACAAGCCAATCACAGAAAAGCTTGAAGAAGCTGGTGCTTTGCTGAAGCTGAGTTTCATCACACACTCATACCCGCATGACTGGAGAACGAAGAAACCTGTTATCTTCCGTGCTACAGCACAGTGGTTTGCATCCATCAAAGATTTCCGTGGTGAATTGCTAAAAGCTGTTGAAGAAACAAAATGGGTACCAGCATGGGGAGAAACAAGACTATTCAATATGGTCCGTGACCGCGGCGACTGGTGTATTTCCCGCCAGCGTGCATGGGGTGTTCCAATCCCTGTATTCTACGCTGAGAACGGTCAGGAAATCATCACTGACGAAACCATCGACCATGTATCAAACCTATTCCGCGAGCATGGATCAAATATCTGGTTTGAAAAAGAAGCAAAGGAACTGCTTCCAGAAGGCTTCAGCCATCCAGGAAGCCCTAATGGCAATTTTACAAAAGAAACGGACATCATGGATGTTTGGTTCGACTCAGGCTCATCCCACCAGGCTGTGTTAGTAGAGCGTGATGACCTCCAGCGTCCTGCAGACCTTTATCTTGAAGGATCTGACCAATACCGCGGCTGGTTCAACTCATCATTATCAACAGCAGTTGCAGTAACAGGCAAGGCACCATACAAAGGTGTCCTGAGCCACGGTTTCGCACTTGATGGCGAAGGCCGCAAGATGAGTAAATCAATCGGAAACGTTGTCGTTCCTGCGAAGGTTATGAACCAGTTGGGTGCTGATATCCTGCGTCTCTGGGTTGCTTCTGTTGATTATCAATCAGATGTCCGTGTTTCTGACGCGATCCTTAAACAGGTTGCTGAAGTGTACCGTAAAATCCGTAACACATTCAGATTCCTGCTTGGAAACCTTTCTGATTTCAACCCTGAAACAGATGCAGTGCCATTCGAGCAGCTGCGTGAGGTTGACCAGTTCATGCTCGTGAAGTTGAACAAATTGATCAAATATGTGCGCAATGCTTATGACAATTATGAATTTGCAGGCGTCTACCATGCGGTCAATAATTTCTGTACACTTGACCTAAGTGCATTCTATCTAGATTTTGCAAAGGATGTCCTATATATCGAAGCTGCAGATAACTCTGAGCGACGAGCTATCCAGACTGTGTTGCATGAAAGCTTGCTAGCGTTGGTTAAGCTGACTGCTCCAATCCTTTCGCATACTGCAGATGAGGTATGGGCATTCATTCCTTCTGCGAACGAAGACAGCGTCCAGCTGACAGATATGCCTGAAGCAAAGGAAATCGCAAATGCAAAAGCTCTAGAGAACAAGTGGAATGCGTTCATGAAGCTTCGTGACGATGTCCTGAAGGCTCTTGAAGAAGCAAGGAACGAAAAGGTCATCGGTAAATCGCTGACTGCAAAAGTGTCTCTGTACGTAAATGACAGCACAAAAGAACTTCTGGATACAATCTCTGAAAACTTAAGCCAGCTGTTCATTGTTTCAGGCTTCGAAGTGGCAGGAAGCTACGATCAGGCTCCTGACAACGCGATCAAGCTTGAAAATACAGCGATTGTTGTTACAAAAGCTGAAGGCGAAACATGTGAGAGATGCTGGGTCGTCACACCAGAAGTCGGCAAAGTTGAAGAACACCCAACACTATGTGAACGATGTGCAACAGTGGTAAAAGAGAATTACTAAAATGCAAAATGAAACTCCGGGTTTATGCCCGGAGTTTTTTTTATGTGTGCCAATTCTCATCCTGGTTGGGAAATCCTGCAGTACATGTAAAAAGTTTAATTGAGTCAGCAAGCTGTCTGTGGAAATAATAGCTGTAAACAGGAACGGGGGCAGATATATGGAAGGTAATCTTGATTACATTTACAATGAGCTCCGCGAAACGAGAACAGAATTGTTAGCGTACCTGAAGCACGGCCAGAAAGACGAGAGGATTTTGCAATACATTGTTGATGAATTGAACGACATTGAAACTGCGTTGGAGAAAATGGAATTTGGCGAGTATGGCAAGTGCGAGATATCTGGAGAATATTTACCATACGAATTTTTGCAGAGTATTCCTACAGCGAGATCAACGAGTGAATTCGAGCAAATAGAACAATACTGTCGGAAACCAATATATCCGTGAGTTTTTGTATTGAGGATTGATTGGTTTTCCGAAAAAGAAATCGTACAATAATGCATATTGAAGCTGAGCAGTGGATGACATGTACTGGAAAATCAATAATAATTTCCAGGTCGCCAATAAATATTGATTTTCGCCAATAACCTGCTCATTATCGCCAATAAATTCAATTTTTCGCCAATAAAAATATTTTTTCGCCAATAAACCCTTTTTGGTAGTTAATTTTTTGTTAAAATCATGATTCCAAACCACTATCTTATTTAAAAATAATCAGTAATTATGAGTTTTTTTACTAAAACTTATAATATCTGTCGTTTTAATCTTATATGTGCTAAAATTCAAAGGTAATGAATTGATGTGGAGGGTACCTTTGTGTTTTATTACATAATTGCACTGTTTGTTATCTTGCTTGACCAGGTTACTAAATGGTTTATTGTCAAAAACATGGAGCTTGGAGAGAGCATAAAGGTCATAGAGAACTTTTTGTATATTACTTCGCACCGTAACCGTGGTGCTGCATGGGGAATCCTGCAGGGACAAATGTGGTTCTTCTATGTCATTACCATAATTGTGGTGATTGGCCTTGTCGTCTATATTCAAAAAGCAGCTAAAGGCAAGCTTCTGCTTGGTGTTTCGCTTGGTTTTATGCTGGGCGGGGCGATTGGGAATTTTATCGACAGGGTATACCGAAAAGAAGTGGTGGATTTTATCAACACCTATATTTTCGGATACGATTTCCCTATATTCAATATCGCGGATTCTGCGCTGGTGATCGGTGTAGGATTATTGATGATTGACATGATCAGGGAAGAGAGAGAGGCGAAAAGAAAAGCTTATGGAGAAAATGGAACACATCATCAGTGAGGAACAGGCTGGTGACAGAATAGATAAAGTAATTTCGACACTTGATGCAGAATGGTCGAGGAGCCAAGTGCAGCAATGGATCAAGGATGGCAGCGTTCTTGTCAATGGAGCTCAAGTCAAAACAAATTATAAATGCAGCTTGAATGACAAGCTGGAAATCACCATTCCAGAGCCAGAAGTTCTAGATGTAATTGCTGAAGAAATGGACCTTGAGATCTATTATGAGGATGCAGATGTTCTTGTTGTGAACAAACCTAAGGGAATGGTCGTCCATCCAGCGCCTGGACATATGACTGGAACGCTTGTGAACGGGCTGATGGCACATTGCAAGGATTTATCAGGCATTAATGGTGTACTCCGTCCGGGAATTGTCCATAGGATTGATAAGGATACATCTGGACTTTTGATGGTGGCTAAAAATGATTTGGCACACGAAAGCCTGGTGAACCAGCTTGTAGCTAAAAGTGTTACTCGCAAATACAAGGCGCTAGTTCATGGTAATATCCAGCATGATCATGGTACAATCGATGCTCCGCTTGGGCGCGATCAAAAAGACCGCCAGAGCATGACAGTAGTCGATAATGGCAAACATGCTGTCACACATTTCAATGTACTCGAACGGTTTAAGGACTTTACTTTTGTTGAGTGCCAGCTTGAGACAGGCAGGACACACCAAATTCGTGTTCATATGAAATACATCGGTTATCCGCTGGCTGGAGACCCGAAATACGGCCCGAAAAAGACGCTCGAGCTTGGCGGCCAGGCATTGCATGCTGGACTGCTTGGCTTCGATCATCCAAGGACAGGGGAGTATCTAGAGTTTGAAGCTCCGCTGCCTGAATATTTCGTTGAGCTTTTAAACGATTTTAGAGAAAATCGTTGACAAAGTTCAACATCTATTTTAAGATGACTATAGTTTAATAAGTCCTTTAAAGACAGTCCCGTGAGGCTGAGAAGGAAACGGATTTGCACCAGGCACATGATGTTGTTCTGTTGCATGCTAACACCACACGTTTACCCTCTTGCCTAAACAGACAAGAGGGTTTTTACTTATCCGTTTTCAAACCATAGACAGAGAAGGAGTGAAAACAAATGGCTGAAAAAGCGGTTGTGCTCGACAATCAGGGAATCCGCAGGGCACTGACGAGGATTGCCCATGAAATCATTGAAAGAAACAAGGGAATCGAAGACAGCGTCATTGTCGGCATCCGTACCAGAGGGATTTATATCGCCAAAAGGCTGGCGGAAAGAATCCGTGAGATCGAAGGGGCAGATATCCCGGTAGGTGAGCTTGATATCACCCTGTATCGCGATGACCTGACGAAGAAGACGGATGACCAGGAGCCTGAGGTAAAAGGATCGGATATACCGGTCGACATCTCGAATAAAAAGGTGATACTGGTGGATGACGTTCTCTACACAGGCAGGACAGTCCGTGCGGCAATGGATGCATTGATTGACATCGGCCGGCCAGCGACTATCCAGCTTGCTGTGCTGGTTGACAGAGGACACAGGGAGCTGCCAATCAGGGCAGATTTTGTCGGCAAGAACATCCCAACCTCAAGTGCCGAAAGAATTGTCGTAGAACTACAGGAAGTAGATGAAGAAGAACGCGTAAGCATTTTTGAAAAATAAATAGTGCCCTTTTTAAATGCAGTCCAGAGAGGCTGAGAAGGGGGAACGCATAGCTGATGGCTTTGTGCGGGTTTTTTTAGACCCATACCCTCTTTGTATCTACTGGCAAAGAGGGTTTTTGTTTTTAAAACAGAGAGGGGAATAAATATGAACAAACCAATCCTAGATATTAAAGATGTACCATCACCATTCCAATGGTTCACACTTAGTCTTCAGCACTTATTCGCCATGTTCGGCGCGACAATCCTTGTACCTTACCTGGTCGGCTTAAGCCCGGCAATCGCTTTGATCTCAAGCGGACTTGGAACAATCGCTTTCCTGATCATCACAAAATTCCAGGTTCCGGCTTACCTTGGATCATCCTTCGCTTTCATTGCTCCGGTCATAGCTGCTAAAGCAGGCGGCGGTCCCGGTGCCGCGATGATCGGAACATTCCTTGCAGGACTGGTTTATGGAGTTGTAGCCTTAATCATCAAGAAGGCAGGCTACCGCTGGATTATGCGCTTGCTGCCACCAGTTGTAGTCGGCCCAGTCATCATTGTTATTGGACTTTCACTGGCAGGAACTGCGGTCAGCATGGCAATGAATGTTCCAGGCACTACTGAGTACAGCTTGATTCATTTCTCAGCCGCTCTAGTAACGCTTGCAGCTACAATTGTCTTCTCGATATATGGAAAGGGAATGCTCAGCATGATCCCAATCCTTGCTGGAATCATTGTCGGTTATCTATACTCCATGGCAATAGGCATTGTAGATTTCAGCGGAGTCAAAAAAGCGGATATCTTTGAAATGCCAGACTTTATCTTCCCATTCGTTCATTACAATGTAAGTATCAGCTGGGAAATCGTCATGCTGATGGTTCCGGTAGCAATCGTTACATTGTCAGAGCATATCGGCCACCAGCTTGTACTGAGCAAGGTTGTCGGCAGAGACTATATTAAAGAGCCGGGCCTTCACCGCTCCATCATGGGTGACGGAATGGCTACGATGATTTCGGGCTTGATTGGCGGACCGCCAAAGACAACTTACGGTGAAAACATCGGTGTCCTAGCAATTACTAGAGTATATAGCGTTTATGTTCTGCTTGGAGCAGCCATCATCGCAACAGTATTCGGATTCATCGGCAAAATTACGGCATTGATCAGCTCAATCCCAACACCGGTTATGGGCGGCGTCTCCATCCTGTTGTTCGGAATCATCGCTTCATCAGGTTTGAGAATGCTTGTCGACAGCAAGATTGACTTTGGCAATACTCGTAACCTGGTCGTCTCATCGGTCATCCTGGTTATCGGGATTGGCGGAGCATTCATTAAGCTAAATGAAAACTTTGAAATACATGGCATGGCTTTAGCTGCTCTAATTGGTGTCATTCTTAACCTTGTACTGCCTGGTCGCCCGGAAGTCGAAGAAGACATGTTTGAAATGGAAGAAGAAAAAAAAACTGAGAAAAAGAACGATGTAGCATAGTACCACCTTTTAATAAAGTCCAGAGAGGCTTAAAAGGGTGTTATGAGTGAACCGGCTTATTCAAGATGGACACAAACCCGGAAATTCCGGGTTTATGCCGGGAAACTCATGCTTAAGCACCCTGTTGAACAGAAAACGGGTGCTTTTTTTCTTGCAAAAATGGAGGGGGGATCAGCGATGAAAAGGGATTTACTGACGACATCACAGCTTAGCGCAAAAGAAATACAGGAGATTATTCTGTCTGCGAGTGAATTTGCCAGAGGGAAGACCTGGCAGCCAAAAGAGAAGCTGTTCATCAGCAATTTATTTTACGAGCCAAGCACAAGGACAAAGTCGAGCTTCGAGATGGCTGAACGCAAGCTTGGACTTGAGGTAATCCCGTTTGAGGTACAGACCTCCAGTGTGCTGAAGGGTGAAACTTTGTATGACACCGTTAGAACACTAGAAGCGATTGGCACCAACGCGGTCGTGATCAGACATAGTGCGGACAGTTATTTTTCAGAACTTGTAAAAGGGATTTCAATCCCAATCATCAATGCTGGCGACGGAAAAGGGCATCATCCAACACAATCATTGCTTGACCTGATGACAATCCAGCAGGAATTCGGAAGTTTTACCGGGCTTACAGTCACGATCATCGGTGATATCCTCCATAGTCGTGTTGCAAGGTCAAATGCAGACGCACTTGTCAGGCTTGGTGCAAAAGTGATTTTTTCAGGACCTGAGGATTGGGTGGATCAAAATCAGCTTTCTGCTGGCTGCTGCTATATGTCAGTAGATGAGGCGATCGAGTTGGCTGATGTGGTCATGCTCCTACGAGTACAGCATGAACGGCATGATGGAAAACTCCTGTTTGATAAGAATGAGTATCACCGAAACTATGGTTTAACGCTTGAAAGAGAAAGGTTTATGAAAAAAGAAAGCATCATCCTCCATCCTGCACCGGTCAATCGAGGCGTCGAAATCGCAGACGAGCTAGTTGAAAGTTCAAAGTCACGTATCTTTAAACAAATGGAAAATGGTGTGTACATTAGAATGGCAGTGTTAACAAGAGCGTTTGAAAATAGAAATGGGGGAATGGAATATGTCGATGCTAATCAAAAATGGCAAACTAGTTACTGAAAACGGGTTTGAATCACTTGATATTTTAATAGAAAACGGAAGAATCACAAAAGTTGGCACTCAAATCTCTGCAGATGCTCAGCAAATTATTGATGCAGAAGGTAAGCTGGTGGCGCCAGGATTAATTGACCTGCATATTCATCTCCGTGAGCCAGGCGGCGAGAAAAAAGAGACAATTGCTACAGGGACACTGGCTGCAGCGAGGGGCGGCTTCACAACAGTAGCCGCAATGCCTAACACAAGGCCTGTTCCGGACTCAAAAGACCAGATGAAATGGCTTCAGAGAAAAATTGAGGAAACAGCTTCCGTAAGGGTTCTGCCATATGCCTCTATTACTGTACGTGAACTAGGCCAGGAGCTAACGAATTTTGCAGAATTAAAAGAAGCCGGTGCATTTGCCCTGACTGATGATGGTGTGGGAGTCCAGTCAGCAGGAATGATGCTTGAAGCAATGAGAAGGGCTGCAAAACTTGATATGGCAATCGTCGCACATTGCGAAGACAATACATTGATCAATAAAGGTTCTCTCCATGAGGGAAGGAAAGCTGCTGAACTGGGAATCAACGGAATCCCGTCAGTGTGTGAATCTGTACATATAGCAAGGGACATCCTGCTCGCGGAAGAGGCAGGCTGCCACTACCATGTCTGCCATATCAGCACGAAAGAATCTGTCAGGGCAGTTCGGGACGCGAAGAGATATGGCATAAAGGTCACAGCAGAAGTAACGCCGCATCATTTGCTTTTGAATGAAGATGACATAACCGGAAATGATGCCAACTATAAAATGAATCCACCGCTAAGAAGCAAGGCAGACCACGAGGCATTGATCGAAGGACTGCTGGATGGGACAATCGATTTTATCGCGACCGACCACGCACCGCATACAAGTGAGGAAAAAGGCGAGGGAATCCAGCTAGCGCCATTCGGGATTGTCGGGCTTGAAACAGCATTCCCGCTCTTATATACACATTTGGTCAAAACGAACATCATTACCTTAAAGCAGTTGATTGAGTTTTTGACTGTCAAACCCGCGAAAGCATTTGGACTGCCTTATGGAGAGCTAAAGGCTGGAGCACCAGCAGATGTTGTAATCATTGATCTTGATGAAGAAAAAGAAATCAATCCAGATGAATTTTTATCAAAAGGAAAAAATACACCATTCGCAGGCTGGAGCTGCAAGGGCTGGCCTGTACTGACGATTGCTGAAGGAAAGATAGTCTGGGAAAAGGGAGTTGTGACGGCATGAAGAAGCAGTTGATTTTGGAAGATGGAACTGTTTTTGTTGGGGAAGGCTTTGGAAGTGAGACAGCGACGATTGGGGAAGTGGTCTTCAACACAGGAATGACTGGCTACCAGGAAATTCTGTCAGATCCATCATACTGCAGGCAAATTGTGACATTGACATATCCGCTAATCGGGAATTATGGAATCAACAGGGATGATTTTGAATCAATCAGTCCAGCTGTCCAGGGGCTCGTCGTGAAGGAAAATGCTGAATTTCCATCCAACTGGCGCTCTGAATTGTCTCTGGACGCTTATCTTAAAATGAAAAACATTCCGGGCATAGCTGGGATCGATACTAGAAAGCTGACAAAAATCATTCGAAAACATGGAACCTTGAAGGGTTCAATCTGCGGGATTGATGAAAATCCCCAGGAGATTATCGCCGCTCTTAAAAGCAAAACCCTGCCGAACAATCAGGTCAAGCAAGTATCTACAAAAACAGCTTATCCGAGTCCAGGTCGCGGCCACAGGGTTGTACTGGTTGATTTTGGCATGAAGCATGGGATTTTGAGAGAACTGAATGACCGAAATTGTGATGTGATTGTCGTCCCTTACAATGCAACTGCCCAAGAAATTCTTAGCCTTAGTCCAGATGGCATCATGCTATCAAATGGACCTGGGGACCCGAAGGATGTTCCAGAAGCAATCGAAATGATACAGGGCTTGCTTGGCAAGGTTCCTTTGTTCGGGATCTGTCTCGGTCACCAACTGTTCGCGCTTGCCTGCGGTGCAAATACAGAGAAAATGAAGTTCGGCCATCGGGGCTCCAACCATCCCGTAAAAGATCTGCGAACAGGGAAAGTAGCACTGACTTCGCAAAACCATGGATATACAGTTACCGAAGGCTCTGTCACAGGGACCGAACTTGAGGTTACACATATAGCATTGAATGATGGAACGATTGAGGGTCTTGCCCATAAAACCGCTGCAGCATTCACTGTCCAATATCACCCGGAAGCTTCACCAGGACCGGAAGATGCGAACGGATTATTCAACCAATTCCTTGAACTAGTTGAAGCAGAAAAAAAGGAGGCCGTCATAAATGCCAAAGCGTAAAGATGTTAACAGTATTTTAGTCATAGGATCAGGACCAATCATTATCGGCCAGGCAGCAGAATTCGATTATGCCGGAACACAGGCATGCATCGCACTCCGTGAAGAAGGCTATAAGGTCATCCTCGTCAATTCGAATCCTGCAACCATCATGACTGACACGGAAATTGCGGACGTCGTATACATAGAGCCGCTTACTCTTGAGTTTGTGTCACGGATCATCCGAAAGGAACGCCCGGATGCCATCCTGCCGACACTTGGGGGACAGACAGGACTTAACCTTGCTGTTGAGCTGGCTAACTCAGGTGTTTTAGATGAATGTGGCGTGAAGGTCCTCGGTACAAAGCTAGAAGCGATTAACCAGGCGGAGGACAGGGAGCTGTTTAGAAACCTGATGAACGAGCTCGGACAGCCGGTCCCAGACAGCGACATCATCCACAACCTTGAAGAGGCTTATACCTTTGTGGAGAGAGTCGGATATCCAGTTATTGTTCGCCCTGCTTTTACAATGGGCGGCACTGGGGGCGGCATCTGCAGCAATGAAAAAGAATTGATTGAGATTGTGTCAAGCGGCATTAAAAACAGCCCAGTAGGACAATGTTTACTCGAAAAGAGCATTGCCGGGTACAAGGAAATCGAGTATGAAGTGATGCGTGACAGCAACGACAATGCCATTGTGGTATGTAACATGGAGAACTTCGATCCGGTAGGAGTCCATACAGGAGATTCCATTGTTGTGGCACCAAGCCAGACATTGAGTGACCGCGAATACCAGCTGCTGAGGAATGCCAGTTTGAAAATCATCAGGGCCCTGAAAATAGAAGGCGGCTGTAATGTCCAGCTGGCACTTGACCCTGACAGCTTTAATTATTATGTGATCGAGGTGAATCCGCGAGTCAGCCGATCCTCTGCCCTGGCATCAAAAGCGACTGGCTATCCGATTGCAAAGCTTGCAGCAAAAATAGCTGTTGGATTGACACTTGATGAAATGCTGAATCCGGTGACGGGTAAAACATATGCCTGCTTCGAGCCTGCACTTGATTATGTCGTAACAAAAATCCCGCGCTGGCCTTTTGACAAATTCGAGTCAGCGAACCGTACACTTGGAACACAGATGAAAGCAACCGGTGAAGTTATGGCTATCGGGCGCACTTTCGAAGAGTCGCTGCTAAAAGCGATTCGTTCCCTTGAAGCCGATGTGATCCACCTTTCTTTGAATAATCAAAACGAAATCAATGATGAATTGCTTGAAAAGAGAATTCGCAAGGCTGGGGACGAGAGATTATTTTACCTAGCAGAGGCAATTAGAAGAGGCATTTCCATTGACACTCTTCATAGCTGGAGCAAAATCGATTTATTTTTCCTTCATAAATTAGAGAGATTAATAGCTTTTGAGCAAGAGCTTGCTGCAAGGAAGTTTGACCTGGAAACAGCCAAATCAGCAAAGCAGAAAGGATTTTCCGATAAGGTAATAGCCAATCTGTGGAATGTCGAAGAACAGGAAGTATACCAGTGGCGGCTTGAGAACAGTCTGATCCCTGTTTTTAAAATGGTCGATACATGCGCAGCTGAGTTCGAGTCGGAAACACCATATTTTTATAGCACATATGAAGAAGAAAATGAATCAGTAGTGACAGAAAGAAAAAGCGTCATTGTACTGGGCTCCGGGCCAATCAGGATCGGACAGGGAATCGAGTTCGATTACGCAACCGTCCATTCCGTAAAAGCGATCAAAGAAGCCGGTTATGAGGCAATCATCGTCAATAACAACCCTGAAACGGTCTCTACAGATTTCAGCATCTCGGATAAATTGTACTTCGAACCACTGACCATCGAGGATGTCATGAACATTATCAATCTCGAAAAACCAATTGGGGCTGTCGTTCAATTCGGCGGGCAAACAGCAATCAACCTGGCTTCAAAGCTTGTTGACAGGGGAGTGAAAATTCTCGGAACAAGCCTGGAGGATCTGGATCGTGCTGAGGACCGCGACAAATTTGAACACGCACTATCGAACCTTGATATCCCGCTGCCAAAGGGGAGCACGGCAAAATCAGTTCAAGAAGCAGCGTTGATTGCCGCAGAAATCGGCTATCCGGTCTTGGTGCGTCCATCCTACGTGCTCGGCGGAAGGGCCATGGAGATTGTTTATAAGGAAGATGAACTTCTGCATTATATGAAAAACGCGGTGAAGGTCAATCCGGAATATCCCGTGCTGATCGACCGTTATCTGACTGGAAAAGAAGTAGAGGTAGATGCGATTTCAGATGGAGAAAATGTACTGATACCGGGCATCATGGAGCATATCGAAAGAGCCGGCGTCCACTCTGGTGATTCAATTGGAGTCTATCCGCCGCAAAGCCTCAGCGAGCAAGTGAAACAAAAGCTGGTAAACTATACAATCGATCTTGCAAGAGGGCTGAACATTGTCGGTTTGCTAAATATTCAATATGTAATTGCAAATGAAGAGGTCTATGTGCTCGAGGTGAACCCGCGTTCCAGCCGTACGGTACCATTCCTGAGTAAAATTACGAATGTCCCGATGGCAAAAATCGCAACGAAGGTCATCCTTGGCCAGAGCCTGAAAGCGCAGGGGTACGAAACTGGACTTGTACCAGAGCAGGCTGGAGTTTTTGTGAAAGTGCCAGTGTTCTCATTTGAAAAATTACGCCGGGTAGACATCACGCTCGGACCGGAAATGAAGTCTACCGGGGAAGTTATGGGCAAGGATACAACACTAGAGAAAGCTTTATATAAAGGTATGATAGCGGCTGGTATGAAAATAAAGGAATTCGGTACAGTCTTGCTTACAGTCGCAGATAAGGATAAAGAAGAAACATTGGCACTTGCGAAGAGGTTCTCGAACATTGGTTATCAATTGATGGCGACAGAAGGTACAGCACAATACCTGGAGAATGTAGGCATTAAGGTGAAAACAGTAGGAAAGATCGGCTCAGATGGACCGAACCTGATTGATGTAATCAGAAAAGGAGAAGCACAGATGGTCATCAATACGCTGACAAAAGGCAAGCAGCCAGAACGTGATGGATTCAGAATCCGCCGCGAATCTGTTGAAAATGGTGTACCATGCCTGACTTCACTAGATACAGCAAAAGCGATTTTGAGAGTCATAGAATCTATGACATTTTCAGCAGAAGCCCTAAAGCCGATGGAGGCAGCCAAAGAAGGTGTGCTTTCATGATCAGGCAGGAGAACTGCAAAATAGTGAGCAACAAACAAATTGCAGACAACATTTTTGAACTAGTACTGAAAGGTGAGCTTTCCGCGGAAATGACACAGGCCGGACAGTTTGTTCATGTAAAGGTGGCAGACGGATTCGATCCGCTGCTGCGCAGGCCGATAAGCATCGCTTCAATCAATGATGGGTCGTTCACGATAATTTACAGGAGGCAGGGAAGGGGAACTTCTCTGCTTGCCGAAAAATCCCCAGGAATGTCAGTCGATGTCCTGGGGCCACTGGGCAATGGCTTTCCGGCAGATGAAGCATACGCGGGACAGACCGCCGTCCTGGTTGGCGGTGGCGTTGGTGTTCCTCCTATGTATGAGCTGGCTAAGCAGCTGGCCCGTAAAGGAGTAAAAGTCATAAGCATTATCGGATTCCAGTCATTCAACGCTGTTTTTTACGAAAAAGAGCTGGCTGAATTCGGAGAGGTTTATGTGGCGACTGTTGATGGATCATTTGGAAGAAAAGGATTTGTCACTGATATTCTTGATGGGTTAGAGGCTCAAGCAGATATTGTCTTTGCTTGCGGTCCGACACCAATGTTGCGGGAAATCGAGAATGGACATTATGCACCTAAAACATACTTGTCACTAGAAGAGCGGATGGGATGCGGAATTGGAGCTTGCTTTGCATGTGTCTGCCATACGCAAGAAGACCCAAAAGGGTTTTCATATAAAAAGGTCTGCAGCGATGGACCAGTTTTCCAAGCAGGGGAGGTTGTCATATGAGTTCGCTATCGATCCAGCTGCCAGGTCTCAATTTAAAAAATCCGGTAATGCCGGCTTCAGGTTGCTTCGGCTTTGGGCGAGAGTTCAGCCAGTTATATGATTTGAGTTTGCTTGGGGCAATCATGGTAAAAGCGACGACTCCGGAACCACGATTCGGAAATCCGACTCCAAGGGTTGCCGAGACGCCGGGCGGGATGTTGAATGCAATTGGCTTGCAAAACCCTGGACTTGAGAAGGTCTTGAATGAAGAGCTTCCTTGGCTTGAGCAGTTCGATGTGCCAATCATTGCGAATATCGCTGGTTCAACGGAAGATGATTACGTAAAGGTAGCAGAACAATTGTCAAAGGCTCCGAATGTCCATGCTCTTGAACTAAACATATCATGTCCAAATGTTAAAACAGGCGGGATCGCATTTGGCACGGACCCTGATATGGCCAAGGCACTTACCAGAAAGGTAAAAGAAGTATCTGAAGTGCCTGTGTATGTAAAGCTCTCCCCGAATGTAACAGACATTGTAAAGATCGCCAGAGCAGTTGAAGATGGAGGCGCGGATGGAATTACGATGATCAACACTTTGCTTGGCATGAGAATCGACCTTATGACAGGACAGCCGATTCTTGCAAATAAAACCGGCGGCTTGTCGGGTCCTTCTGTGAAACCAGTCGCCATCAGGATGATCTATGAAGTCGGCCAGCACGTATCGATTCCAATCATTGGAATGGGAGGAATTCAATCTGCTGAAGATGTCATCGAGTTTTTCCTTGCCGGTGCAAGTGCTGCTGCCGTTGGAACACAGAACTTTGTTGATCCATTTATTTGTCCGAAAATCATAGAGGAATTAACTGAGATGCTAGCAAAGATGGGAGCAGACCATATTTCGGAGTTAACGGGAAGGAGCTGGAAAAAGAATGAAAGACTCGCTTATTATCGCCCTTGATTTTCCAGGAAAAGGTCAGGTGATGGAGTTCCTGAAGCCTTTTGAGCACGAACAGCTATTTGTGAAGGTCGGGATGGAGCTTTTTTATTCCGAGGGACCGTCCATCATCGAAGAGTTGAAAAAGCAGGGACATCACATCTTCCTGGACTTGAAGCTGCACGATATTCCCAATACTGTAAAGAGCTCGATGAAGGTGCTTGCAGGACTGGGATGTGACCTTGTCAATGTCCATGCTGCCGGGGGATCGGAAATGATGAGCGCTGCACTGGAGGGGCTGGAATCTGGCACAGCTCCTGGACAAAAGAGACCCTGCTGCATCGCAGTCACCCAGCTTACAAGCACGTCTGAAATCCAGGTTAAGCAGGAACAACAAATTGAAGCAGGTTTGCAGGAATCGGTATTAAATTATGCGAAACTTGCACAAAAATCCGGCCTTGATGGCGTAGTCTGTTCCACGCATGAAGCAGGATTGATCCATGAGCGGTTTGGCACGGATTTTATTACCGTTACCCCGGGCATCAGACCAACTGAAAGTTCTCTGCAGGACCAGAAGCGGACAGCAACGCCTGAATTTGCGAGGAAACAGGGGGTATCGGCAATCGTCGTTGGAAGGCCGATTACCCGTGCCGCAAATCCCCTTGAGAGCTACCTGGCAATCAAAAATGAATGGAAGGGTGTATACCAATGAAAAAGGAAATAGCAGAAGCATTGCTTGAAATCGAAGCCGTCAGCTTGCAGCCGGATCATCCGTTCACATGGTCCTCCGGCCTAAAATCCCCAATATATTGTGACAACCGTCTGACCCTGTCATTCCCTGCAGTACGCAGGAAAGTTGCTGAGGGACTGAAAAACTTGATTTCTGAGCATTTTCCTGAGACAGAAATGGTCGCAGGTACTGCTACGGCTGGAATCCCGCATGCTGCATGGGTCAGCGAACTGCTTGATCTGCCAATGAGCTATGTCCGCTCTAAAGCGAAGGGACACGGAAAAGGAAATCAAATTGAAGGAAAGGTAATCGAAGGCCAGAAGGTCGTTGTGGTCGAGGATTTAATCTCCACAGGAGGCAGTGTTATTGAAGCAGTCGAGGCATTGCGAGAATCAGGCTGCGAAGTGCTAGGGGTCGTCTCGATCTTTACATATGAATTGGAAAAAGGGAAGCAGAAACTCGAATCAGCAAAAATTTCAGCGTATTCGCTCACTGACTTTACGACTCTTGCAAAATTGGCAGAGGAAAAAGGGCTGATCACAGAGGAGAATCTTGATAGCCTGACCGAATGGCGGAAGGATCCATCTGAATGGGGAGTAGCTAAGAATAAATAAAGAAACATGCAGCCCTGAATTAAAGGCTGCATGTTTTTTATTTTAAATAAATAGAATGGTTGGACCAATGGTCATGTAACTTATCAGTTAATAGAAACTATTTACTGGGTATTAGACAACTCATCTTTATCATCAGCCATCGGTGGCCGCTCAAGCCATCCGTTTTTTATTAACAGCTGTGCTCCATCTTCTGCATATAATCCGATTTCTGTAACAAGTCCTGTATACTCCAAAGCAAGATCCCGTCTTTGTGATACTGATAAACCTGCGCTATAAAACCCAACAGCTGCAGAAACTAATGTGACGATATGGAATAACATCAGTTTGTCTGAAAATGGAGATACAGTTGAATTGCTAACTTCTGATATCCACAAATTTGGAGAAGACAAATTGTCTTTAATTAAAAATGACCTAAAAGTCTCAAAATGTTTCTTACAGATGTCTCTCCCTTTGTTAAAATATTTCTGAAGTTCTTTTGATTGGCACACTTGTCCAAATCCAATTTCTAACACAACTTTTACTGCAGTCTTTTGCATATTGAAACTTAACCCGCTAATTTCCATCGCATTTAATGGACGCTTTTTTCCAAACCAGCCAGCTAAATAACTTTTATTGTTTACAAAATCTACTTTTTCTGGACTATTGATATGTGGTGTTCTGCTGTATAAGCCTTTTTTTAGCATTAAGTGAACAGTTCGTTCGTATAATTCCATGGCTTCCTTATTGGATTGAATAAAATAGGTGATTTGGTCTGCGCGGACTGAAGTTCCTACAGCTCCGGCATAGCCTGTCATCCCATGTAACGTCATGATATGCATATATACCAACATAAAAGTATCTGAAAATAGGGGGGGAGCATTAAGGTTAATATCTTGTTCTATTGAAAACCCTTTTGGAACCGGGTAATTTTCTTGCTTCAGAAACTCTTTGATTTTCACAATATGAGGTTCGGCAATGCTAAGGGCAAATTGAAGGATTTCCTTGATGTCTTCATCTTTTACATTTTTTATGGAATGATTTAGTACACAAATAGTTAGTGAATCATTCATGTATTGAGTCCAGAGATTCGCTAATTCCCCTGATGTCAGGCTAACGTTATGGTTAATATCTTCCACGAAAAAAACCTCCAACTGTGAATCACAATTTAACATGTACGTATGTATTTTTAAAAATTATTACTAGTGTGACGTCATTATATTATTCGAAGATAAATATCTTTTTATCCAATAACATTTTCTACTCGTAATAGACAGGCTGTGTATCAAGGAGAATAGGGCAAAATCAGTTGGGTATTATTTAATCTTAAAAAAGAATTTAGTCTGGTCTTCCGTTTGGCAATATGACATAAGAATGTTTCAATAGTTATATAACGAAATATTAAAACCAGAGATCTAGTAGGGGGATTGACTAATGGATCAAATCATTCAGTTGCTGAAAAACTTTGATAATAGTCTCCACTACTATATCGATGAGTATGGGGCAGCTATTTATATACTATTGTTTTTGATTATTTATTTTAAAACGGCTTTTGTAATCCTGACATTTTTGCCAGGGGATTCAATGGTGTTCGCCAGCGGTACTCTGGCGGCTACCGGAGGTTTGGATTTTAATAGCTTGTTTATCCTATTTGCGGTTGCAACCATATTGGGTGATAGCCAGAATTTCTTCATAGGCAAGCAGCTTGGGAAATTAAAATCACCTAACCATTTTCTAGATCGGATTACTTCAGATAAATCGATTGGTAAAGCAAGAACTTTTCTGTCTGACTATGGAAGAATAGCCATCACCTCCTCACGCTTTGTCCCTCTCATGCGAACCTCGGTACCGTTTGTCTCAGGTTACACAGGATATGAGTACAGAACATTTTTGAGCTACAATCTTATGGGAGGAATTGTTTGGACTGCGTTCTGGTTAACTGCAGGATTTTTACTAGGGAATATTGCCTGGGTAGAGAAAAACTTATTCATTACTTTATTGATGGTATCTTCTACTGCTTTTATTCCTGCCATCATTGGTTTTGTGAAACAATATAAAAAGAAAAAAGAGGCACTATCCTCTTAGCATGACAAATATGAGTTTAATGGTCAGCTAAAAACAAAACCCGCCGGTGGATTACCTGGCGGGTTTCTTGTAGTTAAGGAAACTATAAAATTTTTGAGTTGTGGATAACTTCATGAAGTTTTCTTAATCCAGCTCCAGCGCCTAGCCCCTCGAGACGCTTCGGTCCGCACAATGAAGTCAAAGAACGACTTCACCGGTCGGCCC
>NZ_JBIQOE010000139.1:0-11853 GCF_047739415.1 Mesobacillus sp. | reverse complement strand
TTTTGATTTGTAATTGAAAGGGAGAGGCAGAATGAATTCTATTAAGCAATTAGAACAGGAAATAGAGAGCAAAGAGAAAGAGTTAATGAGTATAAAACAAGAACTGGCAGCGTTAAGAAAACAGCATCCTTCATTTACAGTTGAAGATTATACATTGACGAATACAGAAGGTGAAAAGGTTCTGTTGAGTGAGCTTTTTGGTGAAAAAAATGAGTTGATTGTCATACATAATATGGGGAAATCCTGCTCTTACTGTACACTTTGGGCTGATGGGTTCATTGGTTTTACCCAACATCTTGAGAACAAGGCAGTATTTGTCTTAACCAGTCCGGATGATTTCCAAACACTGTCCGACTTTTCAAAAAAACGCGGCTGGCCGTTTAAAAGTGTCTCGACAAAAGGGACGACTTTTAAAGAAGACCTCGGGTTTAAAAATAAAGAAGGTTTTTGGCCTGGGGTTTCTATTTTGTTAAAGGACAAAGATGGCACTATCACTCACTATTCCAAAGCTGCATTCGGTCCTGGTGACGATTATTGCAGTATATGGTCACTATTTGAATTGTTGCCAGAAGGAAGTGGAGCGTGGGGACCGAAACATAGTTATGCGGAATAGACAGTTTTTTTTGATACAGGGTTTCCAATGAAGAGTCCAGTTGTTTTAATTTTAGGAGGCTTAAAAATGTGCCAGGTTGTGACAAGAGAATTCAAAGTGATTGCTGTGAAGCATAGAGGACTTTATAAGGATTTTGCCGAGCTAGTTCCAAAGGCAGCGCATCAATTTTTACAGCGTGTACCGAATCTTGCAGGAACTGAGGTTACGGTGTACGAGCCTAAAGCGAGTGAGAGCCATACTGAGGGAACTTTCTATGTTGGGTTATTGGTTAATAATGCACTGGACACCTTACCGGAAGGTGCGGAATTTCTTGATATTCAGCATTCATATGGAATGATTAGAGGGAAAGGGACAGGGATGGGCAGTTTATATAAAATGCTGGATCAATGGGTTGATGAGCAAGGCTATGCACGGGATACCTTGGAGAATTATATTTTAGAAACCTACCATCCAGTGGAAAATGATGTAGAGGAAGTAGAAATATATATTCCTATTAAAGTCTAGGACAACGTTTTTTCGTTGTCTTTTGTACTGTTTATGGTAATATATTAAAGATTTGTCTTTCTTTAGTAATTGGAGGGGATAGGATGGAGTTCAGAGGTTCTTCTGTATATGACGAAGAGGAATTTTACGAGAATTATATGAATCGGAGAAACCGGCCAGAAAGTCCAAACAACATCATTGAAAAGCCCATTTTGTTAGAGATGATTGGGGATGTGGCTGGAAAAAGAATTCTTGATTTAGGGTGTGGTGATGCCGAAATTGGGATTGAGCTGTTACAACAAGGCGGAGCTTCTTATCTTGGAGTGGAAGGTTCGAACAATATGGCTCAAACTGCAATCGAAAATCTGGAAGGAACAACTGGCCAGGTTCTACGCTCTTCTATGGAAGAATGGCAGCCGCAGCCAGATCAATACGATTTAGTTCTTTCTCGTTTTGCTCTCCATTATTTAGCGGATTTAAGCAGCGTTTTTGGGAAGATTCATGACTCATTGGCGCCTGGCGGGAAGTTTATTTTCAGCGTTCAGCATCCGGTTCTCACTTCCTCCGCGAAAAGTGCAGAAGGATCCGGCAGGAGAAGTGATTGGGTAGTAGATGACTATTTTAACCTGGGCGAACGGGTCGAACCGTGGATCGGAAAAAAGGTGATTAAATATCACCGGACAATCGAACAATACTTCCAGCTCATATTGCAAGCCGGCTTCGCGGTGGATGACCTTAGAGAAGGCACGCCGAGAGCAGAAAGCTTCTCCAGCAATGAAGAGTACGAGCGGCGGATGAGAATTCCGGTGGTATTGATGATTTCTAGTACAAAGCAGGGAGAATGACGACCAGGTGGAAATTCGATTGGCAGGACAAGAGGATGTAAAGGATATATTGTCTGTTTTAAATGCCGTGTCGCTGACCCTGCTGGAAAAAGGGATTAACCAGTGGGAATATCCCTGGGATGAAAAGGTGCTTTTGAAGCATGTTGGTTTTCTTTATGTGGGAACAGTTGCCGGGAAAGTTATTGCTACCTTTGGAAATAAAGATTTGAATGAATGGCATGTAGGAAAGAGTGGAAAGTATCTTTTTCAAATAGCCATCCTTCCGGAGTACCAGGGAAAGGGCTTCGGAACGGTGATTACTTCCTGGGCATGCCAGTATGCCCGGAGTCTAGGTAAAGAATTGTATCTGGATTGTTGGGCAGGGAATCAGAAACTAAAACAATTTTACAGTGAGAATGGGCTCGCGTATGTGGGCGATTTTCCAGGAGAGGATTATTACATAAGCGTTTTTACATGTAAGCAGGAGGGGTAGTATGAGGGTCTCGGGTCTCCACTGCATTTAAAAGAGGAGCTGGACCTAGCTGCAGCTTTAAGGTTGGTAGACTCTAACTTAACTACACATTAATAGAAAATACGGTAAAAAGTTTACAAAATAGCCGTATTTCTTTTAATCCAGCTTTACAATACTGTGTTAAAGTATAAATGTAAGGGAACTCACAATTAAGGAGTGTTGGCGATGGTTAAAAAAGTCATCATTAATTTCTTATTGGTATGTGCCCACTTCTATCTGCTTTAACAAAAGTTAAAAAAGTCTTAACAAACTGAGGCAATGAATTTTATTTTAGTCTTTTAAAATAAATACTAGGCAGGATAGCAAGTGTGGCTATCACAGCAACCGGCGAAGGTGGGGCCGGTTGCTATTTTTTTTTGTATTTTGAGGATTTTATTTGAAAACTCAAGATCATGACGGACAGAAATGTTGAGAAAATAAGAAAAAGTGTCCGTCATTAGGGCCATGAAGGACAGGAATTGCTGAGAAAGTAGAAAAGTGTCCGTCATAAGGGTCATGACGGACAGAAATGTTGAGAAAATAAGAAAAAGTGTCCGTCATAAGTGCCATGAAGGACAGGAATTGCTGAGAAAGTAGAAAAGTGTCCGTCATAAGGGTCATGACGGACAGAAATGTTGAGAAAATAAGAAAAAGTGTCCGTCATAAGGGCCATGAAGGACAGAAATTGCTGAGAAAGCAGAAAAAGTGTCCGTCATAGAGGTGATGACGGACAGAATTGGATGAGAAATAAAAAAAGTGTCCGTGATAAGGGCCATGAAGGACAAAAATGTATGAGAAAACGGAAAAAGTATCCGTAATATAGAAAGAAGGGTTGAAATGCTTTATATCCAAGTTAGTGATATTTTGTCCATTGTTTACTACCTGTTGCTTCCAAATTTTTCCCCAAGATCCTTCTAATACGTTTGTTTGAATCTATAATTGCACACCATTCCTGAACCTCTATTGATGTAATTGCTCGTTTCTGGGAAAGCAATCTAAACTCCTCTACCGTCCGCATTACTGCTGATTCTACTAATTCTTTGCTCCCACAATCACTGCAAACTAAATACTTATGATTAACCTCTAACGAAAACGAATCACACTCATTACAGGTAATTCCTTTCTTGAGTTCATCATAATTATGCGGAGGCAGTTTATCGAATGAGGTGTCGATCCTATGAAGGGAGACTAGTTTGGTTGCAAGTTTTATATGGTTGCTGGATACTTTTCCCGGCTGGTTATTGAGATTATCGAGGAGTCGTTTGATCTGGGTGGGGAATATGAATGGGAGGTCTGGTTGTGCGTGATAAAGGGTAAACTCGGGGTTAACAAAGACGACTGAACCTTGTATTTTATAGTTGTAGCCTAGTTGATTTAATAGTTTCTTAAGAAGCAGCTTAGTGCGGTTGAGTTGATCAAGTGGATTCTTGATTGATACTCCGGTTGTTATTGAGGTCAGACCTTCTTGTTTGTATAAATAATCTCCTTGGTTAGTCTTTATTTCAAAAACATTTAATGTGCCGGCAAATATAATTAAAGTATCGATTTGAAAGGTTGTTTTTTCTATCTCGAGCAGTAGATCGTTCAGGATCAAACAGCTGCTTGTCAGTTTTTCCGTCAAGGCATCGAATTGCAATTCGCCTTTATATCCCTTATCGAGGTATGAAAAATACCTTTTTTCCTCATCTGTTAATTCAAGTCTCTTATTTAAGATTCGTAGCTTCGATAAAATAATAGGTTCAGTTCGCTCTTTAAAAGCCATCTGCATCTTCCTTCCATTAAATAGTCAAGTTAATCATACTATTTTAACGAAATAAAAATATTGAATTTTTTGTGAATTGCGACAAGCCTGCTTGAATACACTGATAAGACCACTTGATTCAGTCAGGAGGAGTAGGGATGTCGTTAAAGGTTTATGCCATTTTACTGAAAACTGCGGGTCTTGCCGTTTTCCTTGTGCCAATGTTCATGAAGGGTATGGGATATATTGCAACCATTTCTCCAACGCTAATGTTTAGCTTGATCGCAATTGGAGTCGTTTTATTGATAGTCGGAAATGTAGTAGAGGCAAAGGCAATGCGGAACGGTGAATATGTTAGACGGAGAAGATTTAGGAAATGAGAAACGAGTTTCAGTATCTGAAACTCGTTATTTTTTTAACGAAAGAATGAACCAAACAAGTATGTAGAGATACCCTGCAATTGTGAAAATCGCCCATAGTGCGCCTTGCTTCAACTCCCTCACCAGAAATTCGAATTCACTCATATCCAACGGCCTTTCGATACTATTCATCAAACTGACCATAGGCACCGAAATAATGATGAGGATCGCAATCATGGCCAGGGGAACCTGTTTTTTCTTAATGACACTATAAATAGCCCTCACAAAAATAATCATTAACAACAAATATAAGATAATCCAAAACACAACTTCAATCATAAATATAACCTCCCTAAGGAATTCTATCATTTTTTTATCTCGAATGCCTGTTAGAATGTGGTAAAATTGCTTGGGAGGTGAGCATCTTGGTAGAAATAAATATTTGGTTAATCGTCATTCTGGCGGTTGCTTTTCTTGCGGCAATTGGAGCATGGCTGAATACGAGAATCATCATAAAAGATTTGGATAAAATCAAAGCGCATTTGGGTATTAAGGAAGAGCGTACGCCATCTATATTTGACAATGATCTCGATAAAGAATAATAAACAGGGTGGAAGACAGTGACGAAAATACATATTATTGGCGGGCCCGGCAGCGGAAAATCATACATAGCAGGAAAAATTTCAAAAATGCTGGGTCTGCCAAAGCATGAATTGGACAAATTCTATTGGGATTACGAGTCCGAGTATTTCGGTTCGCAAACCCCTCCATTAAAAAGGGCGGAAAAGCTGGGTCGTGTGCTAGGGCAGGAAAAGTGGGTCATTGAGGGAGTATATCATAGCTGGCTTGAGGAAAGCTTCCGCCAGGCTGATTATATTTTTGTGCTTAAAACGAATGTCTATGTGCGTGACTGGAGAATCGTAAAAAGGTTTGTATTAAGAAAAGTTAAACTGGCTGCTTCTCCACGAAAAGAGAATCTGAAGACACTGATCGACTTGTTAAAATGGAACCATCAGTATGACGGGAATAATCTGGTAGAGGCGATAAAGCTGATGAAGCCGTACAAAGATAAGGTCATCATTCTCTCTAAAAATGACGATGTATTCAAGCTTTTTAAAAAGCGGAAAAAGGCAGTGGTCAAGTAATGAAAAAAACTGCCTTAACACAAGGCAGTTTTAGAACAAGCTCTCATATGGTGCGGTGCTGATTTGCTTTTCAGCAAGCCGCTTTCGTAAAAATTTATGGTCACGCTTTGGTGTGGCGAGGATATAGCCGCGAATGACAAGCTCCTGAGTAATCTTGTCCGCCTTTTCATTCAGGGCAATCTCACCGATTTTGCCTGCGATCTTGTGTCTCGCCACATCCCTGAACAATTCAGGAACTGGACTCACCAAATCCTCAAGCAATGCCTTCTGTTCATCCGGCCACAAATGCCGCGTTTGATTCACATAGTACTCTTCCCAGTCCATATCTGATTTGCCGTCGTTTTTCGGCAGCTTTTTCAAAAACTTGCGGAACATGAAATATCCGCCGATCGCGAATAAGCCGACCAACACAACGACCCAAAACATCATAAACCACAAAAACCAACCTTCAAGCTGATACATAACCCTTCACCCACGCATTTCTAATATCTTTTCTTATTATAGTACCAGCCCTTAAGGTAAGACAAGTCTTGTGACAATTTGAGTAACACACTTGTAAAATAACCAGCTTCTAAGTATAATAGACCTTGTTCTTAAAAACGGGGCTGAATGGGGTACTGGTGTCCCCCACGGTCTTCAAAACCGCTTGTGACCTGCGTGCCAGGTTAGCTGGGTTCGATTCCCAGGCGGTCCCGCCAAAATACATAAATTAGTAGCCGCTCAGCATGCTGGGCGGTTTTTTGTGTATAGAAATGTTGATCCAGTGAAACTGGGAAATGTGAAGTGCCTTTTCAATTTAGAAGCATAAGGTCCCTGTGCTTCTCTTAAGAACAACAATAGAAATTATATTTCGAATAACGAAGTTTTTTTCGAAAATTAAAAGGAGATTGTCTCACTTTGTCGAAATAGTTTCTTTACACGAAATTTTTTTACATAGGAGGATTCTTTCATGCAGTTTAACGATTATCCATATACAAGACCAAATATTGAAGAGGTGGAGGGGAACTTTAATCAATTACTAGAGAGGTTCCAATCTGCTGAGTCTTTTGAGGTTCAGGACAGGGTAATGAAAGAAATCAAGGAGTTGCGCTCTGAGTTTGAAAGCATGAGACAGATTGTTCAAATCCGTCAGACGATTGATACAACGGATGAGTTCTATAAGAAAGAAAAGGAATTTTTCAATGAAGTAGGACCTGCCTACAAGGGTCTAATCACAAAATATTACGAGGCACTTACAGGTTCTAAATTTCGCTCTCAGTTAGAAGATAAGTGGGGTAAACAGTTATTCTTATTAGCTGACAGTCAATTAAAGACGTTCTCACCTGATGTGTTGAAAGACATGCAGGAAGAAAACAAACTAGTTAGTGAATATGTTGATTTACTTGCTTCAGCTAAAATCCCGTTTGATGGAGAAGTGAAAAATCTTGCTCAGTTAGTTCCTTATCAGCAATCACCTGACCGTACCGTTAGGAAGGAATCCAATGAAGCAAAGTACAATTTTTTCGTTGAGCATGCCGATCAATTAGATGATTTATACGACAAGCTTGTAAAAGTACGTACTGGTATTGCTAAGAAGCTAGGATTCTCTTCTTTTACAGAGTTAGCATATGCTCGGCTTTCTCGTACTGATTATGATGCTGAAATGGTAGCAAAGTTCCGTGACCAGGTGAAAGAGTACATCGTTCCCTTAGCTACGAAACTAAAACAAAGGCAGCAAGAACGTATTGGTGTTGATACATTTAAATATTACGATGACAGCTTCAGCTTTAAGACAGGAAACCCTGATCCTAAAGGAGATGCGGAGTGGATTGTCGATCAAGCGAAGAAAATGTACGAGGAAATGTCTCCTGAAACGAATGAGTTTTACACTTATATGGTAGAAAACAACTTAATGGACCTGTTAAGTAAAGCAGGAAAGGCTGGCGGTGGATACTGCACCTATATTAGTAAACATAAGTCACCATACATTTTCGCAAACTTTAATGGAACAAAAGGCGATGTTCGCGTGTTAAAGCATGAAGTAGGACATGCGTTCCAAGTATTTGAAAGTCGTGTGTTTGAAGTACCTGAGTACGGGTTCCCTACACTAGAAGCGTGTGAAATCCACTCGATGAGTATGGAATTCTTTGCTTGGCCTTGGATGGATCTTTTCTTCGAGGAAGATACGGATAAGTATAAGTTTTCTCATTTAAGTGAAGCGGTCCTATTTATTCCTTATGGTGTAGCAGTCGATGAATTCCAGCATTTTGTGTATGCCAATCCGGAAGCAACCCCAGCTGAGCGCAAGCAAGCTTGGAGAGAAATCGAGAAGAAGTACCTGCCACATCGTGATTATGAAGGAAATGACTTCTTGGAAAATGGGGGTTTCTGGCAACAGCAGGGACATATTTACAAGGTTCCTTTCTACTATATTGATTACACACTAGCTCAAATTTGTGCGCTGCAATTCTGGAAACGTACGCAGGAAAATACAGAGGATGCCTGGAAAGATTATCTGCACCTATGTAAGCAAGGTGGAAGCCAATCATTCACAGAGCTTGTCAAAGAAGCGAACTTAATTTCACCATTTGAAGATGGTTGTGTGAAGTCTGTGATTGATGAGATTGAAGCTTATTTGAATACAGTTGATGATAAGGCTCTTTAATGCAGATGCCAGCAAACTCAAAACCGCTTGTGACCTGCGTGCCAGGTCAGGTGGGTTCCATTCCCCCGCAGTCCCGCCAAAATGGTAATATAGCTAGCTATTTCTATTGAACCTATAAGGTGCATTAAATAGACAATATGACCTCTTTTGCTTATGTATGGGTTATCCACGCATATCCAAAGGAGGTTTTTTTGTGTGGCTGAATAAAGAAAGAAAGGAATTTTATTGAAACATAGCGAACAATCATAGAAGAGCAACATGATTCACTTCGAAAAAGATTTAATGAAGCAAAAAGAACTTCATGACTTACGTAAGAGTATGTAGATTAAATACTAAAGGAGTTTGATAAATTGAAAATCAGAGAAATGAAACACGGAGAAATAGAAACTGTTAGGAATCTAAGATTGGAAAGTTATCAAGAGTATAAACAATTTGTTTCAAAAGAGCATTGGGAAGTATTGAAAAATACACTTATTTCCGATAATGATTTAAAAAATAATGCGAAAATATTTACGGCTGAACTGGACGGTCAAATTGTTGGCAGTGTCGTATTGTTTCCACCATCCATTCAAGCTTATGATTGGAACAAAAACGTTCAAGAGTATCCAGAAATACGTATGCTTTCGGTTAAACCTGGAACACGTGGCAATGGAATTGGGGGAGCTTTAGTCCAACATTGTGTTAAAGTTTCTAAAGAAGAAAATAGCTCACATATTGGACTACATACAGCTTCATTCATGAAAAAGGCATTAGCTCTTTATGGAAGTATGGGGTTTGAACGATTGCCTGAACTGGATTTAGAACCGATGAATGATGGAATTATTGTAAAAGCCTTCATTCTGGATTTGAACAAGAACACTTAGTGAGGTTCATGTCTTATTTTAGATTCATGCCATATTATTAATTTCTCACTATCTGATCCTACAACTCAGGGATATATTGTAACTGGGTGGAACAAATTGGTGCCATGCTTTGTGCCAAATTGATGTTATAAATTACATGCAAACACTATTAAACATGAAAGTTTGATTTGACAATTATTTAGACTTATAAAGTCACTGGAAAAACAGTTGTCGGCAAACTAAAAAAAGTTTACACCTGCGTGCCAGGTCAAGTGGGTTCGATTCCCACGCAGTCCCGCCAAGTTAAGATTTTCAATCATTTACATAACTTCTCACCTACATAGTTTTATACTCGTTTTGATCGACACTGAGTGTTTTCAGAGCCTTCAAATTATTATATTTGGAGGTTTTTATATGCGTAAAAGTGTGAAAAACCTTGAAGAGTTGTAACAACGAGTACGGTCACTTAAAGCTTTGAGTGTTTAACAGTCTGAGGGTTTAGCAACTCATACAACTAGGAAATACTGGATCCACTTTAAATGGCTACTGGATTATCTGCCGTGTCGTGGAGAATAACATTTAAGAACTTAAATAAAGAGACGAACAGTAAAAATCCTGTTCGTCAAAAAAATGGAAGTTATAAACATCAACCTGGAATTTTAGAATTATGATTTCTGCCTGTCTTTGCAACTTTCATCGCTTCTTTAATATATTCCGCTGATTGATGCAGCCATTCAAGTTCTTGGGAGTCGAGAGTAATTTCTAATTGTTTTTCTAAGCCATTTTTCCCGATGATACATGGCATACTTAATGCAACATCTCCATCATATCCATATTGTCCGTGTAATGTTGTGGACACGGGATAAACACTGCGTTCATCCAGCATAACCGCCTTTGCTAGTGTAACAGCAGCTTGGGCTACACCTGCATTTGTCCACCCTTTCCCATTTAACACATCAAAGGCTGCCTTTACAACTTGTTTTTTGATATTGTCCCGACTTAATGGTTCTTTCCCTTGAAAAACTAGGTCCAATTCTTTTTCACCAAATCCTTGCACACTTAAGCGGCTTAATACAGGGAAAGCTGTGTGTCCGTGTTCGCCCATCATATAACCTGTTACACTTTTTGGATCGATGTCATAATTAGTAGCAATTATTTTACGAAGTCGTGCAGAATCAAGCATAGTTCCGGTTCCGAATATGCGCCCCTTCGGATAGTCGAATTCATTTTCTGCTATGTACACCATGGTATCTAAAGGATTTGTTATTAGAATAATGATTGCATCTTTAGTATATTTTGTAATTCCAGTCATAACTTCACGAATTACCTCAGAATTGACAACAGCTAATTGTGCCCTGTCCGGCATCGTATCTTCATCACTTTTTATCATGCTGGGACCAGCAGCACAGATAATCACATCTGCATCCACACATTCGGAATAATCTCCAGCATGTACCGTTGTATTTGACATATATGTTAGAGCGGTTGCATGTTCTTGATCGAGAGCTTCGCCGTAAGCAACATCCTTATCTATGTCAATGACAGCTATTTTAGCAAAAAGTCCTAATTTCATGGCATCTGCCAGAACATAAGAACCAACATGGCCTACTCCTACAACAACTAACTTATTTCTTTTCATGGTATCCCCCCTAACCAATTGATATTTATATTTTAACACAATTATGAAAATACTGAATTTTTAAATTGGCATTTTTGAAACGTTCGTTGAAGTTGTATAAAGGAGTAGGACATAGGATTACGAATCGATATTATTGTAAACCAATATTGTGACGTTTTCTCCATACATTCGTCTATTTAGTAAAGGGTGCGATTTTTATACCAAATAGGTGAAATGAATGGATGTGATGGTCAAATGAAAAGAATATCAAAATTCCCTTTTTATTTTGTTTTAATCATTTTGCTAGCTTCCTGTAATACGGAAGTTAACGAAAATGGTAGTCCTAATGACAATAGAGAACCTCAATCAACAGGTAAAGGAAACTCTAAACTTTTTGTAAAGGGTGTGGGGGATGTTGATGTCTTGAATACTCATGGAGGCATTGATGGGATTGAAAGGATGCAGCGGTTCTATGAAGATGTGAAGAGTGGGGTGGCATCTGATTTACGTATCGTGTTTTACACGATTGAAGGGGATCCAATTGTAAAGGATTTGAAATTCAATGGAGAATCTCTTGAGGTAAAGATTGATAACACCCGTGATGCGTATGGTAGTGGGGAAGTTCAAACGATTAACTGTAGTCAATTGATTGAAGAAATGAATCCTACCAATACCTCCTACATAGCAACTGATTGTAAAGATGTTCCATACGGGATGAAGGAAATCATAGAAATTCAATACAACATGAGTCAACAGGATTTGTTTGAAATTGATCTAAAGTATGGAGAGAACCTAGAGAACGAAATAAATACCAAAACCGACGAAATCAAAAAAGAAAACGGTACGACTGAACCGTTTCATATGGCGGAAAATGTGAAGCAAGAGGTGTATAAAAGGCTAGTCTTTGCAAATTACTTGGATGAAAAAGAGAGCATTGCATCATGTAATCGCCCAAACGCCATAAAGTACAACTTAAAGGTGTTTATAAATGGAGGGAAGCGAGAAATTAGCTGGAAGGATTGTGACGAGAGCCAAGATGGGGTGAAGTTTACAAAGATTGCAAATTACATTAT
>NZ_JBIQOE010000138.1:0-5078 GCF_047739415.1 Mesobacillus sp. | reverse complement strand
CAGCCAGTCGCCACGAATGACACAGCAGAAGGCAAGGCAAGGAACCGTCGGGTTGAGATTTTAATCCTTCCACGCACAAGCAACAATCTGGGACAATAAGACGAAGAACCGCTGCCAAGCTGTATGGCGGCGGTTTTTTATAGTTAAGGAAACTATAAAATTTTTGAGTTGTGGATAACTTCATGAGGTTTTCTTAATCCAGCTCCAGCGCCTAGCCCCTCGAGACGCTTCGGTCCGCACAATGAAGTCAAAGAACGACTTCACCGGTCGGCCCTCCAGCGCTTGTCGGGGCTTAACGAGGCGCTTGCGCTTTTTGTTCTGATTAAATTAGGAGCAATTCTGGGACGTGATTAACAGAGAGGAGAGCTTGCGCCCGAGAAGAGAGCGAATTTGGTATTTCGGTCACAAGTAGAGCTAACATGTACCAGAGATGAGAGCGTCAACGGTATTTCGGTCAAAATGTACCTAAAAAGAGAGAGGGCAACCACTTTCAAGGTAATTTGTAACTTTTTAACAGTGTTACCGTCAAATTCATAAATAGAAGTGTTTCAAGGGGGCTTTTCATTGTTAAAGAAGATGTTTTATATGGTTCTTTTGTTTGTTTTCCTACTTGGCGGCTGCAGCGGGGGCATGTCACAGGATGATAGTAAAATGAGTGCTGATGGTGACAGGAATTCTAGCATGGAAAATGTTAGTGAAGGTGAAATTGGTTTTTCAGAATCTGATAAAGCAGATTCCGGAGAGGATGCAAAAGCAGAGGGTCAAGCCAGCCAAAAGATAGAAGAAGCGGCTGCTCAGCGGATGGTCATCTATAATGCCGAGATGGATATCAGAGTGATCAACTTTGAAAAAGCACGTAATGCTCTTGAACAGAAAGCAAAAGCATACAATGGATATATTGTACAGTCTAATTCAAATCGTTATGATGGCGAACAGCAAAGTGGAACGATGACGTTCAGGATTCCCCAGGAGCATTTTCATGCGTTCTTGAATGATGCTGAAGGTCTTTCAGTTCAAGTTAATAATCGCCACGTAAGCGGGCAGGACGTTACAGAGGAATATGTTGACCTGGAATCTCGGTTGAAATCAAAGAAGGCCGTTGAAGCCAGACTGTTGGACTTCATGAAGCAGGCGCAAAAAACTGAGGATCTTTTGAAAATTTCATCTGATTTAGCAGATGTCCAGGAACAGATTGAACAAATAGCGGGCAGGAAGAAGTTCCTCGAAAACCAGACAGCACTTTCGACTGTAACCATCACTCTGCAAGAAAATGAAGTGCCATTCCCTAAAATAGATAATGACAGCCTGAACACCTGGCAGAAAATAAAGAAACAATTTGCTGATAACATCAACATCTTGCTAGCAGCTGGTTCGGGAATAATCGTGTTCCTGGTAGGTAATCTTCCTATCCTCATATTAGTAGCCATGATTGTGGCAGCAATCATTTATTTTGTCAGAAAGAAGACAAAATCAGGCCAAAAAAACAATGTCGATTCAAACAGCTAGTAAAAAAACCGTTGCGATAAATAATTCGCAACGGTTTTTCTTTTAAACCTCCATAATAATCGGCAGGATCATTGGACGGCGTTTTGTTTTTTCATAAAGGAAAGGTGCAAGAGTATCAGTGATTTCATTTTTGATTTCTGACCACTGAGTCGTTTTTCTTTCCATCACCTTATTTAAATGCTTATTGATTAAGCTCTGGGCGTCGTTGATCAAGTCACCGGACTCTCTCATGTAGACAAATCCGCGTGAGATCAGGTCTGGGCCTGCTGCAATTTTGAATTCCTTCATATTGATGCTTACCACAACAACGACAAGCCCCTCCTCGGAAAGGATTCGGCGGTCGCGAAGAACGATATTTCCGATATCGCCAACTCCGCTTCCATCAATGTAAACATTGCCGGAAGGAATCTTGCCAGCGACGCTAACTTCATTATCGCCAAGAGCAAGTACTTCACCGTTATCCATGATGAAGCAGTTCTCTTCAGGAACTCCACAATCAGTAGCAAGTTTCGAATGCATCTTCTGCATGCGGTACTCACCATGGATTGGCATGAAGTATTTTGGTTTGATCAGGCGAAGCATCAATTTCTGTTCCTCCTGACCACCATGACCTGAAGTATGGATGTCATTCAATGATCCGTGGATAACATCAGCACCTGCTCGGGAAAGCATGTTGATGGTCCTGTTAACACTGATGGTGTTACCAGGGATTGGTGAAGACGAAAATACAACTGTATCGCCAGGCTGAATTTGGATTTGGCGGTGTGTACCGTTCGCAATCCTTGATAAAGCAGCCATTGGCTCGCCCTGGCTTCCAGTACAAAGGATTGTAACCTGGTTAGCAGGGAGTCTGTTGATTTGCTGCGCCTCAATGAATGTATCCTTTGGTGCAGAGATATAGCCTAGTTCTTGTCCGATATTGATAGCTGATTCCATGCTTCGCCCGAATACGGCAACTTTTCTGCCGTTAGCAACTGCTGCTTCAACAACCTGCTGCAAGCGATGAATATTGGAAGCGAAGGTAGCGAAGATGACCCGCCCATCGACTTTTCGGAAAATATCATGGATGCTTTCGCCAACACGGCGCTCAGACATCGTGAAATGTGGAACTTCGGCATTTGTGCTGTCCGATAGCAAGCAAAGGACACCTTCTTTGCCGATTTCAGCCATTTTGGTCAAATTGGCTGGCTCACCTACTGGTGTAAAGTCAAACTTGAAATCCCCAGTATGGACAATTTGCCCAGGAGGCGTTTTCACTACGACACCATATGAATCAGGGATACTGTGTGTAGTCCTGAAGAAAGTGACTGATGTTTTACGGAACTTGATGATATCTTCTTCTTTGATTTCAATCAACTTTGCTTTCCGCAATAATCCATGCTCTTCAAGCTTGTTTCTGATCAGGCCAAGTGCAAGCTTGCCGCCATAAATAGGGACATTGATTTCCCTCAGCAAATAAGGAATGCCGCCGATGTGGTCTTCATGGCCATGTGTAATGAAAAGGCCTTTGATTTTGTCTTCATTTTTTACCAAGTACGAATAGTCAGGGATAACATAATCGATGCCGAGCAATTCATCCTCTGGGAATTTTATGCCGGCATCGATCAGGATGATCTCATCCTGGAACTGCACCCCGTAGGTGTTCTTACCGATTTCGCCTAATCCACCGAGCGCGAAAACGGCTGTTTGGTCATTTTTAACGAATTTCATAAATTATTCGATCTCCAATACTTCAAAGTCTTCTTTTTGCTTCTCGTACTCAAAATAGTTACCCTCAACTGCCTCGACATATTCAATATTATATTGGCGGTCAGCTATTTTTGTCCGTACATCTCTCTCAGAGTCAGCTTTTACATAAATGGTTTGCGTTTTCTCGCGAACTGGTACTTGCTTGTTTGATTCCTGGAAGTATACTTTAAAAATCATTAAAAATCTCTCTCCTTAAATTAACTTTTTCTATTTTATAGGCAATTTTTCGATGAAACGTTTTGCAGGTTTATGCGATTCCCGGTCTGAAAAATCCAAAGGTAGACGAACTTAAATAAGTAGGTAAAGCATAAGTCTGTCAAAACAATATTCGAAATCAGCCATATATAAAAATTAACAATGTTACCATTGTTATTATCCATCCTGCCATGTTTTCCGCTATTAACCAATTTACAATAAGGAAGGAGCCCTTCGCAAGTTTGAAGGGCTCAAAAAGTTAAGCGATTGTTTTTTTTCGAAGCAAATCTTTCCACTGTTTTAAAAGCTTCTTTCTTAGCTTCTTTAACATAGTGGATCATCTCCTTAGTTCTTATTTTAAACTATCCTTGTCCAAAGTAAAGTAAACAAGGAAAAGTTTAGCAAAGATTATTTTTCAAATTCCTATCTTTTTGTTTATATTATATGATGAAATAGCAAATTTTTTCATGGTTATTGATGGAATGACATAAATTGTCATTGTTTTGACACAGTTTTTCATTTCTTATTTCTGTACACGCACCAGTGAATTTGATAGACTACCGTGATTAATACATATAAGTTCAAGAGGCTTTTTGTTTTAAACAAATATTATGAAAAGAGCAGTTGGGAAAAAATAAGAACAATACTTTCAAGAAAAGCATCGAAGGAGAAGATCATGAGTAAAATTGTATTTTTTGATATTGATGGTACATTGCTGGACCATGATAAAAACTTGCCGGACTCTACAAAAGAGGCAATTGTAACATTAAAGAATAATGGGGTTTTTGTTGCCATCGCTACAGGAAGGGCTCCATTTATGTTTGAATACCTGAGAGAAGAGCTGGATATTGATTCTTTTGTGAGCTTTAACGGACAATATGTTGTGTTCGAAGGGGAGCCAATCTACCAGAATCCTTTGAATAATGGAAAGATAGAAGAACTTTATTTTGAAGCTGCTGATAAGGGGCACCCAGTCGTTTTTATGAACCATATGACGATGAAATCCTCAGTGAAGCACCACGAATACATCAAAACAAGCCTGGGAGGCCTGAAGTTCGCCCATCCTGAACATGATGACCGGTTTTATGTGGACCGGGACCTCTATCAAACGCTATTGTTCTGTGAAGAAGGCCAGGAAAAGTATTATAGGGAGACCTACCCTGAGTTTAACTTTATCAGGTGGCACCCATACTCTGTTGATATTCTGCCAGCAGGAGGGTCTAAAGCGGAAGGAATTAAGAAGATGGTGGACCGATTAGGTTTCAAACAGGAAGATGTATATGCTTTTGGTGATGGGTTGAATGACCTTGAAATGATTCAAGCCGTCGGTACGGGGATTGCCATGGGCAATTCTGTTCCTGAATTGAAGAAACTGGCAAATAAAGTAACCCGAGATGTAGATGACGACGGTATCTGGCATGGATTGAAAGAGCTGAAGTTGATTTAGATCATTGCAATTCGAGATAAAACGAAACAAATTTGATGTGATGTGCCTGATGATATTCAGTAGTGATAATAGGAAAACGAAAAAGCTGTCAAGAAACCGTAGGAATTATGACAGGTTGAAGGGGTAAACCAGAAAAGCTGTCAAGAATAAGCCGTAATTATGACAGCTTCAAGCCCATTGG
>NZ_JBIQOE010000137.1:0-12458 GCF_047739415.1 Mesobacillus sp. | reverse complement strand
GACCAAATTTTATAAAAGTATTGAAAAACGACACTTATGTCGTTATAATAAGGGTAACCAAAACGACATCGGTGTCGTTTTATTATGGAGGGATGATAATGGGCGATCTTTTAAAAAATAAAGGGTTTATCACATTAATGCTTGCACAGTTAATATCAAGTATTGGTGACTGGTTAAGTGTTGTGGCAATCATCACGATGGTTGGATTGAAATGGGAGGCTTCTCCAATGGAGGTTTCCTTTATCATTTTATGTTTGGCTGTCCCAATGGCACTGCTTGGACCATTTACCGGAACGATTGCCGACCGTTTAAACAGAAATGTATTAATGATACTTTCAGACTTAGTGAGAGCAGTACTTATTTTGGTTCTTGCATTTGCGGATTCGTTAGTAACTGTGTATGTATGTCTCTTCATGGTCGGAATGCTATCTGCGCTATTTGTACCGGCAAAGAACGGCAAGCTTAAAGAACTGATACATCAGGAAAAGATGAAAAGCGCTATGTCCATTACCTCCATGATTGATTCAGGGACGAAGGTGCTGGGACCATTGTTAAGCGGACTCTTGGTCGCGGCTTTTGGCACACAGCTGGTGTTTCTTATCGATTCCGGAACCTTTGTTATTTCAGCGCTTCTGCTGCTCACTTTGCCAAAGGCAGCTGCTTCAATAAAAATGGAATCAGATGAACAAAAGGGAACTTCGTTTAAAGAAGATTTTTTGGAAGGCATCAGATTTATTAAAGGAAATCGTTTCTTGATTGTTGGGATTACGGTGTTAGGAGTGAGCCTGTTAATTTTGCAGCTTTCCGACTCACAAATCATCGTATTACTTAGGGAACTGTCGAATGTTTCACCTGATCTGTTTGGTTATATAGTTACTGCATCAGGTGTGGGAATGTTTTTTACAGGATTGCTGTTGGCTAAAAAAACAGAATACAATGCCCTGATTTTGATGTTTATTGGAGTTTGTGGGATTGGGGTCAGTTTTAGTATGATGGCTGTATTGACTCAATTGGATTTAGCGCTGCCGGCTGTATGGGGACCTGCTTTGGGAATGGTTGCCGGATTTTCTGCCGGATTGGTATTCATCCCTTTCCAGGCTGCTGTCCAGACGGATACTCCAGTACACATGACAGGCAGGGTATTCGGCGTTTTGAATAGTGTAACGACCACGGCGACGATCATTGGGCCATTGGCTGGCGGATTGCTTGCCACTGTACTGGGAGTCATCCCGACATTTGTGATTACTGGTTTATTGTTGGTTGCGGTCTCGATTGTCGGCTTGATTTTTAAAAGTAAAATAGAACGGGGGAGAACGAATGTCTCCGAAAGTCAGTCAGGAACACATGGAACAGCGTCGAGCTGATATATTGAAGGCAGCACAGGAAGTTTTCATTGAATATGGTTACGAGCGGGCCACAATGAAGCACATATTGGATGCTGCAAATATTAGCAGAGGCGGACTGTATCAATATTTTTCAAGTAAAGAAGCTGTGTTTGAAACGATTCTGGAAGAATCACTAGCCATGGAATTAGATGATACTTTGGATAAGGTAAAGAAAAATGCAACATCTTATTGGGATATGCTCATGCAAACCATCTTTGGCGAGGACGGAGAGCCTGATGATGATATGGATCCATTAGCACCGGCAAAACTTGAGTTTTTTATAATAGGAAGAAATGATGAACATAGAAGAGAATATGGGTCCGGCCGGTACAATAATGGCTTGAAATTATATGCGACGATTATTGAACATGGTCAAAAGAGTGGGGAATTCAGCCTCAGGTTTGATCATCAAATCATAGCACGTTCGATCATTTCATTTATCGATGGCTTGGCAGTAGAGCATGCTATGTTATCGAATGAAGATTTAAAGATCAAAGAGCAATCGATCTTATTTGTGGAATATTTAAAATTGGCACTTGGAATCAGTGATCAATCGACGAGTGGCAAATAACACAGTGGGCTCCAAAGGATTATGTAACACAGGATTCGCCAGAAAAGGGAAATGGGGTGGAACCAAATTCCATCCCATTTTCCATACCTGGTGTACGGTCGTCGTCGCTTCAAGCGGTGAACCATCTCAAGTTGACTATAAAAACAATCTATTTCATTAGCAGTAACTAGAGATGTTTCAAATTAAAATGAACAATACTGTTGAGGCCACAACTCCTAAAATGAACGGAAGCAGCTTGCTCTTGCGTTCTTTTGGCAGTTCTTCTTTAATGGTATTTAATAAGATGCCTCCTGCCAGCCAGCTGAACCATAGGGCAAAAATGAAGGTTGGAAGTGTGACGAGGTAGCCGAGCAGCCATCCCCCGACCACAGAAACAGCCAGGATCAGTGAACCCCATGGGTCATATCGCTTTTTATGGTCGAGCCGGAGTCCGACATCATTGACCATGAGGTGTAAGATGAAAACGGCTGTGAAAATGATTAATGCTTTAGGTTCCTGTTTCAAGCCTTTAATCAGGTAATAGCCAATGAACGAATTATAGAGGACAAAGGCTCCTATATGAAAAATAAAGACAGAAAGATTAGATCTGTTCTGTTCAGAAGCTTTCACAAAATGGTTTATGGAATAAAAAGCGATGAAGCCAATCGTCGCGACCAAGTACAAACTATATTCCTCGTAATGTTTTGGAATGTGTATAAGTTTATTGAAATCCTTCTGCACCTTCTGGAATTCAGGTAAAAGGTGCACGATCACATAGGCAACGGAAGCGCCGCCTGCGAAGCTTAATATAGGCTTACGCGGCTGCTCCATCAATTTTGAGTAGTATCTTACAGATAGATGAACTCCTGCTAACAGGATGACCAGGAAAAAAGTTAAAATTGCCAAGTTCTTTACACCTCCTTAGGCTATTCCTTCCCGCTGTTAATCAACGACAAACTATTAACACGAGTAAAAATCACTTGCAAAGTGGCCTTATTTATCTGCGATCTCACCCCACTTCTGTTAAAATAGTACAAACAGTAAGGCTTGTATTGCTTTAACGTGGAAAACTTTGCTATGATCATTATTATTATTGTCTGACGATTTACGATGGAGGTGCTTTTATGTCAAGGATTTCTGAGGAGCAGGTGAAGCATGTCGCACACCTGGCGAGATTGGCGATTACAGAAGAGGAAGCGCAAATGCTGACGGACCAGCTGGATAAAATCATTACATATGCTGAGCAGTTGAATGAGTTGAATACGGACAATGTTGAACCAACTGCACATGTGCTTGAAATAAAAAATGTCATGCGTGAGGACCGTGCAAAAGAGGGCTTGCCGCGTGAAGAGGTATTGAAGAATGCGCCTGAGCATCAGGATGGGCAGATCAAAGTACCAGGAATTATGGAGTAGGAGGGCCTGAGATGAGTTTATTTGAACATAAGATTTCGGAGCTTCATGAGCTTTTACATAAAAGAGACCTGAGCGTTTCCGACCTGGTTGATGAATCTTTCAAGCGGATTGGCGAGGCCGAAGGGAAGGTCCAGGCGTTTTTAACAGTAGATGAAGAAAATGCAAGGGCAGCGGCGAAAGCATTGGACGACAAGGCAGTGCAAAGCGCGCCAACCAATAAGTTGTATGGCCTGCCAATCGGCATCAAGGACAATATTGTCACAAAAGGCCTGCGCACAACAGCGGCGAGCAAGATTCTTGAAAACTTTGATCCTATCTACGATGCGACTGTCATCCAGAAACTGAAACAGGCTGAAACGGTGACGATCGGCAAGCTGAACATGGACGAGTTTGCAATGGGGTCTTCAAATGAAAACTCTGGCTTTAAGAAAACTCTAAACCCATGGAATCTGGACCGAGTGCCGGGCGGTTCTTCTGGTGGATCGGCTGCATCGGTAGCCGCAGGGGAAGTGCTGTTCTCACTTGGTTCGGATACAGGCGGTTCCATCCGCCAGCCGGCATCATTCTGTGGGGTTGTCGGGATAAAGCCTACGTATGGCCTTGTTTCACGCTTCGGTCTGATTGCGTTCGCGTCCTCTCTGGATCAGATTGGGCCAATCACGCGCAATGTTGAAGACAACGCTTTTCTGTTAAAAGCAATCGCGGGACATGATGAAATGGATTCAACTTCCGCCAATGTAGATATCCCTGACTATATCGCTTCATTGACTGGCGATATCAAGGGCTTAAGAATCGCTGTGCCTAAGGAATATCTCGGTGAAGGCGTGAACGAAGAAGTTCGTAAATCGGTGATGGATGCACTTGTCGTCCTGGAGCGCCTTGGTGCAACCTGGGAAGAAGTTTCACTGCCGCACTCGAAGTACGCCCTGGCGACCTATTACTTGCTGTCATCATCAGAGGCGTCCGCAAACCTGGCGCGTTTTGACGGCGTGCGATATGGCTATCGTACTCCAAACGCAGAGAACCTGATTGAAATGTACAAAAAGACGCGTGCTGAAGGATTTGGTGAGGAAGTAAAACGCCGGATCATGCTTGGTACGTTCGCACTTAGCTCTGGATACTATGATGCTTATTATAAAAAAGCACAGAAGGTCCGCACGCTGATCAAGCAGGACTTTGAAAATGTATTTGAGAAATACGATGTGATTGTCGGGCCGACAACACCGACACCAGCGTTTAAAATTGGCGAGAACATCGGTGACCCGATGACAATGTACGCAAATGATATTTTGACGATTCCGGTTAACCTTGCAGGTGTGCCGGCCATCTCAGTTCCTTGCGGTTTTGATAAAGGTCTGCCGCTTGGCTTGCAGATTATCGGCCGCCATTTCGATGAAAGCACTGTATACAAGGTTGCCCACGCATTCGAGCAGGCAACTGAATTCCATAAACAACAACCTGAGCTGTAAAGGGGTGAAAACGATGAAGTTTGAAACGGTAATTGGCCTTGAGGTCCATGTTGAATTAAAAACAGAATCGAAAATCTTTTCGGCGAGTCCGAACCATTTTGGTGCCGAGCCGAATATAAATACAACCGTAATTGACCTTGGTTACCCGGGAGTCTTGCCTGTCGTGAATAAAACAGCGGTTGATTACGCTATGAAAGCCGCTATGGCTTTGAATTGCGAAATAGCGGATCATACGAAATTTGACCGGAAGAACTATTTTTACCCGGACAACCCGAAGGCCTATCAGATTTCACAGTTCGACAAGCCGATTGGCGAGAACGGCTGGATTGAGATTGAAGTGAATGGCTATAAAAAGAAAATCGGAATTACGCGCATCCATATGGAAGAAGATGCAGGCAAGCTGACACACGGAAATGGTTATTCATTGGTGGACTACAACCGCCAGGGGACACCGCTTGTCGAGATCGTATCGGAGCCCGATATACGCACTCCCGATGAGGCATATGCCTATCTTGAAAAGTTAAAGTCCATCATCCAATATACGGGCGTATCGGATTGTAAAATGGAAGAAGGTTCACTCCGCTGTGACGCGAATATTTCCATCAGGCCAGTTGGCCAGAAGGAGTTCGGCACGAAGACAGAGCTGAAGAACCTGAATTCATTCAACTTCGTTCGCAAAGGGCTTGAGTATGAGGAAAAGCGCCAGGAGGAGGAAATTCTCGCTGGCCGTGAAATCCAGCAAGAAACACGCCGTTACGATGATGCGAATAACACGACGATCCTGATGCGAGTTAAAGAAGGCTCAGATGACTATCGTTATTTCCCTGAACCTGACCTGCCTGATCTTTATATCGATGAGGAGTGGAAGGCGAGAGTGCGTGCGGAAATTCCTGAGCTTCCAGACGAGCGTAAAAAGCGATATGTCGAGGAAATGGGACTGCCAGCTTACGATGCAGAAGTGCTAACGGTATCAAAAGAAATGGCTGATTTCTTTGAGTCGGCTGTGAAGGCAGGAGCAGACGCTAAACAGGCATCGAACTGGCTGATGGGTGAATTCTCAGCCTATCTGAAGGCTGAATCTAAAGAGCTGCATGAAACAGCATTGACTCCAGAAGGTCTTGGTGGAATGATCAAATTGATTGAGAACGGCACGATATCCTCCAAGATTGCAAAGCAAGTTTTCAAGGAATTGGTTGAGAACGGCGGCGACCCGGAGAAAATCGTCAAGGAGAAGGGACTCGTCCAAATCTCAGACGAAGGTGAACTGCTCAAAATCATTACCGAAATTATCGATGCCAACCCGCAATCAGTAGAAGATTTCAAGGGTGGCAAGGATAAAGCAAAAGGTTTCCTTGTCGGCCAGATCATGAAAGCAACAAAAGGCCAGGCGAACCCGCCATTAGTGAATAAATTGCTTGTTGAAGAATTGAATAAGAGATAATAGCGAAAGCTGACGATTTGTTCGTCAGCTTTTTTGTCGATATTTCCCGAGAAATGATACCCTGTTGGAAATGAATTGGGTTCTTTCTATCATAGTCTGCTCATAAAATAATCTACAATTTTCAAGTTGCCAAGAAACATTCGGCATTAATATCGAATTTTTCTGAATCTCCACGTGGAACATCCGACATGTTGGCTGCCGCTTAATTGCCTGGATAAGAGCTCTACCTAACTACTATAAAAATGCCACAGAGCTGAAATCTCTGTGGCATTTCTACTATTAAGATTTTAAATTCTCGATACTCATATCGAATTCTTTTTCAATCTCAGGATTTTGTTTGTAAGTTACCAAGCTGACGACTACCGAAATTATAAGGTTGATGATGAAACCTGGGACGATTTCGTACATCACATCGCTCAATCCGAGGTTGCTCCAGATAACAACGGTAGCTGCACCGGCAATCATACCGAGGATCGCGCCCCAGTTGGTCATCTTTCTCCAGTACAGGCTCAGCAGGATGATCGGTCCGAACGCTGCGCCGAATCCTGCCCATGCGTATGCAACCAGGCCAAGGATCGTGTCGTTCTGTACCCATGCAAGTGATGCAGCGATAATGGCTACTGCCAGTACCGCCATACGTCCGAAAAATACGTACTGCTTATCAGATTTTTCTTTCTTGAATAAGATTTTGTATAAATCCTCAGTCAATGCGCTGGACGTAACGATCAGCTGGGACGAGATGGTGCTCATGATCGCTGCCAAAACAGCTGCCAGCATGAGGCCGGCGAACAATGGATGGAAGAACAATTGGCCGAGCTCGATGAAGACGGCTTCTGGATTCTCCAGTTTTACATCTGGATTCTGTTTGAAATAAGCAAGACCGATCAGGGCAGTCAGCATTGTCCCGATTAGCGAGAAAATCATCCAGCCCATCCCGATTCTTCGGGCGCTTTTTGTTTCTTTTACAGTTGTGATCGCCATGAAACGAGTGATGATATGAGGCTGTCCGAAATAACCAAGGCCCCAGGCAGCAGTTGAAATGATGCCAAGCACAGTAGTGCCTTTGAACAAGTCAAGCAGGGTAGGGTCAATCGCTCTGACTGTATCAAATGTTTCGGCTGGTCCCCCAGTCTTTCCGAATCCGATAATAGGAACGAGCAGCAGGGCGAAGAGCATCATCATCCCCTGGATGAAATCTGTATAGCTTACCGCAAGGAAACCACCGAATAGTGTGTACGCCACAACTACAGCAGAAACAAGTAATAAGCCGGTGTGATAATTAAGATCGAATGAACTCTGGAAGAAAACGGCTCCGGCGACCATTCCGGAAGAAACGTAGAAAGTAAAAAATAGAAGAATAACAATTCCTGATACAATTCTTAAAAGCTTTGTATCATCTTTAAAACGGTTTTCAAGGAAGCTGGGAATCGTGATGGAGTCATTTGCTACATGTGTGTAAGAACGAAGTCGAGGTGCTACATAAAGCCAGTTGAGATACGCGCCGACGGTCAATCCGATGGCAATCCACGCATTCGCTAAACCGCTTACATAGATCCCCCCTGGAAGACCCATCAGCAGCCAGCCGCTCATGTCAGCCGCGCCTGCACTAAGCGCTGTGACTGCCGGACCTAGCGATCTGCCGCCAAGCATGTAGTCAGTCAGGTTGCTTGTCTTTTTGTAGGAATACCAGCCGATATAAAGCATCGCGGCCATGTAGATCCCGATGGCAATGATTTGATACATTTCATTGGACATAATCTTTCCCCCTTTGTTATTGTGAAAAAATATTAAAAAAAATATTGCTAATACAATTAATATTCTATCATTTCAAATAAATGATTAACAATCTATTTTTTCGCCAAAATTACTATTCCTTCAATAGTAATTTGCTTTTCTAATATATTTATAGTGCAAAAGAATAACCATGGCTCGGGAAAGCCATGGTTAATGTTCACATCTTGTGATCTTTTGGTGGAAGACGGTCGCCTTTTACTTTTCTATCATTGATTTTCGGTTCTTTTTCGCTGAAAAAGTTCTGCAAATTAGAACGATGGAGGAAAACTAAAAATAAAATAAAAGCAGTAAAGATGAATGGCTCATGAACTTCCGGAGAAAAGAATGAATAAATGAGCATCGCGATTCCCACCGATATCGAACCCATAAACACATATTTGGTTAGAAAAATGACGGCAAAAAAAGTCAGATATACGGCCAGGAACATTCCGATATCAACAACCAGCAGTGCCCCTGCCGTCGTGGCAATCGCCTTGCCCCCGCGGAAGCCCGCAAAAATCGGGAAGCAGTGGCCTATGACCGCAATCAACCCGGCATACAGCGGTTCAAATGGAGTATCGAAGATCAGCGGAAGAGAAGCGGCAAGCATCCCTTTTGCGACATCCACAAGCAGAACGACAATGGCCGCTCGCTTTCCCATGACCCGCAATGTATTCGTCGCGCCAGGGTTTTTACTGCCGTGGTCCCTGATATCAACATGGAAAAAATATTTGCCAATCAATAAAGCGGTAGGAATGGAACCGACCAAATAAGCTGCCAAAAGACAAATCCAAGTCATATAACGTCACCCTTTTAATCTAGTTAGAGAATTTTATTCTGAAATAGTCCTTGTCAGAATGTTTATTTTACAGAGTCAATCGTTTCTTGATAAGTATGTACAATGCTGAAAACGTGTTTTCTGCAGACAGTGATTGTACAGGCCAAAACCTTCGGGAACTATTATGCCGTTTTTAACGTCTGTTGTATCATATAGCAGTATAGTTCTATTTGAATGTACTGCTGATTCTCATTTGCTGGAGTATCTCCAGTGTTTGGATGAGAAAACTACAAGTCCAATTGACAGATCAATATTGCGGCATGAATCATAGCTGCTTTTGTACAGGTTATAACCGGGTAATAAGGTCTCTATAGGCTGCATCACGCAATCTCAATAACGGGTAGGGGTTTCCAATTTATGTAACCATTCTCTTTGTATTGTAAAAAAGAACGAGTAGGAATGGAAGAGTTTTTTGAAAAATACGATAGTTAACACTTTGATTTAATAGTGGGTTTCTTTTTGGCAAATGGACAGGATTTAGTTTATGATATATCCGGTACGATCGATATTGAGGTAATTGCCTGGATAGAAGTAATGAGCTATGATGTAAAAGGATGGAATTAAAAACCATATTAAGTAGGATGATGGGTATGAAAAGAGCAAGAATCATTTATAATCCGACTTCGGGTCGTGAGATTTTTAAAAAGCATCTTGCGGAGGTCTTGGTAAAGCTGGAGAATGCCGGCTATGAGACATCATGCCATGCAACGACAGGTGAGGGGGACGCGACGCAGGCTGCGAGGATTGCGGTTGAGCGGCGCTATGATCTGGTAATTGCGGCTGGCGGAGATGGAACGATCAATGAAGTGGTCAATGGAATCGCTGAACAGGAATACCGCCCGAGGATCGGCGTCATTCCAGTCGGCACAACAAATGACTTTGCGCGCGCGCTCCATATCCCAAGGGATATAGAAGCTGCGGTCGACATCATTGTTAAAGGCGAAACGATTCCGGTTGACGTAGGGCGAATTAACGATAAATATTTCATAAATATTGCTGGCGGCGGCAGGCTGACGGAGCTGACATATGAAGTGCCAAGCAAACTTAAGACAATGCTGGGCCAGCTCGCTTATTATTTAAAAGGAATCGAGATGCTGCCATCCATTCGTGCTTCTGAAGTAAGCATTGAGTATGATGGAAAGCTATTCGAGGGCGAGGTCATGATGTTCCTCGTCGGGTTGACGAATTCTGTCGGCGGCTTCGAACGCCTGGCTCCAAATTCGTCAATCAATGATGGAATGTTTTCTTTATTGATTTTGAAAAAGACGAACCTGGCCGATTTTATCAGGATCGCTTCGCTCGCTGTCCGCGGTGAGCATATTAATGACCCAGGCGTCATTTACACGCAAGCAAACCGCATCAAGGTGCATGCTAAGGAAACCGTCCAGCTGAACCTCGACGGCGAATACGGCGGCAACCTGCCAGCTGAATTCGAAAACCTGTTCAGGCACATTGAAGTCTATGTGCCGTTGGATGAAATCCGTCCAGAAGACAGGCCGGAGAACCTGGAATTGAATTTTAAAGCAGATTGATGAAGGAACCACTCCAAATTGGGGTGGTTTTTTTACGATTGGAAAAAGGGTATAGGAGGATATTCCTTAAAAAGTGATGATAATCCTTAAAATACAAATATATTCCTTAAACCTACAGTTATATTCCTGAAAAGTTGATTATATTCCTAAATCAAAAAATATTGCTGATTCTTGACCTATTTTCAGAATGAATTCAAGGCACCAAAGGTAAGCCTAGTTATACCAAAAAGCTCCCATCGATATGAAAAATTTGCCTGTAAATCATATTTGGAAGAAAATAAAAGATAATAAGATAAAAGGATGTGGATACATAATGGGGAACAAAGCGTTGATCAATATTGACTATACGTATGATTTCGTGGCGGACGATGGCCGGCTGACTTGCGGTGAGCCGGGTCAGGCGATTGAGGTGAAGCTTGTCGGCGTGACGAAGGAGTTCATCGAAAATGGTGACTATGTTGTTTTCGCGATCGATGTCCATGATGAGTGCGATGAGTTCCATCCGGAGACGAAGCTCTATCCTCCTCATAATATCCGCGGGACGAAAGGCAGGGATTTGTTCGGCAGCCTGCAGGGAGTTTATGAAGAAAATAAGCATCTCGACCATGTACATTATATCGACAAAACGAGGTATTCGGCATTCGCCGGGACGGACCTTGAGATTAAACTGCGCGAGCGAGGCATCACAGAAGTGCATCTCGTCGGTGTATGCACCGATATTTGCGTCCTTCACACGGCAGTCGATGCTTATAATAAGGGATTTAAGGTTATTGTGTATAAGGATGCGGTTGCTTCTTTTGATCAGGTGGGCCATGAGTGGTCGCTCCGCCATTTTGAGAGCTCGATTGGCGCGGAGGTAAAGTAGCAGCCATTTGCAAGGCCACATGGTGCGGAGCGTAGTTTCATTTTATCCGCTAAATGGTCAAGCGGTTCAGGGCAGTATATATGGAGGTTTATTGATGAGTACAAAATTCACAGACGATAGTTTAATGCTACACACGGACTTATACCAATTAAATATGATGGAAACTTACTGGCGTGATGGCGTCCATAATCGCCGCGCGGTGTTTGATTTATTTTTCCGTAAGCTTCCTTTCGGTAACGGCTATGCGGTTTTTGCCGGCCTTGAAAAAATCATCAATTATATCGAAAACTTCGGTTTTACAGAAGGTGATATTCAATACCTGAGGGAAGAAGGAAGTTTTGATGAGGATTTCCTTGCCTTCTTAAAAGATATGAAGTTCACTGGCTCGATTCGTGCGATGCAGGAGGGTGAGATTGTTTTTGCCAATGAGCCGCTGGTTAGGGTCGATGCACCGCTTGTTGAAGCGCAGTTGATTGAAACGGCGCTGCTTAATATCGTGAACTACCAGACATTGATTGCGACAAAGGCTTCACGAATCAAGCAGGTTGTAAAAGATGAAATCGCGATGGAGTTCGGTACCCGCCGTGCGCATGAAATGGATGCGGCTCTCTGGGGCACGCGCGCTGCATATGTTGGCGGCTTTGATTCCACCAGCAATGTGCGTGCAGGCAAGCTGTTCGGAATCCCGATTTCCGGAACGCATGCTCACTCGATGGTACAGGCTTACAGGGATGACTACACCGCATTTAAAAAATACGCTGAGACGCATAGGGATTGTGTTTTCCTAGTCGATACGTATGATACGCTAAGGTCAGGAGTGCCGAACGCGATTAAAGTCGCAAAGGAATTTGGCGATAAGATCAATTTCATCGGCATCCGCCTCGACAGCGGGGACCTTGCATACCTTTCAAAGGAAGCTCGTAAAATGCTTGATGAAGCCGGTTTTAATGATTCGAAAATCGTTGCATCCAGCGACCTGGATGAGTATACGATCATGAACCTGAAAGCACAGGGTGCGAAAATTGATACTTGGGGAGTTGGTACGAAGTTGATCACCGCTTACGAACAGGCTGCCCTTGGCGCTGTTTATAAAATTGTCTCAGTCGAGCGGGCTGACGGCACGATGGAGGACACAATCAAGATTTCCTCCAATCCGGAGAAAGTGACAACCCCTGGCATCAAAAATGTTT
>NZ_JBIQOE010000136.1:0-21680 GCF_047739415.1 Mesobacillus sp. | reverse complement strand
ACGTTATAATGCTAGTACATATCAATTTAGGAAGTCATTCTCATTTTTAGTGCGATTATTTTGTTCATTATTGCAGGAATAGCCGAAATTGGCGGAGGATATATGGTCTGGCTTTGGCTGAGGGAAGGAAAACCGTTTTATTGGGAGATAGGAGGAGGACTGGCACTCGCTATTTATGGCGTCATTGCGACCTTTCAATCCTTCCCGTCATTCGGCAGAGTATTCGCTGCTTATGGAGGCGTGTTCATTGTCTTGTCGGTTCTAGGGGGTGGGGAGTTGATAAGAAAACTCCTGATTCCGACTGGGTTGGAGCCGGTATTTGTATGATTGGTGTTTCGGTTATGCTGTTTGCTCCGCGGCAGTAAAAATCTACATACTTTCCTTATGAGTTTTCAATAATTCAATAATTTCTTCATTTTGTTTTTTTACATGTTCCAGTTCTTTTCGAACCTTTGATACATCATTAACAGCATGTATGAACATGGCAATAAATACGATAGCGACTGGAATGACGAGAAGTTCCATGGATTTTTCCTCCGCTCCTGGAGTGAGTTTCTTCCATTATATCGTTATTGATGAAGGACTTAGAAGAAAATTTTTTCGCAGTGCTTACTTTGAGCGAGGTACCCTCTCATTATAGGAATACCTCCCATCCTGTTTTTTTTCAGTAAAATAGGGAAAAACATAGGTATCCCGGTGCTTCTTTTTTGCATAAATTTAGCATAACTGGGATAATACATTATAGGGTATAAAAAATAAGGAGGCATTTAGAATGAACGATATTACTGTTTACACAACCAACACTTGACCTTACTGCACAATGATGAAACAATTCCTTGAGGGTCAAGGATTAAACTACAAAGAAGTTAATGTACAATACGATCAAGCTGCTGCGCAAAAACTGGTTGAAGAAACAGGCCAGATGGGTGTGCCACAAACGAAGGTAAATGGCAACTGGGTTCTCGGCTTTGACCCGGATACACTGATGCAGTATGTAAAAAAATAATCATTACCAAAAGAGGCTTTTGCCTCTTTTTTATTTTGAATTTAAATGAAGAAGGATTTCCAATGTTCTATGTGGAAATAGAATCCAATAGAATGGTTTGGAAAGGATGTGCCATATGGTAAAAGAGCGGAATGAAATTTGGGAATGGGCAAAGGCATTTCTAATCGCAATAGTGTTGGCTTTTGTAGTTCGATCGTTTTTAATGACTCCCATTGAGGTAAAAGGTGCTTCCATGGAGCCAACCTTGCATAGCCAGGAGAGGATGTTCGTTACAAAAATCGGCGACCCGAAACGGTTTGATATCGTCGTTTTCCATGCAACCGAGGACAAAGATTATATCAAACGGGTAATCGGACTTCCAGGTGACCGGGTAGAATACAAAGACGATGTTCTTTATATAAATGGAAAGCCGTATGAAGAACCATATTTAGATGAGAGCAAAAAGCTCATCACTCATGGGCAGCTGACCGGTTCGTTTACGTTAAGCGAAACCCCAGTTGGCAGCGATGTTGTTCCAGAAGGGCATATTTTTGTGCTGGGAGATAACAGAAGGAATAGTAAGGATAGCCGTCATATTGGGGCGGTTCCTATAGAAAACATAGTAGGTACAACAAAGGTTATTTTTTACCCATTTAAAAATATGAAGATTATTGGTGATTAAATCACAGTATAAGTAAACGCGTTTATCCAGCTGGATTAACGCGTTTTTTAATATAGGGTTCTCAAACATGTTTTTGTCGTCTCTTATAAACATAGATTTTTTCTGCAATGAAACTGGCGATCAGGCCGATCATCAAAGGAATCATGGACCCGCCAGATATGAAGAAACCCTCTGCATCAGAAGTGTATTCGTAATAAAACATTAACCAGCGAATCGTAAAAATATGTCCGATTAAGAAGAGCAAACCGGTAGTTAAAAAAAGCGTTCCAAGAGTAACAACCAAGCTTTTAATAGTCATTCTAGCACCTCCTGTTTTGTATACGTTTTACATTCGGAAAAGTTTCTATTTTTGATGGTCCTTAACGTTGACAGGCTTACACTATCGAATTCTGTTCAAGGAATAGGTAACAGCAGATGAGAATGAAGCAATATTTGTGTTCATATGAAACTTTAAAGCAAAGATTATTTAACAGATTATCCTTGGAGTGAATAGGGAGATTTGCTATAATTTAAATTAAAAAACGAACGATAGGTAGGTAAATATGAACGCGCTGAATCGTATAAATCAAGAAGCACTGATTTTGTTTGCGGAAAGAGGATATTATGGTACTTCGCTCTCAATGATTGCTAAGGAAGTTGGCATACGAAAGTCTTCTATTTATGCACATTATAATAGCAAAGATGAATTATTTATCTCGGTGATTCAGTATGTCGCAGATATCTATAAAGCTGAACTGGAGCAATTTTTCTCTATTTTAAAGGAACAAAATCAACCAGTGGAACTTCAACTTTTTCATGTGTTCCAATGGTATATGCAGCTTTGGATTGATAAGAAAGATGTGACGAAATTCTGGCGAAGAGTAACTGTCTTTCCACCTGAACACCTCGAAAACCAGGTTAAAAGTATTTCTGCCGAAACAGTGGCACAGAGCTTTAACATTGAGCTTGCTGACTTATTTAGACAAGGTGTTGAGAACGGGGAACTGCTAAATGCTCCATCAGATAAACTAGTGGCTCTTTTTCAAATACTGATAGATGGTATCCTTACAGCACGATTGTTAAAAGGAAACGAGGACACTGCCGAACTATTACAGGATGGTTGGCATCATTTCTGGTCGGGAATCAAGGCAACGGATAAAAGACAGACCAATACGGGGGAAATAATAAATGTCTAGTGCGGTTCAATCTGAAATATTACTTTCCACAATGTTAAACTCGGTAACTGAGGCAGCTATGGCTCTGGATCCACAATATAATGTATTTTTATAAATGATTTGGCAACGGAGATTCTAGGTGTAAACGGTGACAGCGTATTGGGAAGGAACGCTTACGATGTTTGGCCAGAGGCCCCAGACGATGTCCGTTTTGTAGAGAAAACTGTCAGAGATAAAGAAGAATACTATGTAAAGGCCATGCCATATAAATGGGGGAAATATAATAAATATTTGGATATCCGTACATCCATTTTAGAACATCAAGCAGGATTCATGGGTGCAGCGGTCTTTTTCATGGATGTTACCGACACGATCGCCATACAAAGGGAATTAAGTGAACGTATTGAAGAATTATCTGCTACGCTCATTCCGCTTAAAAATAAGGTCGCCCTTCTTCCGATTTATTGGGTGCCAGGACAATCAGGATTAAAACTTGAACGGACGCTAAAACAAGTCTCTGAAAAAACCGTTAAATCGTTAATTATTGATTTATCGACGGTAAGAGACCCTGATTCAGAGTTTATAGAATCCCTAAAAAAAGCAAAACAAGCCCTTGAATTACTGGGGGTAGAAGTTTTAATAAGCGGGATACGACCAGAGCTGGCAAGAAAATGGGTAGAATCTGAAACAGCTTACGAAGATTTTAAGTTTATAAACAATGTCAGTACAGGACTGAGTAGATTTATAGATTAATTGACTAGAAGCGTAAGGATATAATCCTGCGCTTTTTTCTTTTTGAGTGATTGCTTGTTTTTTGAAAGGCTCACTCAACAGATATATGCTTAGAAAGAATATTTTAAGAGATAAAATCGTAAAGAGCGAACATTTATAAACTAGATGCAAAGAAAAAATGGTGAGAGAGAAAAATCCATTCTTTATCAAGAGTTGAACAAAGTTAAATACAAGCAAATGATATAAACTGAATCTACAGAAATTAAAGTGATTCCTGCGATATTGTATGAATTTCCCAATTTGGAGAAAGTATAAAGGTGACGAATTGAAGGAGGTTTGGTTTTTCATTTTGGCGGAGAACAAGGATAATGATTACACCGCAACAAGTGCAGCGAATATTTACAAGGGCGCTGAAATGCTGTTGCACCAGGCCGATTCTGGACACCCCTCATTCCATCCAGTTTCTCGGCAGATCAAGTAGCTGTGGCCGGCAACCCGATGGACCGGCAAGGCCAGCCATTCGAAATCGCGCCAACCTTTGTATACCTGGCATCTGACGATTCACGTTTCGTGACGGGACAGACGCTCCATGTGAATGGAGGACAGGTGACAGGGTCGTAAAGCATGGGATTGAATCCTATGCTTTTTTACTATTAATGGTTTAAGGGGCCAAATGAAAGAGTTTTTACGAAAAAGTGAAACCTAAAGGTGATAAAATCGTATATATGTAAAAGAATGGAAGGGGTGTTGTGATATGGATTTTTTGAATTGGTATGACTGGCTAGGTCCGACGAATCCAGCAGCTGCTATGTTCTTTGGTATTATTATTACGATTATTGTTTCTTTGACCGTTTGGTTGGATTCAAAAAAATTAAGGACTGCAGGAATTGCGGCTTTAACTGGTATATGTGTGACATTGGTTGGTGTATTTGTATTGAATGCTGTGGGATTCTACGGATAGGGTAGAATCTCAGTGTACGTACGAGAGGTTCATTTTTTTTAACGAGAGAGTAAATCTATTCACAATGTTAGGAAGGATAGTGAGAGAATAACTAATCCTTCCTGAGCTCATCCAGCTTAAACTGAACTTTAGCATTATGGTAGATGGTCAAACCTAAGATAACATTACTCATCACTCCAGATAAAATAGAACTTCCGACAAGCAACCGTTCTTTTTGACTGCTCCTCAACATTCTCACCTCCTATTTTTTATCAATAATTTACCCTTCGATAAATTAAATAAGCTAGGTTTCTCAAGTAACTGAAATAGGAAGAGCAAGATTCATACTGACAAAATTGTCAAATTTGGCAGGATATGAGAGGTGTTAGGTCGAATGTTGATAATAAATCTCAATTTACTTTTTACATAATCTATTACTAGTGGGTGAATTAAGTGGAGATGCAAAAGGATCTTGTTGTTGGCGGCGTCGAATTAAAGTGGGATTTAACTACAGGACAAGTGTTGTTTGAAGGTGGAGACGTCGTTTTTTTCTGGGTGTCTGCCATGAAAACCTTCTTCGACACAATTAATGAAATTACAGGTGAAGAGGCAACGAATCTGGTACTTGAAGCCACTGGTTTCCGTCAGGGAATCATCGTCGGTGAAGGCTTCAAGGAAATGAAGGAAATCAATACATCCAATGTGGTGGACTGGCTCTCAAATACATATGTTCCAGCTGGATGGGGTTATGTGCGAGTCGAAAAAATGGATGTTGATACGAAGAATTTTACTTTATATATCAAAGATGACTGGGAATATAAAATGAACAAACTTGGAGCCCAGGAAAAACAGGGGATTTTCGTCCCTGCGCATTATGCAGGTGTTTTAACAGGATTATTTGGAAGGAATTTCTGGTATGAAATAGTAGAGTATCAAAATGAGTCCAAGCCATATACCATTGTTGAATACTTTCCTTCCGAAGTGAATATCCAGCAAAACATCCGGCAAATGGTAAGAAAACAAGAAGCCATGCAAATTCAGCAGCTGGAGAGCTTGGTAGCGGAAAAAACAAAATTGCTACAGGATTTAGTGAAGGAATTATCATCTCCGCTCATACCGGTCCTTGATGGAATTGTTGTTATCCCATTGATTGGGAGGTATGATGAGGACCGTGCCGAGGATTTGATTATGAACACGTTGAGCAATCTGCCCAAATATCAAGCAAGATATGTCTTGCTCGATCTCACTGGCTTAAATAAGGAAATCTCTCCTTACACGGCCGAGTTAATAGACAAATTAGGTTCCGCGGCCAGATTGCTCGGAGTAGAGGTGATCCTGGTAGGGATATCAGCTGAACTGGCAATGATGATCACCGAAACATTGACCGGTCTGAAAAAATATGAATGTCTGCAAACTCTGCAGCATGGTATTTACTATGCCCTAGGTAAAAGCGGGCGGAGGATTGTTTAAGAGGGAAGAACTAAAGTAAAACTAGCCTAAAATCGTTTGGAGACAACAGAAAATTACCCATTCTCTTTTCAATGACAAAAACTAAATTCCATCCTAAATTCACATCTTTATGAAAGAAAAAAACAACTTTACTGGTGCATTAATCCGAAGAAGGAATAATGCACTTTTTTCTTGAAATTCTTATCAATTCAGAGAAGTAAGGAGTGGGCAAAATGAATTCTATTAGTCGTTGGATAAATGCAGTTGTTTTATTTTTATTTGCAGTATTGCTATTTGACAAAGGCTTAGAGCTATGGTCTCTTGGGACAAATGTTGATGGGGATGGAATTGGAGTATATTTTTTTGCTTTAGAGATTAATGATAGAGTACCAGAAGAAAGGGTTCCATCTTATGCAATTGGGTTTCTTATATGGAGCCTAATAGCATTTATTATTGCTATGTTTTTTGTGTGGATGAATCTGAAAATTAGAAATAAAACAAGTTAGAAGGATATGGAACAGTATTCTGGTAACTTCTCTAATGCTTATAAGAAGGGTACTAAATACTATTCAATTGAAGGTTTGAGTACGGACGAAGCAATAGCCATCGAAGAATCTGATGGTCAATATATAAAGGCATATAGAGAAGGAGAATATGAATTAAGAAGTGTTTTTAATGGATTTTTTGATGGACAACAAGGGATTATAAAGGTTTTTATACTTTCAATATTGTGTTTTTTAGTCGTTTTACTTATTTATAAAATTCAAAAGAATAATCGTTGAAAAACGATTCGGAGAAAGTAAGGGTTTCGGTTGAGTGGTTATTTCTCAATTAATTTACAAACGAGTTGGCGCTCTATTTTTTACAAATGGTAAGAGAAAAAGCAGAGGATCTGTTTCCTCTGCTTTTAACCTATTGCAAAAAAATACACTTAAATTTTAATTGATATTTAAACGTTTTTTATGGCTATTTACTTTATTAATTTCTCTCTTTTAACTGAACGGGATATTTTCACTCGCGAGTGGTTTTTATTTTGCTGTTTAGTTAATGTTTTCCTGGTAATTCTCATGTATAGGCAGTGTAATCGTAACAGTGGTTCCTTCATTGAGGATGCTGGAGAAATCGATTTTGCCGCCATGGTTTTTAATGATTTTCTGGCATATCATCAAGCCGAGTCCGGTTCCTTTTTCTTTTGTGCTATAGAAGGGTTCTCCTAATTTAGTCAGCCGGTCTTCGGGAATTCCTGCTCCCTGGTCCACTACCTGAATTGAAGCTAGGGTTGATTCTCTGGAAATGGAGACGAGGATTTCGCCACCGTTTGTCATTGCCTCAATCGAGTTTTGGATTAAATTGATTAATACCTGCTTAATTTTATCTGGCTCACAATCTATATATAAGCTAGGTGTATCGGTTTTAATCCTTATAAAGGCATCTGATAGTGTTGCCTGGGGATTAAGCAAATTAACAACCCCGTTCACGAGAGGAATCAAATCTACATTTGATAGATTGGAAGCCTGAGGTTTGGCAAGGACCAGTAAGTCTCCAACTATAGACTCTATTCGGGCAAGCTCATCGAGGATGATTTCGGCATAATCTTCTGCTTCTTCTGCCGGGTGCTCACTCAAAAGCTGAGTAAAGCCTTTTATTGCAGTCAACGGATTCCTGATTTCATGAGCAATTCCGGCAGCCATTTGGCCGATTACTGAAAGTTTTTCAGCCACCTGCAGCTGGTCCTCGGTTTTTCTTTGTTCTGTAATATCTTTGATGATGACAAGGAAAACGTCTCTGTTCTTGAAGACCGTCGGGATTAGCTGCACTTCAGCTCTCTTCGAATCATTATCTTTTCGTATTAAGCTGATTTCAAGGTCACTTGAGTCTCTTGTATCCAAGCTTTCTCGCAGCAACTTATAGTCCTTTGGGTCAGTATAGTCATACAAAGAGGTACCAATTATTTCATCGAAACTGGTTGCGCCCATCAATTTCTTACCCTGTTCATTAATGTAAGTCCATACACCGTTTTTTGTGATGATCCCCATGGTATCCTTGGAATGTTCAAGGAATAACCGATCTCTCTTTTGACGTTCTTTCAGTTTTTCCTCCCGATTTACGCGGTGGGTTACATTTCTCGATATGAGCACAACCTCAGTGTGTGAAGGCCCCTTCGTGCTGCTTGACTCCAGCCAAAGATAATCACCTTCTTTTCTCCTGAAACGAAACATGATTTCTCCGTATTGATTTAAAGAAAAGTAATGTTCTAACTTTTCCTGGTCGAACGGATGGCAAAAATTGAAAATGGACTGATCGTACAGCTCGGCTGATGTATAACCAAAGAGAGTTTCGCAGGAAGGTGCCGCATATGTAAATCTTCCGTCCAGGGAATGACTGGAGAGAAAATCCTTTGCGTTAATAAGTGCTAAGCTTATATCATGTATATCTATTAAATCTGGGGCATAGGCTTGTTGAGTTTCTTCTTTGATCATATTAAAAGCCTCCCTAACAATTAATTTCTGAATAATATGTACACGCTTTTTAAATCCACTTTCTATTTTACTAGACGATAGAGAAAAGGAACGAATATTATTTTCAATTTTTAAAAAATAGAACTTTTATCCCGTTTTTAGGATGTTAAAAAAGAATACTAAAACCTTTTTTAGAATGTGTCGTCTATAACTATGAAGGGGGAACGGTTGTGGATGAAATAACAGCAGAGATGAATGAAATCGAGAATGCGGCAGAGACGATTGATGAAATCATGACCAGATATGGGCAAGAGATTCTGCAGCTAACGTTTTCGTATGTAAAAAATAAGCAAATCGCTGAGGATTTAACTCAGGAGATTTTCGTGAAATGTTATAAATCGCTTCATACATATAGCGGTAAATCGAAGTTCCGGACCTGGCTATGGCGGATTGCTTCCAACCATTGCAAGGATTATTTGAAAAGCTGGTACAACAAGAATGTTTTTACGACCGATTATCAGCCTATTTATGATTCAATACAGAGTGATAGTGTAGAGCAAACCCTCATCCAGGACGAAGAAGATGGCCAGTTGGCCGCCGCAGTTATGGAGCTGCCAGTTAACTATCGGGAAGTGATTTACCTTTTTTATTTTGAGGAGATGACAATCAAGGAAATCTCGGCGGTGACAGAGGTAAAAGAGAACACAATCAAGACGCGGCTTAAGCGAGCGAAAGAACTCCTAAAAGAAAGATTGGAGGAAAAATAAATGGAAGAACGTCTGAATAAACTCCGAAAATCCATGGAGAAGTCCACTTTTAAAGAATTAAGTTTTTCAGAAAAAATGAGAAAAGAAATTCATAAACAAATAAACATGCCTGATGAAAGTGATGAGTTGCTCACGGTAGCAATTCTGCAGCTGCTTCTTCATGAAAAAACAGGCTATGAATTGACCGGACTGCTAAGGTCGAGGGGCTTCAAAAAGTTTGAGGACAACGAAGGCTCCTTGTACACGATGCTGCACACGCTGGAACAAAAACGGTTGATCGCTTCCTGTTGGAATGAGGATGGTATTAAATTTTATCAGATTATCGACAAAGGGAGAAAGTATCTCCGTAAGCAGGAGAAAGATTCGGCTTCAGGTTGTATCGTCATAAAAGGATTGCTGGAGGAGTGACAGTGTTATGAGTAATAGATGGAACCATTTTTTAAGTGAAGTGACAAATCAAATTCGCTCCAAGGAAGCGAAGAAATTTGTAGCATCGGAATTGGAATTTCATCTCAAAGAGGTGAAGAAGGAGTGGATCGGCAAGGGCTTAAGTGAGGCAGAGGCGGAGGAAAAAGCGGTCAGCCAAATGGGAAGTCCGTCAAAGCTTGGACACGAGTTAAACAAACTTCATAAACCGAGGATTGACTGGTGGTTGATCAGTTTACTGGCGATCACAATGGCGTTGAGTTTCCTGCCGCTGATCACATTGGGTGATGAGTTATCAGATGGTTATATAGTGATGAAAGCTATTCATGTTTTACTGGGTGTGATGATTGCAGCAGCCATGATGTTTATTGATTATCGTAAATTTGAAAACAAAGGCTGGGTATTTTATTCAATCGGAGTATTGCTTTTATTCTTATTATTAACGATCCCAAATGCAATCATAAATGGGGTCCCATATTTTATGATTGGCCCGTTCCAGATTGAAAGCCACTACGCATTGCCATTCTTGTTTCTGGGTTGGGCTTCATTTTTCAATAACTCGAAAATCAGACTATGGCAGCATTTTTTATTAGTTGCCTTACCACTGCTTTTATTTATGGCAGTTCCGAACTTAGCAGTTAGCTTTATTTATATAGCTATGGTTTTTGTCATGATGTGGTGGAGCACGATTAGCAGAAAAGCAGCAACCATCATAACGATCACGTCGATAGTCGGAGTTGCAGCCTTTAGCACATTTGCCTGGTTCACAGTCAAAGAATATCAGCTTGCACGCATATTAGGTTTCCTGAATCCAGAAAAATATCCGGATAACTGGGGATATATGTACTTGCAGCTGAAAGAACGACTAGCATCAGCCGGCTGGTTCGGATCAGCCGTCAAAAGTGAAGCCTTGCCATTCGAACATACAGATTATGCGTTTCTCAATCTGACCTATCATTACGGTTATTTGTTTGCGATTGGCTTATTCGTAATTCTTTCAATGTTTGCGGCGAGAATTGTTATGATATCTACTAAAATCAGCTCTCGTTTTGGAAACCTGTTGCTGGTGGGCGGTGTAACGCTGTTTCTCGTCCAATTCATCTATAATGTTGGAATGATGATTGGCCTGCTTCCACTGACGTCCATGTCCCTGCCATTCATCAGTTATGGATTTATCCCGATGATATTTAATGCGTTTATTATGGGAGTCGTACTGAGTGTTTATCGAAGGAAGGATTTTATTTTAAATAGGTCGGCTTGATGCTGGGGGAGGAGCTTTTTTAAATGGTTCCTCTCTTATTTTTGCGGAGGTAATTTAACTTTGGTTTATATTGAAGCATGTTTTTTTGTATTTTCGAGATTCAGGTCACCAATAGGCTGTATTGGTGACCTGTTTTTTCGTGTTTTGGAGATTTAGGTCACCAATAGGCGGTATTGGCGCCCTCTTTTTTCGTATTTTCGAGAATCAGGTCACCAATAGGCGGTATTGGTGCCCTGTTTTTTCGTATTTTCGAGATTTAGGTCACCAATAGGCAGTATTGGCGCCCTGTTTTTTCATATCTTCGAGAATTAGGTCACCAATGTAATACAATGGTAACCTTTAAATTTTTGAATTCAAAATTCATAAAAAATATTTACCATTATATTCTTTTAGTGTAAAACTACACTAAATAAAATGTTTCATGGGGGTCTCCAAAATGAAGAAGGATGCCGGGTTTTTGGTCATTTATCTAGTACTTATGCCTTTTTTTCTATCATTATTAGGGATCGCGGTCTTACCGATAGAGAAGTTCGGTCCGCCTGCGATGTTAGTGATCATTTCGATTGTTGCCATGATCATAGGGTTTCGATTTGGGAAGAGACCGCAGGCTACCTCGTTTTATGGTCGGTATCTGCCGATTTATGCCCCGCTTTTGCTGACTGTGCTCCTTGCTGCCGTAGGTATGATAATTTCCAAGGGCTTTTTCGGTCATCAGGTAAGGGCAATTTTCGTATTCACGCTATTCCCGTTTTTACCGAATTCATTTATATCCGCGATGATGGGACAATTTATTTACACATTTGCGGTGCCGTTCGCTTACTATTTATTCTTTTTGATCGGCTATATCGTATCCGAACGGAGGACGAAGTCTAAAGTTACCTTTAGGAAGCTGAATCTGTTTGCAGGGATCGGCATCATTATCCTGTTGTTGGCTGTCATTGGTTCTATCCATATTGAGCGGAGCAAGCATATCCTCCCGCCGTCCTATGGCTTTGATTATGGCAATGGCTTTTCGAGTGTTGACCTTGAGCCGTATTATGTGACGAACCCAAATAACATCCTTCCAAAGCTTCAAGACCCGGTGAGTTTTAAGGTGGAAACCCAAAGCGAAATGCCGATTTTGGATGGAGCGGAGGCAGCGTATCCAGTTTATGCTGCATTTGCAAACGCAACATACACGGATATTAAAAACAAAAACGCGCTTCCAACAGGTGAAGAGATTGTTAGTTTCACGAATACAATTTATGCCTTTGAAAGACTAGTATCTGGAGAGCTTGATATATTTTTCGGAGCCCAGCCTTCAGCTGCACAACAAAGCCTGGCAGAGAGTAAAGGGAAGGAACTCGTTCTCACACCAATTGGGAAGGAAGCCTTTGTGTTTTTTGTAAATGAAAAGAATCCTGTTGAAACCCTGGCTTCAGAGGATATTAAATCGATTTATTCTGGTAAAATCACCTATTGGAATGAAGTCGGTGGAGAGGATAACAAGATTATGGCATTCCAGCGGCCTGCAGACTCGGGCAGCCAGACAATTATGGAAAAATTCATGGGAGATTCGCCTTTGTTGCCTGCGCTGAAAGAAGAAGTTGCTGGAATGGGTGATGTCATGGAGGAGGTTGCAAGCTATCGCAACTATAAAAATTCAATCGGTTACTCATTCCGTTTTTTCACAACCGGCATGAATCCGAATGAAAAAATTAAGTTGATCTCACTGGATGGAGTTGAACCATCACCAGAGAATATTGCATCAGGTAAATATCCATATGTCGTCAATCTATATGCCATTACAGTGAAGGATAATCCGAAAAAATCGGTCCAGCCGATGCTTGAGTGGATGCAGGGTCCAGAAGGCCAGAAGCTGATTGAGGAAGTTGGTTATATTCCATTACAAGAGGATGACGCAAGGTAAATCGCTCAACCAAAAAGGCTAAACCAGGAAAATACTTGGTTTAGCCTTTATTTTTAATCGTCGACTTTGTAATAAAATGATTAAAGATAAAGGCTAGCTATACCGCCTAAAAGTAGAAGAATTGAACCTGCTAATAAAGCTATTTTAGTTGAACGGTTTGATTTATGAAATATCCTAAAAAACATTAGTAAACACCTCACTTACAAATCGTATAGCTACCTTTAATACGGTTATGAAATGGAAAAGTTTCAGATATTGAAGGAATGTGCATCTTTATTTCCTAAAATAAAAAGAGGATGGTTCCGTTTCGGAAACCATCCTTGTTTTTAGCACATCATTCTCCGTCAAGCATTCTGAAGACTCCGCCAAGGACACTGCCTTCGCCTTTGTTTTGTCCTCCGGCTTGTGGAGCGGCGGCAAATACTCTGCTGGCAAGGCGGCTGAATGGAAGTGATTGAACCCATACAGTGCCTGGTCCTCTAAGTGTTGCAAAGAAAAGTCCTTCTCCACCAAATAAGGCTGTTTTGATTCCTTTGACCATTTCGATGTCATAATTCACGTTGCTCGTCATTGCAACAAGGCAGCCTGTGTCGACTTTGATGACTTCTCCTGGTTGAAGCTCTCTTTTATGTATCGTTCCACCAGCATGGACAAATGCCATTCCGTCACCTTCAAGCTTCTGCATGATGAAGCCTTCTCCACCGAAGAAACCTGCTCCAAGCTTCCTTTGGAACTCAACTCCAACTGAAACACCTTTTGCCGCAGCCAGGAAAGCGTCCTTTTGGCAGATGATCTTGCCGCCATTCTCACTCAAATCCATCGGAATGATTTTACCTGGGTAAGGTGATGCGAAGGAAACATGCTTCTTGTCGTGGCCTGTGTTCGTGAACGTGGTCATGAAAAGGCTCTCGCCCGTCAATAACCGTTTTCCAGCACCAAACAACTTGCCAACCAAACCACCGCCACTGCCGGAAGCATCGCCAAAAATGGTTTCCATTTCAATTTGCTGATCCATCATCATTAGACTGCCAGCTTCAGCAACAACCGTTTCATTTGGATCCAGCTCAACCTCAACAAACTGCATGTCATCGCCGTAAATTTTATAATCAATTTCATGGTTTCTCAATGCTATTCCCTCCAAAACAAATGACTTTACATGTTCATTGTACAACTTTGAGTCGGAAGTTGCAGAATATTTTTATAAGCATCATGCTTAGGGATTTAATTGTGGCTGTTATGCGTTAGTGTTTCAACATTGAAGCAATGGCCGAATCAAATTAATTTCTTGAAATCCTTGCTTCCCTTGTCTCGAAGGAACTGGTAGTAAGCAGTTTCAGCCGCACTCTTCTGTTTTAAATTTAAATAGGCTTTTGCATATGTGACAAAGGCCGTTTCGTCTTCATAAATTGGTGAAGAGTATTCTTATTAATTATGTTTGTACCATGTATATAGGAATATTTCCGGTAGTGCTCAATGTTGTGACTTGTTTTTTGGAGCCCTGTATTTATCCGAGGAGGTAAAGAATAATGATGAATAATTTTCAAAATGAACTGCAAATGCTGAATGTTGGTGATTTCCAGGCAACTCAGCCGGTTAGCTGGGATCAAAACCAGTACCAATCAGGGGATGAGCGGATTTTTCTAGGCCTGGGTGGTTTTGGCGGTTGTTTCGGTTTTTCTTGCTTCTTTAGCTGCTTTGGCTGCGGCGGATGTTTCCGCTGCGGTGGATGCGGTGGATGTGGAAGATGTGCTCGTTGCGGCGGGTGCGGACGCTGTGGTGGTGGCGGCCGCTGCCATCGCGGTTAAGTTAGACAATACAGACTTTAGCCCCTGCGGAAGTTTTGCAGGGGCTTTGTTCTTTAATGTGAGACATAAGGGACAAATTGCGCTACATACGATGATAATGGCAGTCAATGAAGGAGAGTAAGGGCATTTGTGCCTGAGGAGGAGTGAGATGGTGAAGCTGGACCCTTCTATGGTATTGAAGGTGAAAAGAGATACATTTTATCTCGCAGAACCAAACAGTGGTGTGTATTTAAGGAATAATTCATGTTCATTCCGTCTTGAAGGTAATGGAATTGACCAGTGGGTTGAAAAGCTGTTGCCAATGTTTAACGGGGAGTATTCGCTAGGGAAATTGACCGATGGCCTGCCTGATGCTTACAGGGAGCGAGTTTATCAAATTGCTGAAGTACTTCTTGAAAATGGTTTTGTCAGGGATGTGAGCCAGGATAAACAACATCAATTATCTGAGCAAGTACTGAAAAAATTTGCCTCGCAAATTGAGTTTGTCGACAATTTGGCTGGTTCCGGTGCATCAAGATTCCAATCATTCCGCAATGCAAAGGTACTGGCCGTCGGATCCGGCCCCATGTTGAATTCGCTCGTGTCCACTTTACTGGAATCCGGTCTGCAGAAACTGAATGTCTCTATTACAGATGAAGTCCCAACAAATAGACAAAGGTTGGCTGAGCTCGTGAATCATGCACGTAGAACAGATCCTGAGGTGGAGTACGAGGAGCATAATAGTGAGGATTGGAGCGAGCTGCTTAGGCCTTTCGAAGCGGTCCTGTATATTTCACAATATGGCAATGTTGAAGGACTGCGGCTCTTGCAATCAATCTGCAAAGAAGAGAGGAAAACATTCATTCCCGCCATACTTTTTAAACAAACTGGCCTGGCCGGTCCCTTGTTTACACCTGATTCAGAGCTTTGCTGGGAGTCGGTGTGGAGGCGATTGCATTCTTCTGTTTTGGTAAAAGAGCAGAAGGTCTCTGCCGCATCTTTGACCACTGGAGCATTGCTGGCTAACGTTATTACATTTGAATTATATAAAGAACTTGCGGGAATCACGAAAGCTGAACAAAGAAACCGGATCTATTTGCTTAATCTAGAAACTCTTGAGGGAAGCTGGCATTTAGTTTCACCACATCCACTAGTAACTGGAGTTTTCTCATCCATAGAGGTAGGAAATTTTGAGAATCTGCTTGGTCATGACCAAAGAAAAGCTGAACCTGAAAAGCTTCTGCAGTATTTCAGTCTATTGACTTCAAAAGAGACTGGGGTATTACATGAGTGGGAGGAAGGTGACCTTAAGCAGCTTCCATTGGCACAATGCAGGGTTCAAGCAGCCGACCCGCTGTCAGATGGGCCGTCTGAATTACTGGCAGCAAGGATTTGTACAGGGTTAACACATGAAGAAGCACGAATGGAGGCGGCGTTGACGGGGATTGAATCATACGCATCCCGCATGGCGGAAGTGATTGAGAATGGCCGAATTTTGGGTGTTGGTGCCGGTGAATCTTTTGCGGAAGCTGTTGGGCGAGGGCTACAAAAATGTCTCTCAACAGAATTAAACAATCGACTGCTCAACGAGAAAGAGTCTATAACCCTTATTGACTACGAGCTTATTGAGGATGAGCGATGTGCTTTCTATTTAAAGGCTCTTACGACGATACAGGGAGCACCGCAAGCAGGTGTTGGGAAGGAAGTTCGAGGTTTCCCTGTTATCTGGATCGGTACGAAGAAAGGCTGGTATGGAAGCACTGGTCTAAATACAACTTTGGCGTTAAGAAGCGCTTTGCAGAAAGCATTATCCAATGTTCAAAATGAGTCAGCTGGAGAAGGCGCACATATCTTGCAGGAGTCAGAGGTTCAGTTTGCTGAAAGGGAAAAACAAAGCTTAACGATTCTGGAATGGACAGCAAGGATTCAGCGTGAAACACTGCAGGAAGCGATTGAAGTGCTTAAAAAGAATAGAACCCAAATGTCAGTGTACGAATTAAGCATTGAACCGATTTTCAACCAGCAACTAGAAGGGGTATTTGGTGTATCGCTGCGAGAGGAGGGATTGAGTTGAGTTCCTTCGTCGTGATTATTGGGGAAGGCTGGCTTGCTGATTGTGTTGCTGAAGAATTATCATCACGCTATCAGGTGTTCAGAAGGACTGATTTTGAGAATGGGCTGCCAGTAAATTCGGAGTTAATGCTTGTCCTTCATGATTCTTGGAACCCCATGGCGCATCAAAAAGCTGAAGAAGCAGTAAAACTGACAGGCAGTCCCTGGCTCCGAGCCTTTGTTTCATTTGGAGAGGGAATCATTGGACCGCTCGTCAGGCCTGGCACCCCCGGATGTTCTCAATGTGCTGACCTGAGGAGACTTCTAGGAGGTCAGGAACGGAGCGAAATGCGTGAGGTGAAGCGAAAGCTGGCGGCTGAAACAGAAACTGGTTCGGACCCATGGGCAGCTAAAAATGGACTTTTTCATCTGGTTCATTTAATAGTAACTGAAGCAGACAGGGTGCTAGCTGGCAAGGATGGCCTTTCGGCAGGACGGATGTATTTTACCGACTTAAAAACATTGAATGGATCCTGGCATTCGTTCCTCGCTGATTCCCTGTGCCAGGTATGCAGTACAATTCCAGACGATTCGGCTTCGCTTGCAAAAATTTCATTAAATCCAAGTCCGAAGATCAGTGAGAGCAGCTACCGGTGTACACCGCTGGACAAGATGAAGGAAGCGCTCATTGGCGATTATTTTGACAATCGAACAGGACTGCTAAACAGTAAAATGTACGATTTGGTCACTCCATTCGCCGATGCGAGCGTCAATCTGCCAATGATCTCCGGAGGCAACGAGGGCACAGCCGGCAGGACACAATGCTACGCAGAAAGCGAATTGACTGCCATACTGGAAGGACTTGAACGCCACTGTGGACTTCACCCCCGCGGGAAACGGACAGTCATCCATGACAGTTACCGTAACCTGGAAATGCAGGCATTGAACCCATTGAACCCATTGGAAGTAGGTGTCCATGCCGATGAAGAATATGAAAAGCCCGGATTTCCATTTCATAAATTCGACCCTGACCGCTCGATGGATTGGGTATGGGGCTACTCTCTCATAGAAGAGCGTCCGATTCTCGTCCCCGAGCTGCTTTCCTATTATAGTCTGGGATGCGGATCTGCCGGATTTGTCTATGAAACGTCAAATGGCTGCGCACTTGGCGGAAGCAGGGAAGAGGCGATTTTTTACGGAATCATGGAAGTGGTAGAGCGTGATTCCTTCCTTTTGTCCTGGTACTCAAAATTGAAACTACCACGCCTTGATCTTCAATCTGCTGAAGATGAAGAACTGCTTTTGATGGCGGAGAGGATGAGGGCTGTAGCTGGATATGATCTGTATTTATTTAATGCCACCATGGAGCACGGTATTCCAAGTGTCTGGGCGATGGCAAAAAACAGGAAGGATAATGGGTTGAACATTATTTGTGCGGCAGGGGCCCATCTTGATCCGGTAAAGGCTGCCAAAAGTGCTGTCCAGGAGCTCGCCGGCATGATGCTCAATCTTGACGGGAAACTGGAAGGAAACAAGGAGAAATACTTTCAAATGCTTGAGGATGATTCACTAGTGCGAGAGATGGATGATCACGGAATGCTGTACGGATTGCCGCAGGCGGAGGAACGCTTAGGCTTCCTGCTCGATGAAGAACGGCCATTACAGAGTTTTCAAGAAGCCTTTCAAAAGGAGTCACGTCATCCGGACCTGACGGAAGATTTGAATGATATCCTAATGGAATTTCGACGATTGGGGCTCAATGTCATCGTTGTCGACCAGACTCCTCCTGAAATAAGGAAAAATGGGCTTTATTGTGTGAAAGTTTTGATACCGGGGATGCTGCCAATGACCTTTGGACACCATCTGACTCGCCTCAAAGGGCTCGATCGAGTGCTCCAAGTCCCAATGAAGCTTGGTTATTTGAAAGAACCTTTGTCATTTGAAGAACTAAATCACTTCCCGCATCCGTTCCCTTAGGAGGCAGCAGGATGAATCTTAATCAATTTTTAATAGATCTTCAGTTTAATATCGAACGTGCCAATCAGGAAAACTGGGAACCAAACTGGGAAGACGCTCCTCTTTCCTATAAACTGTATCAAGGATTGCCAGTGGTGCCACTATCCGGGGAGGTGCCTTTGTCCCTGGCAGAAAACAGACAGCCAGCCACGCCGGGTATCAAGGAGATCGGATATTTCCTCTGGTATGTTTATGGAATTAACCAAGTAAGCGAGTCGTTTTTTTCTGATGATGCTGATCCAGCCCATACCTATAGAAGGCATGCCCCTTCCGGCGGTGGCCTTTATCCTAACGAACTTTATCTCTATTTAAAGATAGAGGATCTGCCTGATGGGATCTATCATTATGACCCGGCCCATCACCGCCTTGTTCTGCTGAGAGCTGGAAACTTCGATTCATATATTGCGGCCGCTCTTGGCGACCGTTGTGATATCTCTTCCTGCTTTGGGACTGCATTCATTTCTACAATGTTTTGGAAAAACTTTTTTAAATACAATAATTTTTCATACCGCCTGCAAGGATTGGATGCTGGAGTACTGATAGGGCAGCTGCTGGCAACAACAAAACGTTTTGGTTTCGCTGCTGGTGTTTACTTTCAGTATCTGGATTCGGCAATCAATCATCTTCTCGGATTATGTGAGCAGGAGGAGAGTGTGTATTCGATTATTCCGCTGTCAGTGGAAACGACCAACTGGTCTGCGAATGGAACAGCTTCCCACAAAAACATAACGTCAGAAGAATTAAAAAGTGAACTGAAACCGCTTGTATTTAAGAGTCATGAAAGGTCTAAGAAAGTATTAGAGTTTCCGAAACTAATAACCCTGAATGAAGCCTCAAAACTGGAGTCGACCGAGTCGTTTAACAGGCTCCGTAACCAACCTTGTGAAGTTAAGGGAAATCGTCAGATCACTCTCCCTAAGACAGAATCATTAGCGTTTGATTTGGCAGAGGTAAGCAAAAAACGTTCTTCCCCCGAAATGGATTTTGTTTTATCCAGGGTTAGTCAGCAGCAGCTGGCTGACCTGTTGAAGGAGTCGATGACTGCTTTTTCCTACCGGAATGATTTAGACGATATTTACTGCAGCCAGGAGCCCAGAGTTTCAATCTATGGCTGTTTCTACAATATAGAAGGCATCCCCAATGGAGCCTACTACTACAACTATGCAGAACATACTCTAAAAGAAATCCAGCAAGGGGACCACCGTCTGCGTTTACAAACAGGTTTGTCGATAGATAACGTTAACCTGCAGCAAGTACCACTTTGCTTGCATGTCGCTGGCAATAAGGATTTTTTTCGAGAAGAATTAGGATATAGAGGCTACCGGATATTACAAATGGAAGCAGGAATGCTCGTACAAAATTTACTTTTAACAGCTTCTGCTCTTGGATTAGGGGGCCATCCCCTGCTAGGGTTTGATGCAGGCAAGGCCGATGAGCTTTACAGAATGATAGGGAAAACCAGCTTAATCCAGATACCAATTGGCTCATATCGTCCGCGTCAATGGTTAAAAGGGAGTTTGCATAGCTAGGAAAGCATAAATAGTCGATAAAGAAAGGCAAGGGAACACACTCCCTTGTCTTTCTTTTGATGGCCGGAACTTATTTTCATGAGTCCCTACTTGTATTGGATTCTGCATCAGTAAAAAGCTGATGCAGAATCCAATTTTAGTATTCCATTGGATCAGTGATAACTCCATCATCAAATGGAATGTTGCGATGCTCGGTGACGCCGAATTTTTTATAGGTAATCCTTAATAAAATAACATCATTTTCAGGAGTCCTACCATTGTATTGGACAGCTAAAAAGTATAATACGAATCCCAATGAAACATATATGGCCGGCATCTCTTTGGGCGCTTTAGTCACAACATATGCAGCATGCACTTATCCTCATATTTTTAAAAGAATCGCGGGGCTTTCATCCGGTTTTTACCGTAACCAGGAGGAAATAGAGCAGTTGTTGAAACGGCAGATCTATCTTATCTGGAAAAAGTATATCTGGATTGCGGCACAAAAGAAGGTGGCGAGAAACTTGCTGGGCCATTTCTGGAAACCAATAAAGCCATCTTTGAGATTATCAGGCAAAAAGGAATTGAGGCAGAACTAAAAGTCGAAGGGCCGAGCATAATTATCAAGCTTCAAAAAACGGATACCAGAGGTCATTTCATATTTATTAAAATAAATCCAGCAGCTCTAAAAAAACGCGCTTCAATCGCAGAAGCGTGCCTTTTTATGTTCGTTGAAATAAAATTATCCAGCTCCATAGCCTGGCCTTTCGCATTTTATCCTGTCGCTCCATGAAGGAGCTACCTCGCCCTTTTTTTCTGACCTGTGAGGATTAGGGATTATTTCCATAAAATTGGAGATTGTATTAAATAATATGGAATGTGGTAAGGAGGTCATATGCTTGGTCCAAACTAAGCCGATCAGTGCTTCTGAAGTCGGTACTCTTTGGCAGACATATCAGGAGAAAACCTTGATCATGAGAATCTTAGAATACTTTATTGAAAAAGCTGATGATCAGCAAGCTCGAAATATTCTAGGCGGATTGTGGCAGGAGCTTGATTTTTATGTAAAGGAGATGGAAGTTCTTTTTAAAGAGCAAGGCATTGTGAAGCCAATAGGATTTACGTCAGCGGATGTTCATTTAGATGCCCCTAAGCTTTATGATAACGGATTCGATATCATGTTTGTCCGTGTATTGAAGCAAGTGAGCATGGGTTTATATACATTGAATATGAATATGGCATATGACAATCGAGTGATGACGATTTATGAGGGACTTACGACGGTTACCCAGAAAATTTATAAACTAGCGACATTTTATCTCCTTGAAAAAGGGATTCTCTCACAGCCGCCTAAGGTAACTATGCCTAAAGCAACTGAAATCATCGAGAGCAAAAAATATATGAAGGGCATGAAGCTATTTGGTGATAAACGGGTATTGAACAATCTAGAAATTGGGATTTTGAATCACAATCTGGAATCCAATATTATCGGCATGCAGTTGATTACCGGTTTTGCGCAATGTGCCCAGAATAAAGAGGCAAAACAATATTTTCTC
>NZ_JBIQOE010000135.1:0-17147 GCF_047739415.1 Mesobacillus sp. | reverse complement strand
CTAAGGGGGCTTAAAAAATTGTCGATGCAGGCGATGCTTACTTTCGCTGCCTTGAACTTGAAGAAGATGGCCAACTGGACTTGGAGAAGTCCAGTAATGGCCTAAAAGTATAGCGAAGAGAGTCTATTTTCTTTAAAAAATCCGATGAAATCCAAAAGGGGGTTCGGAATGAGACCATTCCGAACCCCTTTTGTCGACAAACTGAGCGAAGAGTCGCCTCTTCGCTTTTTCTACTTTATTTATTCTGTAATTTCTTCATGAACCAGAATCGGTGCATCTACATGTTCGCTAGAAACTTTAATATTTTCATACAGCATTTCTTTCACTTCGTTTACATCCTCGAAGTTGCTGTAAATGGTTAAAAGAGCGTCGCCTTTTTCGACTTTGTCGCCGATTTTCTTGCGCAATAGCAAACCTACTGCCAAATCAATTTCCGATTCCTTTGTCGCTCTTCCTGCACCAAGAAGCATTGCGGCAGTTCCGACTTCGTCAGCAACGATTTCAGCAACATAACCTGCTTCTTTTGCTTCAAGCTCGAATGTGTATTTTGCCTGAGGAAGCCTGCTTGGATCATCAACAACAGAAGCATCGCCGCCCTGAGAGGCCAGGAATACCTTGAACGTTTCAAGAGCGGTTCCGTTCTTGATCACTTCTTCTAATTTGCTGCGTGCTTCTCCAAGTGACTCAGCTTTTCCAGCCAGGAATACCATATGGCTTCCGAGCGTCAAGCAAAGTTCTGTCAAGTCTTCTGGACCTTCACCCTTTAATGTATCAATTGCTTCCTTAACCTCTAAAGCATTACCGATAGCGTATCCCAACGGCTGGCTCATATCAGAAATAACAGCCATTGTCCTGCGGCCAACATTATTACCGATGCGCACCATTGCCTTTGCCAGTTCACGTGAATCATCAAGAGTCTTCATGAATGCACCTGCACCTGTTTTAACATCCAGGACAATCGCGTCAGCACCTGCAGCTATCTTCTTGCTCATGATTGAGCTGGCGATAAGCGGGATACTGTCAACAGTTGCGGTTACATCACGCAGTGAATAAAGCTTTTTATCAGCCGGAGTTAAGTTTCCGCTTTGGCCGATTACCGCAATTTTATTTTTATTTACGAGATTGATGAATTCGTCATTACCTATTTCAACATGGAAGCCTTCAACGGATTCTAGTTTGTCGATTGTTCCGCCAGTATGGCCAAGTCCGCGCCCTGACATTTTTGCGACTGGAACACCGACAGCAGCAACTAATGGCCCTAATACAAGAGTTGTTGTATCGCCTACACCACCGGTAGAGTGCTTGTCGACTTTTACTCCTTCAATGGCTGAAAGGTCGATCTGGTCACCAGACTTCACCATTGCCATCGTAAGGTCAGCGCGTTCTTTTTCCGTCATTCCCTGGAAGAAAATCGCCATTGTCAGCGCACTTACCTGATAATCAGGAATTGAGCCATCTGTATATCCATCAACAAAAAACTGGATTTCTTCAGTTGATAATTCATGTCCGTCACGTTTTTTCTCAATAACGTCAACCATTCTCATCATTATCACCACTTATCATTATTTAGCCAAGAAGCTATTGATTACTTAATTTCCTAACGTTTTTACAATTTCATTTACTAGTAAAAGGAAGCTGGACTTCACCTTTTCAGTCGTTTCGATTACCTCATCATGGCTTAATGGCTGGTCCAGGATCCCTGCTGCCATGTTTGAGATGCAAGAAATGCCGAGGACTTCAAGGCCTGAATGCTTCGCAACGATGACTTCTGGTACTGTGGACATTCCGACTGCGTCTCCGCCCATTGTACGAATCATCCTTACTTCTGCAGGTGTTTCGTAAACTGGTCCAGGATTTCCAACATATACTCCTTCTTTGAGAGTAAGTTTGTTCTTGTCAGCAACCTCTTTCGCAATTCCTCTTAAATTCTTTGAATATGCTTCGCTCATATCTGGGAAACGCACGCCGAAATGTGAATCGTTTGGCCCAATAAGCGGATTTGTTCCCATATTGTTGATATGGTCTGTGATGATCATCAAGTCGCCTGGCTCAAAGCTTTCGTTCACACCGCCGGCTGCGTTCGTAACGATCAGTTTTTCAATTCCTAGTTCTTTCATAACGCGAACCGGGAAAGTAACCTTATCCATACTGTAGCCTTCATAATAATGAAAACGACCTTGCATCGCGATTACTTCCACACCGCTTAGCTGTCCGCAAACCAGCTGTCCAGCGTGACCCTCTACAGTGGAAACCGGGAAGCCCGGGATTTCGTTGTAAGGAATCTTAACCGGGTTTTCGATATCATCAGCCAGGACACCAAGCCCAGAACCGAGAATCAACCCAATTTTCGGCTGCTGCTTAAGCTTTTCATTGATAAAAGATGCTGCTGTTTGAATTTGATTGTAATCCATGAAATCCACTCCTTATTTCAATTCCTTTAAGAAACTTGTTCCGTGTTCAGGCATTTTCACATTAAAGTTTTCTGCTACAGTTGCACCGATGTCAGCAAATGTTTTACGGACAGGCAGTTCTTTTCCTTCATTCATTCCCTTTGAGTAAACAAGAAGTGGCACGTATTCACGTGTATGGTCTGTTCCGTGATGAACCGGGTCATTTCCATGGTCAGCCGTAATGATGAGAAGGTCATCTTCTTTCAATTTCTCGAATACTTCAGGAAGGCGGGCATCGTATTCTTCTAGTGCCTTGCCATAACCTTCAGGATTACGGCGATGTCCGAATAGAGCATCAAAATCAACAAGATTCAGGAAGCTCAATCCTGTAAAATCCTGATCCAAGGTTTGGAGCAATTTATCCATTCCGTCCATATTTGACACTGTGCGCAAAGATTCGGTCACACCTTCACCGTCATAGATATCTGATATTTTACCGATAGCCAGTACGTCAAGGCCTGAGTCCTTTAATTCATTCATAACTGTCCTGCCAAATGGCTTTAATGCATAGTCGTGGCGGTTGGATGTACGTTTGAAGTCCCCTGGTTCACCGACAAAAGGTCTTGCGATGACTCTTCCGACCATGTATTTTTCATCAAGTGTCAGTTCCCTGGCAATTTTACAAATATCATAAAGTTCTTCTATCGGAATGATTTCTTCATGAGCAGCAATCTGCAGAACAGAATCAGCCGACGTATAGACGATTAACGCCCCGGTCTTCACATGCTCTTCGCCAAGCTCAACAAGGATTTCTGTTCCGCTTGCCGGCTTGTTGCCGATGACCTTTCTGCCAGTACGTGATTCAAGTTCAGATATCAACTCTTCCGGGAACCCATCAGGGAACGCCTGGAATGGAGTCTGGATATTCAAACCCATAATCTCCCAATGGCCTGTCATAGTATCTTTGCCATTAGAAGCTTCTTCCATCTTTGTATAGAAGGCCAGCGGCTTTTCTGCAGGTGCGATGCCTTTAATTTCCTCGATATTGCTGAGGCCAAGCTTACCCATGTTAGGCATGTTCAATCCGTTCATTTTGTCACCGATATGACCTAAAGTATGGGAACCTTTATCACCAAACTTTTCCGCGTCTGGTGCTTCTCCGATCCCGACTGAATCCATAACGACTAAAAATACTCTTTTATATGTATTCGACATTCCTTCTCCTCCTTAAAAGTGTGAATGCGTCACTAACTTTTTTTACAATTTTATGATACCCTTATTAGTTTTAGTTAATCGAATGCTTGAGTTTTCATTTGTCAGAAGTCTGACATCTTCATTGTACTAAATAAAATGAAAAACACAAGAAAAAAAGCCGACTTTTAGCCGGCCTTTTATGACAATTCTATGAAACTATTAAACTATTAACAAAACACGCACCCATAAGGACCGCCAAGCGCGTAGATGCAAACAGTCAAGCTGTTAGGCACGGGGATGGAACTTTGTATAGACGTCCTTTAATCTTGTCTTTGTTACATGGGTATAAATTTGTGTAGTTGAAATATCCGCGTGGCCTAGCATTTCTTGCACGGCGCGAAGATCGGCACCATTTTCAAGCAGATGAGTGGCAAATGAATGGCGCATCGTATGCGGCGTCAATTCTTTCTCAATCCCCGCTTCTGTCGCAAGGCGCTTAAGAATCTTCCAGAAGCCCTGTCGTGATAGACCTTTCCCATGGTGATTCAAAAATAAAGAGTCATCCTTATGTTTTTTGGATACCAGCTTTGGCCTGCCCTTTTCCAGGTATTGCTCGATCGCGGCAGAAGCTGTCTTGCCAATCGGGATGATTCTTTCCTTGCTGCCTTTTCCCATGCAGCGGACAAACCCCATTGTCAGATGGACATCAGATAGCGTTAGCCCAATCAGTTCGCTCACACGGATACCAGTAGCATACATCATTTCCAGCATAGCCTTATCACGATAGCCAAAATGGTCTGTCAGCTTCGGGCTGTCGAGAAGTGTCTCGACCTCTTCCATGCTCAATACCTTAGGCAAGGACCTTTCATGCTGAGGACTTTCGATGTGGACTGTTGGATCATGGTCAACTGCCTTTTCTCGCAGCAGGAAATGATGGAAAGCCCTGATCGAGGCAATATGTCTTGCCAATGTTTTTGATGATTTGCCTGTGTCTTTCAAATGACCCAGGAAATGAACAATCTGCGGACGCTGCACACCATTTAAGTCTCCAAGCTGTTCAACATTCTTAAGATATGTGATATAGCTATTCAAATCTCGTTTATAGGACACAATTGTGTTTTTCGAAAGTCCCTTTTCAACAACTAAAAAGTGGATAAAGTCGTCGAGCCTATCTTCCATGTTTATTACTCCCCATTCAGATAAAACAGTATCAGCCTTTCAAGCATACTTCCTTTTTCTTCGTCAAAAGTACCTGACACCTTTATGGCTGCTCCCTCTGGCGCGTCATATCGATGATAGCTTTCATATTCTTCGTTAACCCACATGATACCATAATAAAATAAGATTGTGCATCCAGTGAATAATATAAACACCTTTAAGGTATGCAGTACCAATCCGAACCAAGCTTTCATTTTTCTTGCCTCCAACTCGACACATAAAACTATGAGCTCTTCTTTTTCATAGTCGTCTCATGTTCTATTCGACTTTACTTATTTACTAATCTGTATGCCAATTTGGACAAGAATTATACCTGATCCAGGTGCAATTTTAATAGAAAAATAAAAAACCCTTTCTCCATTGGAAAAAGGGTCTTGGGATCATTCAGTTTCAGCCGGTTCTTTATCCTGGCATCTGTGGCAAATACCATGGAAAGTCAGGCGGTGGTCCTTGATTTTAAATTTCCAGTCTCTTTCAACGATTTCTTCAACATCTTCAAGAAGGTCGTCCTGGATTTCATCCACTGCTCCGCATTCGATGCAGACCAGGTGGTGGTGGAAATGGGCAGCGCCTTCCTGGCGGAGATCGTAACGGGATACGCCGTCCCCGAAGTTGATTTTATCAACAATTTTCAGTTCAGTCAGCAGCTCAAGTGTCCGGTATACTGTTGCCAAACCGATTTCAGGAGATTTCTCTTTGACAAGCAAATAAACATCTTCCGCACTCAAGTGGTCTTCTTCATGTTCAAGCAACACGCGTACGGTAGCTTCACGCTGCGGCGTTAATTTATAGCTGGACGAATGCAGCTGTTTCTTGATTCTCTCAATTCTGTTTTCCATTTCGATACTCTCACTCCCCCGCCACTGTTCTTATATTATACCAGAAGGGAAATGAGATTCAAAATAAAATTATTACAAATAAGAAACAATAGTTATTTTTATTTAATACTTATTTTAATTAATCGAATTGATGACCGCTTTCAATAGTGCCGGTGATAAATATGCCTCCACCCCTGCCGCCACAGCCAAGAATACAAGAGCGGCGACAAATGAGAAGATATATCTAAAAAACTGCGGCATAATTGGCTGATTGATTTTCTTCATGAATTGGTTCCGTATCATTTTCAAGGAAAAAGTCACCGCCATTGCTGCCGTAATAATAAAAACTGGTATAATGATAAAGTTTTGCGGCAGGATGGAAACAAAGGATAGCAGAAATCCATCCCATTGCATTTGGTTGACAAGAAAACCTACTGTGAAACCAACAACCATCCCCTTCATGAAAAGGAGGATCAGTATGACGGGAAGTCCTATGATGGAAACTCCGAGAATCCAGATTAGACCTATGAACTTTCCATTGTGTAAAAAGCTCTGCAAAAACAAATCCTTTCCGTCTGCTACTTTTCCGGAAGCAGCCTGTCCAAAAAACTGCGATAAATAATAGAATAAATCCTCTTTTTGAGTGAAGCTGAGGCTATTCACGATTACTGCCCCAAAGATAACCCCCATCAAAAACAGGACAATGACAAAAAGATAGATTGAGGAATATTCTCTTAAATGGGTTACTGCGACGTCCTGGTAACTTCGTTTCTTCATCTCTCTTCCTCCTGCATATTGGTTACTATCATCATATGCAAGGACAAGGAGTCTATGACTGTAATGCTTCTATTTCTAAGTTAATAGATTGAAAAATCCGGCCCAATGGACCGGATTTTTTCAATCTGTTATTTTCCCGTATTTGCCGCCTCCGCCTGCGTGAAAGGCGAGCTGGCCTTTTCTTGCTCTATCTATGGTTACGGCTGTCTTTTCTGGAATGACCTGTTTCAAAGAATCGAGAGGCACAGAATGAAGGACGGCCATTTCTGTACCGAAGTGGTTCATCAGTTTTTCTAACATTTTCGGTCCAAGGCCTGGAATGAATTCGAGTGGCACCTGGTGGATATAGGGCGGTCTTTCATTCTGATTTCCTTCTGATGATCTTAGTTCCTGTATTCTGTCGGCGACACCTTTTACCTTTTTGACGGATCCGCATTCAGAACACGCTTCATCATATGTTGGATTGTAAGCTTGGCATTCTGCACAGACTGTACGATGATACTTTCCAAGCTGGGGATCTAGACCGTAATTTGCTTTGATACCCCTGCCTTCTGATTGATTTAAAGCAAGTCCCAGTTCACGAAAAGATGGCTCAGCCATTTCGATTTTCTGGTATTCTCTCGCAATTTTCGCAAGAGAGTGGGCGTCGGAATTCGTTACAAATGGATAACGGTGAAGTTCAGCCACCTGGTCAGCCATGTTCGTATCAGAGCTTAAGCCTAATTCAATGCCATCAATCAGGTCTGCATCAAAAACCTCTGAAAGAGAACTCTCAACACCTTTTCCGTATAAGCTTTTGAAGGGTGTAAATACATGAGCGGGAATAAAGATACCTCCAAGTTCCTTAACCTTCTTTTGCAAAACACGGCCAGAAATATAGACTCTCTGGGAGCTTAGATGAATATTTTTCAAGTGGTTCTTTAGCCAGTTCGAAAAAGTCCTCATCGTTTGCAAACTGGGAAGATAGCATAATACATGGATGGGACCCTGGGTGCTTTCATCATTTATCTCAAGCTCTGAACCAAGGATGACACTCATCCCGCCATAATTCAAACCGCCCTCAGGATGTTCCGCCAACTCACCCGCATTAAGCAAATCTTCCATTTCATCAAGAACTTCAGGTGAGTGGCTGTCAATAACCCCTATCATATTTAACCCTTTATAGTCCCTTGCGTGGCGGATGATATTGCTGAATGTCAGTGATTTTGCTCCGGTGATTTTTACAGCTCGGCCTGATTTCGTCCTGCCAATATGAATGTGAAGATCAACGAAGTATTCTTGCATTTAATTATCTAATGCCTCCTGCAATTGCAGGTGCTGTACTGCAAATGCTGTTTTTGCGTCGAAAATCTTTTGTTCTTTAACGAGCTGGATCGCTTCTTCAAGGGTTATCTCCATTAAATTGACAAATTCATCCTCATCCGCTGCTGCCGGGTTAGCTTTTTTAGTTAATCCTGTTGCTTTATATACATGAATGATTTCATCTGCGAATCCTGGAGACGTGTAGAAGGAGATCAGCCATTCCAAATTAGCGCATTCATAGCCTGTCTCTTCCTCAAGTTCTCGGGCAGCACAAATTTCCGGCTTCTCTCCGGCCTCAAGCTTTCCTGCCGGGATTTCGACAATCGTCCTTTCTAGAGCCTTCCGATATTGTTCAACCATGATGATTTTATGATCAGCTGTGACCGGAATAACCGCGACTGCCCCTGGGTGCTTGACGATCTCCCTTTTTGACGTTTTTCCATTCGGCAATTCTACATCGTCTACCTGCAGGCTAATGACCTTACCTGTAAAAATCTTCTCCGTCTTCAATGTTTTTTCTTCAAGAGATTTCATACATGTCCACTCCTGTTCTAATCACATATCAAATTCTCATACATTTTATCATACTTATCTGAAAGGAGCAGACGGATGAAAATTTACGTTCATGGCCAGGGAATCACTCTTGCGGGGAAGGCATGGGAAATCAAAACCATTTTAAAAGAGTATGGCAAAAAGCATGAGTTTGTTAAAGATTGGATTGAAACAGTCAATCAGCCGGTCCGCCATCCAGAATAGTTGAATGCACTCCATTCCTTTCGTTAAAATGAAACCAACATTGGAACGGAGTGATTACTTATGAAGAGACGGAAATTAGGTACTTCTGATTTGCTTGTCAGTGAAATCGGCCTTGGATGCATGTCGCTTGGAACAGACTATCCAAAGGGACAGGCAGTGATTGAATCTGCCCTGGAAGAAGGAATCAACTATTTTGATACCGCTGATTTATATGATTTCGGGGAGAATGAAAAGATAGTAGGAAAAGCTTTAAAGAATGTCAGGGAGCAGGTGGTTATCGCCACGAAAGCTGGCAATCGTTGGACCGACACAAAGGACAGCTGGACATGGGATCCTTCTAAGGCCTACATCAAAGAAGCCGTCAAGCAAAGCCTGAAAAGACTGAATACCGATTATATTGATCTTTACCAGCTGCACGGCGGGACAATTGAAGATAACATTGATGAAACTATCGAGGCCTTTGAAGAATTGAAGGATGAAGGCTATATTAAATATTATGGCATTTCGTCCATAAGACCGAATGTCATTCGTGAATATGCGAAAAAATCCAGCATCGTATCTGTCATGATGCAATACAGCATTCTTGACCGCAGCCCTGAGGAAGAATCGCTGCCGCTGCTGCAAGATAAAAACATTAGTGTGGTAACGAGAGGTACGGTCGCTAAAGGGATGCTAAGTGACAGAATGCTCGAAAAGGCAGCTTCCAAAGGGTATCTTGATTACAGCTATGACCAATTGGCAGAGGTCCTTCCTTTATTGAAACAGAAGGTGGCTTCATCGAGATCCCTTGCAGAAGTTGCCATTCAGTATAATTTAGCACATCCTGCAGTAGCTTCTGTTGTAGCCGGGGCAAGCACCCCTGAACAAATAAGAGAAAATGCCAGGGCTGCAAGTTCCGCTTCGCTGTCTTCTGAGGAAGTGAATTTAATTAAATCAATTACGAAAGCAAATAAATATGACCAGCACAGATAAGAGCCAAAAAAGGAACCCGTTCAGCTTTACGGGTTCCTTTTTCTCTTTATGACTATTTACTTTACGCCAGCATTAATAAAAGTGTATAGCCTGCCAGTCCAGCGGAAAAGGCCCAAAAATCACTCTCCCTTTCCTCCGGGAGCTCCTCTTTCATTACATTCAAGATGACTCCGCCTGCAAGCAGTGCAAAAAGCACAGCAATAATGTTTTCATTCACTTTCCAGGCAATGCCGATTACCCAGCCTGTCAATATTGCGGCAGCAAGCAGCCATCTCCCTATACGGTCATATATTTCCTTATGCGCTTCCCTAAGCGCATGGTCGCTGGTGATAAAATGGACAGAAAGTGCAATAAAGTAAAATATCAATCCGGAAATTGTTTCCTGTTCTCCATGAAGCAGTAGATATCCTATCAAACTGTTATAAAGGAAAAACGAAACGATATGGATCCAAAAAACACCTTTTGAAGCTCGGTCCAAGTTGTTTTTCTTCTGCTGTTTTTTCTTTGAAGTTTTAACCATCCGTTCTAAGCCATAAAAAACCGCCAAACCAATCATCGCTACTATATATGTATGGTTTTCGAAGAACTTGAGGGCTGCAGATTCGATACTCCTATCAAGGACCTGGTTATGCTTATTCAACTCAGGAAGCAGATGGATGAACACATAGGCTACAGAAATGCCTCCTGCAGCTGAAAGCAGTCTGCTTCGAGGTACGCTTTCGAGGAAAGGTAAATATCTTGAAAATAAATGGATTGAAACGAATCCAGCTGCCAGTATGAAGGTTATAAGTAACAAAGCTTTGCTCCTTTGCTTTTTTTACCTTATTGCCCTTTCGTACAGGAAGCAAAACATTTGTTATTTGACCGGTCTCCATTGCATTGCTTTTTGCTCAAGCTCCTTCACAATCGGAGATTTTTCAGCTATGTAGGAATCGATGTCGAATTCATATTTTCGGGCAGCTTTTTCTTTTACATCAGCGTATTTGCTGGCTTCCTGAGGATGAGTCCTTAAATAATCACGGAATACAAGATGCCTGTAAAATTGGTGGCTGCCTTTTTCAAAAGAGTGCAAATGTACTTTTCGGACACCATTTTCGTCATGCTTTTGAAAATAGCGCCGCCCAGGGATGCCATTCTCCCCCTTCGCCTCGTAACCAGCAGCCTCTATGCCAGGTGTTACCTTTTCAATTTGTCCAAGGCTGTCAGCTGCTAACATGATGTCTATGATTGGCTTGGCGCTAAGGCCTGGAACAGATGTACTGCCGATATGGTGAATTTCTACTTCTGCTGGTAAAAAGATGGACTCCAGAAGCTGCTTCTCATTTTCAAAAAGCGTTTTCCAATCAGAATTGTATGGAACTACTTCGACTCTTCTTCTTGTCATTTGAATTTCTTCCAATCCATGTTGCTTTCGGAGAGCAATTCTTCAAACGATTTGTTTTTTTCTCTTAAACGCTTCTCTTCCTTCCTGCGTTCCAATTCAGCCTGCTTTTTCTTTTCTTCCTCTTCCTTCAATTGTTCTTGCTGGGCTTTTAACTTTTGCATGATATCCTGATTCAGGAGATCGCCAAGAGTTGCTGGCTTTTCCTCTTTTTTCACTTGTTGCTGACGTTTTTGTTTCTTTTTCATTGTTGATCCCTCGGTTCTATGCTTTTTGGTAAAATTGGTTCAATTTTCAGAGCCTTATTTTGGATTGTTAAACTAGTCTGTTGATTTCCGTTCCAGGCGCTTCGCTTTCCGCGGGGAAGAATTATGAAAAAGCCCTACTGCCGGCTTTTTCAAACATCAAATTCTTCCTTGCAGTCTGTGAGCCTCCTAGGCGCTCTAAGCGCCTGTGGGGTCTCACATGAATTGCTCATCCCGCAGGACTTTGAAGAGCTTCCTCAACCCTTCCCACGTACGATGGAAATGCGTTAGCATTTTCGGAGGAGTCTACGCGCCTTCCACTACAATCAACATGACTTTTGAAACAATAATTGGCTTATTACAGGCATTTTCAAAAAATTATACCATCGGAAACAAATAATTAAAATCAATCTGGACCTACTGCACATTAACGAAGAAGGAACGCCCTTTTACAGGCGTTCCCGATTGATCAATATGCGTCTATGACAACTGAGTCGTCTACTTGCAGTTCAGGCTCTGTTGATTTGATGACATCGTCGACTGTGTAGCCGGAAGCTACTTCAACAAGCTTCAGCCCAAATGAAGTTACGTCAATGACCGCCATATCTGTGATAATGCGGTTGACAACACCTTTTCCTGTCAGTGGCAGGCTGCATTCCTTAAGGATTTTCGCATCACCGCTCTTGTTCACATGCTCCATGATGACGATGATTTTTTGTGCTCCATGGACAAGGTCCATTGCACCGCCCATGCCCTTGATCATCTTTCCTGGAATCATCCAGTTAGCAAGATCGCCAGCTTCCGAGACTTCCATTCCGCCAAGGATGGCAATATTGATGTGTCCTCCGCGGATCATTGCGAATGACTCAGCAGAATCAAAATACGCAGCACCTGGAATCGCCGTAACCGTTTCTTTGCCTGCGTTGATCAAATCTGGATCGACGCTGTCCTCGGCTGGATAAGGTCCAATTCCAAGCAAGCCGTTTTCAGACTGCAGGACAACCTGCTTGTCGTCGGAAATGAAATTTGCAACCAATGTCGGCATCCCGATCCCAAGGTTTACGTAAAAACCATTTTCGATTTCTTTTTCAGCCCGGCGCGCGATTTTCTCCCGGACATTCCCTTTGTTTTTAATCATATGCCTTCTCCTTTCATGATCAGTCAGAGTTAACTTCTCACTGTCAGCCTTTCAATCCGTTTCTCCTGATTGCCCTCAATCAGTGTCTGGACATAAATGCTTGGAGTATGGATACTGTTTGGATCTAATTCTCCTACTTCATATAAATTCTCGATTTCGGCAATGGTGACCCTGCCGGCCGCTGCAATCATCGGATTGAAGTTCCTTGCCGTTTTATGATAGACAAGGTTCCCCATTTTATCGCCCTTCCACGCACGGACGATGCTGAAATCCGCAGTCAGCGATTCTTCAAGCAAATATTCCTTGCCGTTGAACATACGAGTTTCTTTTCCTTCCGCGATCGGTGTCCCTACTCCTGCTGGTGTATAGAACGCCGGAATCCCTGCACCGCCTGCCCTGATTTTTTCCGCAAGCGTACCCTGAGGAATCAGTTCGACTTCGATCTCTCCAGATAATACTTGTCTCTCGAATTCTTTGTTTTCTCCCACATAGGAACCTACCATTTTCTTAATCTGCTTGTTCTTTAACAGCAGGCCAAGGCCCCAGTCATCAACGCCACAGTTATTGGAGATGACAGTCAGGTCTTTTACCCCTTTTTCAACAAGTGCCAGGATGGCATTTTCCGGGATCCCGCAGAGACCAAAGCCGCCAACCATCAAGGTCGCGCCATCATGGATATCCGCCACTGCGTCTTGAAAGGATGTGCAAATTCTTTTCATCGTTCTTCCCCCTTTGACTATGGAAGCACAAGCAAATGCTGGTGCCAAATTTAAGTTAAAAGATTAATAGACTTAAGCGAGCTCCACAACTGTTGCGACACCCTGTCCTCCGCCTATGCACAGGGTAGCAAGCCCGGTCTTCGCGTTACGGCGCTTCATTTCATGAATCAGCGTAACAAGGATTCTGGCTCCGCTTGCCCCGATTGGATGGCCCAGCGCAATCGCCCCGCCATTCACATTCAGGATGTCCTTGTTAAAATTAAGCTCACGGTCGACAGCCAGTGATTGAGCCGCAAACGCTTCATTCGCTTCGATCAGCTCCATATTTTCCATTGTCATGCCCGCTTTATTCAATGCTTTCTTAACTGCGTCAACCGGCCCGATGCCCATGATGCTTGGATCAACGCCCGCGCTCGCATTCCCCTTAATGACAACGAGCGGTTTTAAGCCAAGTTCTTCTGCCTTCGCTCGGCTCATGACAACCAACGCAGCAGCTCCATCATTGATTCCTGACGCGTTCCCCGCTGTTACGCTGCCATCCTTTTTGAATGCTGGACGAAGGCCGCCAAGCTTTTCCGATGTTGTCCCTTTTTTCGGATACTCATCCGTATCAAAAACGACCGGATCACCTTTTCGCTGCGGGATTTCAATCGGCACGATTTCATCCTTGAACCTGCCTTCTTCAATCGCCTTTGCCGCCTTTTCCTGGCTATCTGCCGCGAATTCATCCTGCTCGCTTCGGCCAATTTCATATTTTGCGCACAGATTTTCAGCCGTAACCCCCATATGGTAGTCATTGAAAGCACACGTGAGTCCGTCTGAAGTCATGCTGTCGACAAGCTTCTGGTCACCCATCTTGAATCCATCCCGTGCATTTTTCAATAAATATGGAGCCTGGCTCATATTCTCCATTCCGCCAGCCACGACGACTTCCGCATCACCTGCTATGATGGCTTGTGCTGCCAGATGGACGGCCTTCAAGCCTGATCCGCACACTTTATTGATGGTCATAGAGGAAGCGCTTTCAGGAATACCCGCCTTAATCGCTGCCTGTCTTGCCGGGTTTTGCCCAAGACCAGCCTGAAGCACATTGCCCATGATGATTTCATCCACTTGTCCAGGCTGAACGCCAGCCTGCTTCAATGCATCTTTAATTACCGCCGCACCGAGGTCTGGTGCGGAAATATTCTTCAAACTACCATTAAAGCTGCCAATTGCTGTCCTTACTGCAGCTACGATTACTGCTTCAGTCTTGCTCAAATTGCTCACCCTTTCTCTAGTTCTCACATTTTAATTACTTCGATTGCTTTTGATAAAATCCCTTTTATTTTATCAAAATTTTATTTATTCTTGCATTTTTAAAAATATTCTATTTACAATTAAGATATCTTAAGAGGAGGGTTATATCAAATGCTGAAGCTTCCCGAGAAGGTTGAAATAATTGAAGTTGGCCCGAGAGACGGGCTTCAAAATGAAAAAAGCTTTGTCCCTACCGAAGTGAAAAAAGAATTTATCAATTCATTGAAGAATGCCGGAGTCAAAGAGATGGAGCTTACATCATTCGTATCTCCTAAATGGGTGCCACAGATGAGCGATGCCGCAGAGATCGTTGCTGACTGCCTTGACAGCAACACGAGGAATATCGTCCTCGCTCCTAATAAAAAGGGAATAGAACGCGTCTATATGACTGATTGCAAAGCGGTCGCTGTGTTCGTCGGTGTTAGCAATACCTTTAACCAAAAGAATATCAACAAAACGACTACTGAGAGCCTAGCCGAGGTTCTGCCATTGATCGCAGAGCTTAAGTCGAAGGATTATTTTGTGCGTGCATGCATCTCAACTGCTTTTTATTGCCCGTATGAAGGCAAAATTGACGAAGATGAAGTGCTTGCACTATGCGGCGAATTCGTTGAGGCCGGGGTCGATGAACTGAGCGTCGCCGATACAATCGGCATGGCTGCACCTCATGAGTCCTATTCTTTATTTTCCAAACTGAGGGATGCCTACCCGGATGTGCTGCTGACTGCGCATTTCCATGATACAAGAAAGCTGGCCCTGTCGAATATTTTTGCCGCTCTCCAGGCAGGAGTTACTCGGTTCGACACTTCTGCAGGCGGCCTGGGTGGATGCCCATTCGCTCCGGGTGCTGCAGGCAACGCTGCTACTGAGGATGTCGTCTATATGCTTCACAGGATGGGGATCGAAACCGGCGTCGATCTTGACAAGCTGCTCAAGGGTATTGAGGTTATTCAGCCTCATATCTCAAGGCCTATTGAAAGCACTTATTTCAAGCTGAATTCTGTTACTGTTTAACTTTTTGCATAAGCTCCTGCTCTTGAATCCATCTTATTAGATGAGGTTATTTTGAAGAAGGGAGCATGTTGCATGAGCCAAAAACGTGATAAAGGCTACAGCCAGCAAGGCAAGCCAAACGCAGATACGGTAAAACAGCAGATTGCCGCCGAGGATCTTGAAAAAGCGATTCACCCAACAAAGCGCCAAAATTCACAGCAATAAAGAAAAGCGTAAGCGCCTTGGTCAGCCCCGACAAGCGTTGGAGGACCTGTCAGTGAAGTCGCTCTTTGACTTCATTGGCAGGACCGAAACGTCTCGAGGAGTTAGGAGCCGCAGCTAGACAAGCGACTCGAGCTGCTCAAAGCTAACGCTTCTCGCAAGATACTCGAGGAAGCACTCTCAGGGATGAAAACTGGCTAGGCGCTGGAGCTGGACATTTCTCGAAGTAATATAATCCATTCTTATAACTTGTGGTGGACCGCCTGATTCGGCGGTCTTTTTAATGTTTGTTTTATCGTTGTGAATGGTAAAATAGAGAAAATGAGTTAGACGGAGGGTTCAGCTTGAGAAAGGCATTCCGTGTGTTGTTTTCTTTCTTGCTTGTCCTGGCCTCGCTGGGAGTTTATATATCCAATAAAGTCATGTTCCTGAAAAAGAAAGAGGATGATGAAATCTTCAACCGGGAAAAAGACGCTGGCCATCTGGTCCCAGATGAATATGATGCACTGCCAAAAAGGGAAGTCAGCATCCCCTCTTCCTTCGGGTATCCGCTGAAAGCAGTCCTTGTCGAACCGCACAAGACAAACCGTTACATCATCATTGCCCATGGAGTTACCCAGAGCAAGACGAATTCCGTGAAATACATGAACTTGTTTTTGAACAGAGGCTTCAATGCGGTTATCTACGACCACCGCCGCCATGGAGAGTCCGGCGGGAAGACCACCAGCTACGGATATTATGAGAAATTCGACCTTAAATCGGTGGTAGACTGGCTGAGGGAAGAGAAAGGTCCAGATTTGCTTCTTGGCATCCACGGGGAGTCAATGGGAGCGGCTACCCTGCTCCTTTATGCCGGCATGATTGAGGACGGTGCGGACTTCTATGTGGCAGATTGCCCATTCTCTGACTTCAGCGAACAGCTCGCTTACCGCATCAAGGAAGAGGTTAAGCTTTTGCCTCCAAAACTATTGCTGCCAGTCGCCAGTATGTTCATCCGCATCCGTGATAAATATTCTTTGAGTCAGGTATCTCCGATTGCAGTTATCGAAAATATTAAAAATCCGATTCTTTTCATCCATAGCCGCATGGACGATTTCATCCTGCCATCGATGACCGAGGCCTTGTTCGAACAGAAAAAAGGGCCGAAAAAACTATTCATGGCTGAAAATGGCCTCCATGCCCAATCCTATAGTGAAAACCGGGAACAATATGAAAAGGTTCTTGATGAATTTCTTGAGGAATATGGATTCGCCCAGGAAGGGAATGCAGTTGACGATACTGCTGTTGTGGATCAGTAATGTTATGTCACCAATAGGACTATTGGTGACTATTTTTATTTCATCAGAACACAGAAGCCCATCGGACACTATTTTCTTTTCACGACTCCGGTTTGTCCATTAGGGGTTTTCTTCGGACACCTTTCTCTTGTTCCCGCTTCCGTTTGTCCGTTAGAGTCTTTCTATCGGACATTTTTCTCCGTTTCAGGCCTCGATTTGTCCGTTATAGCCTTTCTATCGGACATTTTTCTCCGTTTCAGCCTCCGGTTTGTCCGTTAGGGAACTTGTTCCGATTCCAACGGGCGGAACAAAAAGCGCAAGCGCCTCGTTCAGCCCTGACAAGCGCTGGAGGGCCGACCGGTGAAGTCGTTCTTTGACTTCATTGGGCGGACCGAAGCGACTCGAGGGGCTAGGCGCTGGAGCTGGATTAAGATAACTTCATGAAG
>NZ_JBIQOE010000134.1:0-6464 GCF_047739415.1 Mesobacillus sp. | reverse complement strand
ACTAAAAATCTTTAATAGAACTTTTGGGACTTAGGGGAGAGTAGGGGGCGTACTCAGTACTCTATCAACTGCTTAATTTTGGGAGCATAAGGTACGTCCCTATGCTTCATTTTTGACTTGAGCCCATGGACTAAAACAAGACTGATCAGGGTGACAAGCCCTTGACTTGGGCCAACCAGCACTTCTTGAAATTCGCAACCAGAATGAGAGGCGAGGGAACAGAAACGCAGGGATTCCGTTCCCTCTCTCGAGTTTATTCTATAAATCAGAAGAAGCGTACCCGTGTTATAATGAAAAAAACATTGTCTGGGCAAGTGGTACCGGGCTTTTTGGAGTGGGTGTAATGACAACAATTGCGGATATCGCTCGTTTGGCAGGTGTGGCGAAGAGTACGGTTTCCCGTTATTTGAATGGGGGTTCTGTCGGCGAGCAGACGATGAGGAAGATTGAGCGAGTGATTGGGGAGACGGGATATTCTCCTAATACTTTTGCTCAGAGTCTAAAGGCGAAGAAGACGAATATCATTGGTACGGTCGTTCCTCGTCTTGATTCTTATGCTACTTCGAAGACATTGATTGGGATTGATGAGAAGCTGCGGGAACTGAATTATCAAATGTTCGTATCCAATACAAGCCAGGATTTGAACCGGGAAATTGAGAGTCTGTACAGTTTGGCGAAGCAAAAAGTTGCGGGAATCATTTTGCTTGCGACAAAGTTGACGGAGCGGCACCTGCAAACGATTCAGGAAATCGGCATTCCGGTTCTACTTGTCGGGCAGCAGCATGAACAGGTCTACAGCCTGATTCACAATGATTTTGAGGCGGGGAAGGCAATTGGCCGGTTCATGGCACAAAAAGGGCATAAGCGGATCGCTTATCTAGGTGTCTCGGAAGAAGATATTGCAGTAGGGGTCAAAAGGAAACAAGGCTTTGCCGAGGCGATAGAAGAAGCTGAAGAGATTAGGGTCCGTTATTACGAGACGAGCTTTAAAATCGGTGATGCGTTAGAGAAGGTTCCTTCTATTTTAGAGGGATTTGGTCCTACTGCAATTGTTTGTGCAACCGATAATATAGCGATCGGCGCCTTGAAAGCTGCCTATTCAAAGGGGCTGAAGGTTCCAGAGGATCTCTCGATAACTGGATTTGGAGGGTATGAGATCACGGAGATGCTGAATCCTGGACTTACCACGGTGCAATTCTTTTACAAGGAAGCCGGGGGAATGGCTGCAGATAAAATCGTCCAACTCGTGAATGAGGAGGAAATTCAGATGTTGAGTGTTTCCGATTTTAAAATAATTGAGCGAGAAAGCGTTGACATTTTGAGTTAGCTTGCTATAATAAAATTAAATTAATGGAACCGGTTCCGTAATCGAACCGGTTTTACTTTACCGCAGTTTGGAACCGGTTCCAAATGAGCCGGTAATACCAATTAAGGGAGGATTTGCAATGAACTACTTTGAAGTAGCCGAAGAAATACTGACTGCCCTCGGAGGAAAAGAAAATGTGTCAGCCGCAGCGCATTGTGCAACCCGCTTGCGTCTGGTATTGAATGATGAGTCCATCGTGGACCAGAAAAAACTTGATGAAATGGAAGCGGTTAAAGGAACCTTTTCGACTGGGGGCCAATTTCAGATCATCCTCGGTTCGGGGATTGTGAATAAGGTATATAAAGAACTGACGGAGCTGACTGGATTATCGGAAATGTCCACTAAGGACGTGAAGGATGCGAGTGCGAAGAAACTCAATCCACTTCAGCGCTTTGTGAAGATGTTGTCAGATATTTTCGTGCCAATCATCCCGGCGATCGTGGCCGGCGGTTTGCTGATGGGAATAAATAATCTACTGACAGCAAAGGATTTATTCATCGCTGGAATGTCGCTTATTGAGGCTTATCCCGAAATGGCCGATCTGGCGGCCCTGATCAATACATTTGCAAATGCGGCATTCGTGTTCCTGCCGGTTTTGATTGGTTTCTCGGCAGCACAGCGCTTCGGGGGAAATGCTTATCTTGGAGCGGCACTGGGAATGCTTATGGTCCATCCGGATCTATTGAATGGCTGGGGCTATGGTGGCGCATTAGTCAATGGCGAGATTCCGGTGTGGAAGATTTTCGGATTTGAGATTGAAAAAATTGGTTATCAAGGGACCGTTCTTCCTGTATTAGTTGCATCTTTTATTCTGGCAAAAACAGAGAATTTTTTACGAAGAGTGGTACCATCTGCCCTGGATAATCTTCTTACACCATTATTGACCATTTTTATAACGGGTATTTTAACATTCACGGCGGTTGGACCGGTTACCCGTGCAGCGGGGAATCTGCTTTCTGACGGCATGATCTGGCTGTATGATACGACGGGCTTCATCGGCGGTGCACTATTTGGCCTCGCTTATGCGCCAATCGTTATTACGGGTATGCACCACAGCTTCATTGCAGTGGAGACACAATTATTGGCCGATATGGCTAAAACGGGCGGTTCGTTCATATTTGTCATTGCTGCCATGTCCAATGTGGCGCAGGGAGCAGCGACTTTGGGCGTTCTAACTGTCACGCGCGATAAAAAGCTTAAAGGAACAGCTTCAGCAGCAGGAATCTCAGCTTTACTCGGAATTACGGAGCCTGCGATGTTCGGTATTAACCTGAAGCTAAGATATCCATTTATCGGGGCGATCACTGGAGCAGCTGTCGGGTCGGCCTTTGTCACCTTGTTCAAGGTAAAAGCTGTCGCTCTAGGTGCAGCTGGATTGCCAGGAATCATTTCTATCAGTCCAGCCTCAATCGTGCCATATATCATTGGCATGGGGATTGCGTTTGCAGTGGCATTCGTGGTCACGATCGTACTTGCCAAAAGGGACCAAAAGAAGATGATTAACAGCGGGGCGAAAGACGCTGCAGCATAAAAAAATGCAAACAATGGCAATTCGGAATAACGTTGTAACCTAAAAGGGTGACCAACGGCGGTTCGAAAACGTTACAGTATAAAAAAACTGATGAGGGGGAATCGGATGATTCTCCTTTATCATTTTCATTCAGGAGGAAGAACAGCATGGATTGGACGAAAGAAAGAAGATATACCAAGCTGGAAGATGTAAGCCAGGAAGATCTGAAACTATTGAAAAATAAAGTGGATGCAAGTCCGTGGCGCCAAAGCTTCCATATCCAGCCGGAAACGGGGCTACTAAATGACCCTAATGGATTTTCTTATTTTAATGGGGAATATCATTTGTTTTATCAATGGTTTCCGCTCGGTCCCGTACATGGCTTGAAATATTGGTATCATACAAAGTCTGAGGACCTTGTCCATTGGGAGAATGTCGGAGTTGGCATCACGCCTGGAGACTATTTTGACAGCCATGGAGCTTATTCTGGCAGTGCAATCGAACATGACGAAAAGTTGTATTTAATGTATACAGGGAACACGCGTGATGAAAAATGGGTCCGCCATCCATATCAGGCCCTTGCCGTGATGGGGAAGGATGGAGCTATTTCAAAAATGAAGCCAGCCATTGAAGAAGTGCCTGAAGGATATACCGATCATTTCCGTGATCCTAAGGTCTGGAAGGAAGGCGACCGCTTCTGGTCAGTCATCGGCGCGCAAAGGACAGATGAAACAGGCTGTGTCGTTTTATACAGTTCAGCTGATCTCACTAATTGGCAGTTTGAAGGAGAGTTAAAAACGAATCTGGATTCGTTCGGGTATATGTGGGAATGCCCGGATTATTTTGAGCAGGATGGACACGGAGTGCTTGTTTTTTCTCCGCAAGGAATTGATCCACAGCGTGATTCCTATCAAAATATTTATCAATCAGGCTATCTCCTGGGAGAGCCGTTGAATCTGGAAGATAGATTTTTCGAGCATGAAGGATTCGCTGAGCTTGACCGGGGCTTTGATTTTTATGCTCCGCAAACGATGATTGATCCTTCCGGAAGACGGATTCTCGTCGGCTGGATGGGTTTGCCGGAGATCGAGTATCCTACGGATGCACATGGCTGGGCTCATTGCTTGACGATTCCGCGCGAGCTGACTGTCAAAGGAAGTAAACTGATTCAGAAGCCGGTTAACGAGCTAACGATTTTGCGCGGGAAGGAAGAAAAGGCAGCGGGTCTCCTGAGGGATGAGACACGGACGTTTGAAGGATTTAATGGAGTTACGTATGAAATGATTAGTGAGTTTGATAATGTCGATGCTGCTGAGTTTGGGTTGGAAATCAGGACGGGTGAGAACGAGAGAACAGTGATTTCCTATGATGCCACAGCGCAAAAAGTGGTGGTAGATCGAAGTGAATCTGGTGAAGCTTTTGCCGAGAAGTATGGTGCAACTCGCAAATGCAAGGTAGAACTAGGCAAGATCAAGTTCCATCTGTTTGTGGATGTTTCCTCTGTCGAGCTGTTTGTAAACGACGGGGAAGAAGTCTTCACATGCCGAATTTTTCCTGGAGAGGGCAGCGATGGGATACGCTTTTTCGCAAAAGAGGGAAGTGCCAATTTCGAGGCGGTAAAATGGGATTATCAAGCTAAGATGGGAAAAGGAAGTGAAACCAATGGGCATGCTGTATTCAATCGGTGAGGTTTTAATAGATTTCATACCGCAGCAAAAAGGAAAGGCACTGAAGGATGTCGTGACCTTTGAGCGGATGCCTGGTGGTGCACCGGCGAATGTGTCGGCCGCGGTAGCCAGGTATGGCCAGAGTGCTTCGATGATCACGAAGGTAGGTGAGGATGCTTTTGGCGACTTTTTGATCGAACAATTGGAGAAGGCTGGCGTCAGGACGGACATGATTATCAGGACGAAGCAAGCCAATACCGGGCTTGCCTTCGTTTCCCTTAGAGAAGATGGCGAACGCGATTTCTCCTTTTATCGCAAGCCATCTGCAGACTTGCTGCTGGAAGAAATAGAACTTGATGCCTCTCCATTTGGAAGAGGCGATATCCTTCATTTTTGCTCAGTCGATCTTGTCGAGAGTCCGATGAAGCAAACACACCGGAAAGCAATTAACTGCATGAAGGAGCAGGGCGGAATCATTAGCTTTGATCCAAATGTCAGGCTGCCGCTCTGGGACAGCGCAGAAGCTTGCCGCAGTGCGATTCTTGAGTTCCTCCCAAGTGCCCATATCGTGAAGATTTCCGATGAAGAGCTCGAGTTCATAACAGGCATCCATGATGAGCTAGAAGCGATCCAATCCTTATTCCAGGGCGATGTTCAGGCAGTCGTTTTCACCAAAGGAGCCAAAGGAGCCGACCTGTATGTCGGAAAAGAAAAATATGGATCAAACGGATTTACGGTTAAAGTTGAAGACACCACCGGCGCAGGAGACGCCTTCATCGGGGGCTTCCTGTATAAACTGCTTGAACTCGGGGCGACATCAGAAAACCTGATACAGTTTTTGCATGACCAACACGCAGAAATTCTGAGGTTTTCCAATGCGAGTGGAGCACTGACGACCACCAAGAGAGGTGCTATTTCTGCATTGCCGTCTAGGGATGAGGTTGAGAGGCTGATAAAGACATTTGGCATCCAATAGGAAGGATAAGGAAGCTTTAGGAAGCATGGGGAAGTTTTTGCCCTGTGCTTCTTTTTAAATGATTAATTTTGGGCGCATAAAGTACGTCCCTATGCTTCTCGATAAGGAAATATAAAAATCTCAGCCCAAAGTTGTAGATAGGTTACACCATCCTTCCGAAGAAATCGCTTATCGGTTTTCTTATAATAAAGATAAGAAAAAACATAGGAAGGTGTTCAAGATGAACCATTATATATGTAATACTTGCGGTGTCCAATATCCCAATTCTGCTCATGCTCCTGAAACCTGCTTGATTTGCGCTGATGAAAGACAGTACATCCATCCGGATGGACAGTCATGGACAACGCTTCAAAAGCTTGTAGATTCAGGGAAATATAAAAATACCATTGTCCAAGAAGAGGAGGGACTCTACAGCCTTACCACTACTCCTTCGTTTGCTATTGGGCAGACAGCCTATTTAGTTCGGAATGAAGGGTTCAACTTGTTATGGGACTGCATCACCTACCTGGACGAAAAAACAGAAGATGAAATACATTCTCTAGGAGGAATCGATACCATCGCATTATCCCATCCGCATTATTATTCGACACAGGTTGAATGGGCTGAACGATTCGGAGCAAGCATTTATATCCACGAAAACGATCGTCAGTGGGTGACAAGGCCGAGTGACAGGATCATATTCTGGTCTGGTGATTCTCTGGAGCTTGATGCGGGTGTAACATTGTATCGTTTGGGTGGTCACTTTAAGGGAGGAAGTGATTTACACTGGGAAAATGATGTGAACAAGCAAGGGGTACTTCTTACTGGTGATATTATTCAAATAGTGGCCGATCGACAATGGGTAAGTTTCATGTATAGTTATCCAAACCTTATTCCATTGCCAGCTAACAAGGTTCAGGAGATGGCAGCTAAAGTCAGCGTTCTAAATTTTGACAGACTATATAA
>NZ_JBIQOE010000133.1:0-6015 GCF_047739415.1 Mesobacillus sp. | reverse complement strand
GATTTAAAAGGAATTTAGTTGATGTGCATGCACCAGAATCAGTTATTGGTGAACTTATAAGTCGATTAAATGACATTGAAACAATACAAGTGAAAAAAGGACATGTTTATGATTGCATATTCGGCCAATCAGATAGCCATTACTTTTTGTTCGAATGGGGTATCTATGATTAGTATCACTAAAGCCACACATACATTTGTGAAGTTATTCACTTAAACTATCGGGTGCTTATCTTCCATAAAGTAATACGATAAAAAAAGCTCGAAGCATATTGGCTCCGAGCTTTTTTGCGTGCTAATTTCATTGTTAAAGTGTCTGCTAATTCAACTGCGAATTACCGTGCAAAAAGCACTGCTAATTCAAATTTTGTACTTCAAAACCGAACCCGTTACTATTTTGCAGCCTTTTTATTTTTTTTAAACCAATATAATCTTAAAATGCTTAAAACTTAGACTAAAGTTGTAGATAATATCAAGCTTCTCGACGATGTTGAGTTTTCTTCAAAATCTTAAGATAAAAACAAGAAGAAAACTTAGGAGGAAGTAGAACATGGTGAAAAATAAAGTAGTTATGATTACAGGTGTAACACAGGGATTAGGAAAAGCACTGATGCTAAGATTTGCAAAGGAAGGCGCTAAACTCGCTGTTTGCGCTCGAAGGGGAAATGAACTTGAAATAGTAAAAAAGGAAGCGGAATCACATGGTGCCAAGGTGCTGGCAGTCCAAGCAGATGTATCATTGCCGCGTGATGCTGAAAAATTTGTAGCACTGACAACTAAAACTTTCGGTCGTATTGATGTGCTAATCAATAATGCATCAATACTGGGGCCAAGTCCACTGCCACTACTGATGGATTACCCGGAAGAAGATTTCGCTGAGGTCATCAGGGTAAACAGCATCAGTCCCTTCTTTATGGCAAGGCGGGTGCTTCCTGCCATGCTCATACAGGGCGAAGGATCAGTTATAAATGTAACTTCAGAAGCTGGCCATGTTGGGTATGCGGGCTGGGGAGCATATGGAATTTCAAAATTTGCAGTCGAGGGCTTAACTCAAACATGGGCAGATGAACTAGACGGTACAAATGTAAGAATGAATATGGTCGATCCTGGAGAGATGGATACCGAAATGCATTCTCTTGCAGTTCCGGACTGTGATTATGAAATTGCAAGGCCGGATGATGTTGTTGACGTGTTTCTTTACCTCGCTTCCGAAGAATCAAAAGGAATCAACGGTCAGCGGTTCCAGGCACAAGAGTTTAAAAGGGAGGTATTATAATGCAGATGGAAACAAAGGTACACACTCATGATTTTTCTCTGCCATCTTCTCTTAACGCCTCAAGTCCACCAGAAAGGAGAGGACTGCGCAGGGATCAGGTAAAGATGATGGTGTTGGACAGAGTAACGGGTAATGTTGTGCACGACCAATTTATTCAAATCGAAAAATATTTCAATTCAGGGGATATACTTGTGCTGAATAATAGCAGAACAATCCCCGCAATTCTGAAAGGAACATGGCTCCGAAACGGAAAGGTGATTGGCACGAACGTAGAAATGCGGCTTGCCAGGAAGAAGAATGACTCGGTATGGGAAGTATTAATCGTAGCAACAAATGTACAATCAGGAGATTGCTTTAAATTCTCGGAATCTTTAGATGCGAATGTAATTGGGGAAGTATTCAAATCACCGCTTAAAATCATCCAGTTCACTCTACAAGGGCAAGATTTTTACGATGAAATCTACTCAATGGGTGAACCAATAAGATATGAGTATATTCATCACCCGTGGAACCTCGATTATTACCAAACTGTTTTTGCAAGTCAGCCAGGGTCTGTCGAGATGCCATCAGCCGGTCGGGCTTTCAGCTGGGAGCTTCTGTTAAAGCTGCAGCAAAAAGGAGTTAAATTGGCTTTTTTACAGCTTCATACGGGCCTTAGTTATCTTCTCGATGATGAGTATGCCCATTCACCAGAAGAACACTTTGAAGAATATTCTATTCGCCAGGAAGATATGGAGGCAATAGTAAAAGCTAGAAATGCAGGAGGGAAGGTAATTGCAGCTGGAACTACTGTTGTCCGTGCTCTTGAAACCGCCTCCGTAAATTCAACTATCGAAGGCTGGACAAATCTATATATCACTTCGGATTATGAATTGCAGCTCGTAGATGGAATCATAACAGGGTTCCATGAACCAAAGGCAAGCCATTTGGATATGCTGGCTGCCTTCGTTGATAAGAACAAACTCTTTGAAGCTTATAATATTGCAATTGAACAAAACTATCTGTGGCATGAATTTGGTGATATTAATCTAATCATTTAGATGAAAGAGGGAAGAGGAAAATGAGATTCCATCATTTTGCACTTGAAGTAAGCGATTTAACACGATCAAAGTCTTTTTATGAAGCCTTTCTTGGTTTTAAGGAAAGCAGCAGAATACTTTTTGAGAAGGAAGAAATTATCTTCTTGGAACACAACGGAATCATGCTTGAATTGTATCAAAATAAGTCCGGTGGAGAGATTGGTGAAAGGATGCATTTTTGCTTCGAAGTGGATAATCTTTATGAAAAGATGAAGGAAATGGAGAAAAGAGAATTAGATTCTTATGAGGGGCCAATTACATTAAACAACGGTTGGAAGACGGTGTTCTACTTGGGTCCGGACAATGAGGTGATTGAATACCTTCAGGTCACGTAGTCTAAAAATAAGGAAAGGAAAAGCGCATTGCTTATTCCATTCCTTATTTTTTTATTTCCCATTTTTTCACTATAGTAAGAAAGCTTATTCGGTATTTTCTCATAATTGTATAAATGAGATAGTATACAACCATCCCGAAAAGAATGATATTAATGATCATGCCTATGAAAAAAACGGCACCTAAATGGATCCCGGCATCTAAACCATGAGAGGGCATACCCGCTGCCGAGGGGAAGATACCATAAGGGAAAAGGGTTTCACCGACTACGACATTCAAATAAAATAAGAACGGGAAAAGCCAAATGAGTGCAACACCGCTAATGAAACCGGCTATTGGATTCCCTTTGAAGAGTTTGGCACCCACGGTAGAAAGTATAGGCCCCATGCCGAATGATGGGATGAAGTGGATTAAAAAACCAAGGGTAAACCCTAGGGATACATTATGTGCGTTCTCTTTTATTCTAAATAACTTTATAAGAAGAAATTTTAGTTTACGCAAGTTCTTATTGATCATAATTCACCAGCCCCAAATTAGTATACAATTTGATGAATCATTTTAATAGCCTTTTTGACAAATTACTTCCATGCAGATACACTCTTTGGATTCCAGATAAGAATTTTTCTGGTTAACCTCTATTCAGAATGAGAAAAAATGATATAGTTAAACTATATTTTCGGCGATTCTATAATAAAATAAACATGATTATTAGGTGACTGGGGTAAAAATAGGCATAAGCAGAATTAGAAAAAGTTCGGAGAGTGATGACAACTGATGCGGTTTACAAAAATGATTCCCAATATGTTCACGCTTGGGAATCTGTATTGCGGTTTTCTATCAATTGGATTTGCGGCTAATGGCCAATTTAACAATGCAGCCATTTTAATTTTAATCGGCATGATGTTGGACAGCATGGACGGAAGGCTGGCGAGGATGCTGAAAGCGGACAGCAAGCTGGGAAAGGAACTTGATTCACTGGCGGATATCGTCACATTTGGTGTAGCACCATCGTTCCTGGTTTATTATACATACTTTTACCAATTTGGATTATGGGGCTTAATGGTAGCGGGACTATTCCCGTTATTCGGAGCTTATCGCCTGGCGAGGTTCAATATCAGTACTGATAAATCTTCGCTTAATTATTTTATTGGGGTGCCGATTACTGCCGCTGGCGGAATTATGGCCATCCTCACTTTATTTGGTGACTTGATTCCGAATATCGTAACTACTGTTGTTTTTACGGCACTGAGTTTCCTCATGGTAAGCAGAATCAGGATTCCAAGCTTCAAGGAAGTACCGCTTCCTAAGTATGGAACAATCGTCACAATATTCCTTGGTTCTTTGTTGTTTGTCATTTGGAAAGGAACCTACAGCCAATTCCCTTACTTGATTTATATCGCAACTCCGCTTTATGTAGCGTATTTGGCCTATCGATTTGTGAAAGGGAAAAACAAGAATAATATTGATTAGTATATAAAAAAGCCTTTGCTGACTAAGCAAAGGCTTTTCACATTAACGCTTATTAATTTCTGGACGAGTCGTTAAATGCACGTGATACATCTTCTTTCATATCACCAGCTGTTTCTTTCAGTTTTCCTTTTCCCTTATCCAGGCGGCCTTCAACTTCCATAGATTCATTGTCGGTCAGCTTGCCGAATTGCTTCTTGGCTTCACCTTTAACCTGGTCAAATGCGCCTTTTGATTGCTTGTCATTCATTATTTTGGCCTCCTTTATTTGAGTATATTCTTTTATACCCTTTACGATTGATGGCAAACTATTAAGTGAATGTGATGAAAGGAGCCAATCTGAAAATGAAGGACCATATCATAACTGTATTAAATCAAATTGAAAAAGAATATGAGGTAAAAATACTTTATGCATGTGACGCCGGGAGCAGAGCGCTGGGATTTGCATCACCAGACAGTGATTATGATATCCGCTTCATTTATATTCATAAAAAAGATTGGTATTTATCGATTGATCAGCAGAAGGATGTTATCGAAATACCAAAAGAAGATCCGCTTTCCACTATTGTCGATCCCAAATTAGATATGGTCGGTTGGGAACTGACTAAAACTCTCAGGCTTTTCCGGAAGTCTAATCCTTCCTTGCTCGAATGGCTTAATTCAAAATATGTTTATTGCAATCATGCTTATCTGGCCGAGAAATTGAAGTCAATGCAAGATACTGTCATTTCACATAAAGCATATATAAACCATCATCTCAATCTTGTAACAAGAAATGTCATCGATATGCAAAAGAAGAAGGAGTGGAGGGGGAAGGTATATCTATATATTCTCAGGTCAATCCTGTCGGCAAAATGGTTACAAATACATAGGCAAACCCCACCAGTTGAATTCATGGAACTTTTAAGCATTTTAGAAAATGCACCAGTAAAAAGGGAAGTGAAGGACTTGCTTTGGAAGAAACAAATCGGGGAACGTTATTCCATTGAGAAAAACTTGATTCTTAATGATTTCATAGAACAAGAAATTAAACTGCTTGCTAGTTATGCTAAATTTGCAAGTCAAAAACTTGACGACCCTACAAAAGAACTTAACGAATTGTTTCGAGTAACACTTAAGGAAGTCTGGGAGTAATCCGCTTTTTGTTTGTAAGTGTTCTCTGTAGTTCAAATAAACATGGCCGGACTGCTTATGTTGCAGTTCCGGCCATGTTTATTTCATTATTTCAACCTGGTCACCAGTTCGCAGGCCAGCCGCGTTAGCTTCATCAGTATCAATGTGCATATCAAGAGCGTAGGAGTCTTTCACCCTTATGAGTACTTGATTGAATACTAAGCTTCTTTCACCTGCAGATCTAATACTTACATAGTCTCCATCTTGGACATTATACTTTGCAGCGTCAGCTTGGGTCATATGAATATGGCGTTCTGCCACAATGACGCCTTCCTGAATTTCGAGTTCACCTTTTGGAGCGACAAGCTTAATGCCTGGAGTGCCGGCAATCTTCCCTGAAGCTCTTAACGGTGCTTTTACTCCGAGGGAAAAGGAGTCAGTCTTTGAAATTTCAAGCTGAGTAAACTTCCTTAAAGGACCAAGAATCCTGACTGCAGGAAATTCCCCTTTAGGGCCAATGACTCTTACTGTTTCATCCGAGGCAAATTCCCCTGGCTGCGAAAGTTCTTTAGCAGTAGTAAGCTGATATCCTTCACCGAAAAGCTGATCTAAATCTTCTCTTTTTAAATGAATATGACGATTTGATACACCAATAGGAATCATTTGAGAACTCCTTTCAAGTTCTTTGATTCATTTATTTTACCCTGCCTGAATTAATAAACACCTAAATAAAAAAATATGTAATTAC
>NZ_JBIQOE010000132.1:0-10183 GCF_047739415.1 Mesobacillus sp. | reverse complement strand
TCCTGTGTGGAGCCAGCCTTCTGCATCGATCGCTTCCCTCGTTGCGTCAGGATTTTTATAATATCCGTCCATGACATGGTAGCCACGTGTGCATAGTTCACCCTGAACTCCTCTTGGAACTTCCTCCATCGTGCCTGGCTTAACGATTTTCACCTCGACCACAGGAAGGGCTTTTCCGACCGTTTCTACCCTTAGTTCAAGTGGATCATTCGTCCTTGTCTGGGTTATAACAGGAGAGGATTCAGTTTGGCCGTAGGCAATGGTTATTTCCGTAGCTCCCATTTTTTCATTGACAGCTTTCATTACTTCAATCGGGCAATTGGATCCAGCCATGATGCCGGTTCTTAAGGAAGACAGGTCGTATTTTTCAAATTCCGGGTCGTTCAGCTCGGCGATGAACATAGTTGGAACGCCGTGAAGCGCTGTACACTTTTCTTTTTCGACCGTCTCAAGAACTGCCTTTGGACTGAATTCCTGGACCGGAACCATTGTGGCGCCCACTGTGGCACAAGCCAGTGTACCCATGACACAGCCGAAGCAATGGAAAAATGGCACAGGAATACAAAGTCTATCCTGGTCCGTGAGCTTCATTGCATTTGCAACATTATACGCGTTATTGACAATATTGCTGTGGGTCAGCATTACACCCTTTGGAAAACCAGTCGTACCTGAAGTATATTGCATATTAATGACTTCATTCTGCTTTAGCGTTGCCATTTGCTCGTCGAGTTCTTCCTCTGTTACATCGTCCGCCATATTCAATATATCCTGCCAACTGTACGTCCCTGGAAAACGTTTTTCTCCCATTACAATGACGTTTTTCAAATATGGCAGCGTGCTGCTTTCAAGCTTGCCTGGTTCACTCGTTTTCAGCTCTGGAACAATCTCGTACACCATGTCAATATAAGAAGCATCTTTAAATTGTTCCATCAATATAATGGTCGTCGAATCTGACTGCTTTAAAAGATATTCCAATTCTGCCGTTCTATAATTAGTATTAACAGTAACAAGAACTGCACCCATCTTTCCGGTTGCAAACTGGGATACCACCCATTCCGGAGTATTAGAAGACCAGGCAGCTATGTGCTCTCCTTTTTTCACTCCCAGTTTCATCAATCCTCTGGCAGCTTTTCGGCATAACATGTTGAACTCTTTGTAATTCATCCTCAAGTTACGGTCAGCATAAACAACCGCTTCGTGTTCTGGGTATTTCTTGGCTTGAACCTCCAATAATTCACCTACAGTATATGGCAGCAGATTCTCCAATCTATTAACCTCCTAAATAAGTTAAAATATGTAAGCGTTTACCTAATACTACACCACTCTAGTTTGAATATTCAATATTTTTGGAATGTATTCCTCCCTTTTTTCCTAAAAATAAAAAAAAGCAGGGAAAATTCCTGCTTCGTCATTATTTGTCGTGCCACATATAAGTTTTTCCAGTTTCCTTTGACACTATCGATATACCTATAGAAGCGCCATGTCCCGCCGCAATGATGGATTGACTCGAAAAGCCCGCTAACAAGCTCGTAATATAAAGGTTAGGGAGCTTTGTAGTTCCATCGTGTTCAATGCCCAAAACCCTTTTGATTTTCCCGCTTGGTACCTTCTCATTTACTGCCAGCTGGAAACCAAGGCTTTCAAGCAGCGAAGTTTGAAGATTCGTGGCAATAACCAAATGTTTTGAAATAAACTCTTTGCCGTCAGTCAAAATAACCGAATAGCCGATATCATTCTTTTTGACAGTTTCCACTGCACCTTCAATCCATTCAGTGCCTGCAGCGAGAGCCTGGCCTTTAATGTTTTCCAGCAGCTCTGAACCTGTGATTTCTTTAATTCCCGGATAATTAAAAAGTTTCGAAACTTGTTTGATCTGGGATTTCCCTGAATCGATGACTGCCGTTTTCAATCCGCCCTGAGAAGTGTAGATTGCTGCCGATCCACCTGAAATCCCGCCTCCGATCACTAATACATCTAGCATTAAATACTCCTCCTGATTCAACTGTTACCTTATTATGTAGCCTCCCTTTTAGGGAGGTTATTTTTCGAAAATCGCTATTAAAATAATTTAGAAATCAAATAAATGACTCCTGCCAGGAGCCATACGTACGTGGCCGGTCATATATGGGGAAAGCCAGAAAACTTTGCTTTTCCCTCTTCACCTGTACGCTTTGGTCCAATGCCTCAGGACCCGCCTGCACAATGGTTATTTTTCTTATTATCTTCCAAATTCTCACCTCTCAAGCATTTATGAGCACACCGGTAACGATAAAAAGAGGAAAGCACTGCTCTCCTCTCTTTTTCTTTTTAATGAGTGTGGTGAACAGCGCAGCGGTTAGGGCCGATTTCAAGCTCCATCGCTTCTTCTGCTGTCACTTCTTTTACGCCGCGGTTGATTGCAACAATATCTTCAAAATTTGGTGGTGTTTCGCTGGATGCTGATTGTGCTACATGGTCGACAAACTCTTCAACTGTTTTGCCTTCCATGATTTCATTTTGCTTGCGGATCAAACCCAATTGGCTTCCAATGAAACCTTCTGCATTTACTTCGTCATCGAAGTTTGCATAGTGGCCAGGTAATACAATTACATCATCCGCAATTTGAGAGACTTTGCTATAGACTGTTTCATAAAGGTCTTTTGCCCACTCAGCAGCTTTTCCGCCTAAATCTGGACGTCCAAGACCATTGACAAAAATAGTGTCACCTGAGAATAGAAGTTTATTATTCACAAAGAAAGAAACACTTCCAGGGGTATGCCCAGGCGTCTTAACAGCCAACACTTCAAGTGTGATATTCTCAAATTCAATCTTATCATGCTGCTCAAGCGCTTCAAAGTCAAATACTGCGCCTTCACTCTTCATCAAATAATATTTTGCTCCAGTGTTATCAGCTAGCTGCTTGCCTCCGGACAAGTGGTCAGCATGTAAATGTGAATCCACAATATGAGTGATTTTAACATTTTCCTTCTCAGCAATTGCAGTATAACGGTCTGTAAACCTTGATGGGTCGACTACAAGTGCCTCATTTTCAGATAGAACCATGTAAGAAAGGCAGCCCTTGCCGACACGGATAAACTGAAGTACTTTAATTTCGTTATCTTTATATACTTCAGCTGGGTATAAATATTCGCTCCATGACTTCATTCCGCCGGCCAGATACGAAACGTCAAATCCAGCATCAGACAGCATTTCAGCAACCATTACAGAAGAGCCTTCTTTAGCACAAATCACTACAATGTCTTTATCTTTCGGAAGCTGATCCACCACTTCGTCTACACCATCGATTAAGTCGAAGTAAGGGATATTGAGATATTCAATATTTTCCCCTTCAACTTTCCAGTCTTCAAAGTCCTTTACATTTCTTACGTCAAAAATAAAAAACTCTTTCTTGTCTACTACCCATTCATTCAATTTTTCAGCAGTAATTGCTTGCATTCCCATTTTAATTCCTCCCAGTGTAAAAAATTGAGTAATTCGAGTATCAAACCCCTGTTTAATACCCTTATGGGTATATATTATAATTTTGACTAATAAAATGCAAGCTTTTTTTGTTTATTAATGTGACTATGGTGTTTTGTCCAAATTCCATGGTTAATCTAAATTCGAGCGAACTTCCAAAGCATGAAAATATTTCTAATAAAAATTGTTCATAATGGGTTTTCAAATCTTTAATAAACCTTTACAATGAATGAAACTATACAATATAGTTTGAAAATTCAATCCATTCTTACCCGAGGAGGAATGCAAATGAAAATTATGAGCAATGAACAGTTGGTGGTCTCGTATCGTGATGCATTAAAGTCGGAAAGTGATAAAGAATGGGCAAAAGTTTTAAAAACAGAAATATCCAAAAGAGGACTAAGACCATTTAAAAACCGTTAAACAGAAACAAGAAAAACATTTGTACCCTGGTGACAAAGCCGCTTCCTGCCATACTGGCAGTTAAGCGGTTTTTTTGTTCCTTTGATAAATTAGCGTTTGTCCGATTTTCCGGGGAAAAGTTAAGCTACTTTGATGCCAGATTACACGGTGAAAATTTAATTTGTTCCTTCCACATTATACGGTGAAAATTTAAAATCCTTTGCTATCACCTTACACGGTGAAAAGTTAACAAAAAATTCACATATCTGATTGTGAGTATAGCTTAAAATTAGCTTATAGAAAGGAAGTGGACCATGCTACTAAAAGAACGCACTGAACCAATGGAATTAATCGCATTACGGCATTTAAACAGAAGAATGGAGTTATCTTCGCAGGAAAAGTTTCAGCTTTGGACTATGGAAAAGGGTTATACCGGAGAGGTGCTCTTCGACCGGATGACCGAAAACCTCGCGGAAGAAAGGTATATCATCGACGATCTCCTGCTTAAAGTGAATAATTCATATTTCCAGCTGGATAAAGTAATCATTGCGCAGGATGGAGTTTATCTAATCGATGTCAAATATCACGAAGGCGATTACTATCTCGAAGGGGACAAATTATATGCCGTCCGTAGTAGTCGAGAATACAAAAACCCCGTCATTCAATTGACACGAAGCGAAACCCTTTTCCGGCAGCTCCTACAGAACCTCAAGATGAATCACCTAGTCCGTGCCTCCGTCATCTTCAACAATCCTGAATTCACCCTATACCAGGCTCCGATAGATCAACCGATCATTTTACCAACACAAGTTAAGCGGTTCCTACAAGAGTTAAACAACACTCCCTCCAAATTGGATGAAAGCCACAAGAAACTCGCCCAAACATTGCTTTCCCTGCACCAGGTTAAAAACCCATTCGCCACTCTGCCTGACTACCAATATGAACGACTGGAAAAAGGAATGCATTGCCAGCAATGCGGGTCTTTAAATACCGAAATCGGTGATTACGACCTCGTTTGCGGAAAGTGCGATACCCATGAAAGAATAGAAAAGGCGATCGTGCGGCATATAGAGGAAATCAAGCTGCTGTTTCCTGAAGAGAAGATCACCACCCAAACCGTTTATAAGTGGTGTAATGGGAAGGTTAGTAGGAGGACGTTTCTGCGGGTGTTAAAGAAGAATTATAAAGCAGTTGGAACGACAAAGAATGCTTATTTTGAGTGAAGCGCGAGTTGGTTTCTAGGTCAACAGGGGTCCTTCATAGCATTGACGGAATTACAGCGGATTTTTGACAGCTTTGGCCTCTGCACACTCAAACCTGTCATAATAACCGCGGTTTCTTGACAGCTTTGGGCTCTGAACCCTGAAATCTGTCACAATAACAGCGGTTTCTTGACAGCTTTGGGCTCTACATCCTGAAACCTGTCACAATAACAGCGGTTTCTTGACAGCTTCGGGCTCTAGACTCTAAAACCTGTCACAATAACAGCGGTTTCTTGACAGCTTCGGGCTCAACATCCTGAAACCAGTCACAATATCAGCGGTTTCTTGACAGCTTTGGGCTCTACATCCTGAAACCTGGCACAATAACCGCGGTTTCTTGACAGCTTTGGGCTCTACACACTGAAACCTGTCACAATAACCGCGGTTTCTTGACAGCTTTGGGCTCTACATCCTGAAACCTGTCACAATAACCGCGGTTTCTTGACAGCTTTGGGCTCTAAACCCTAAAACCTGTCACAATAACAGCGATTTCTTGACAGCTTCGGGCTCAACATCCTGAAACCTGTCACAATAACCGCGGTTTCTTGACAGCTTTGGGCTCTGAACCCTCTAACGTGTCACAATAACAGCGGTTTCTTGACAGCTTTAGGCTCTACACACCGAAACGTGTCACAATAACCGCGGTTTCTTGACAGCTTTGGGCTCTACACACCGAAACGTGTCACAATAACCGCGGTTTCTTGACAGCTTCGAGCTCTACATCCTGAAACCTGGCACAATAACAGCGGTTTCTTGACAGCTTTGGGCTCTGAACCTTGTAACCTGTCACAATAACGGCGGTTTCTTCAGCTTTGACTTTTCATACAGTTCACAACCCCAAAAAGCACTGCCGATAAAATATCCGGCAGTGCTCTTAATGATTAACCCTGTAACAGCAATGATTCTGGGTCTTCCATCAGTTCCTTAATACGTTTTAAGAAGGTGACGGCTTCTTTGCCATCAACAATCCGATGGTCATAAGAAAGTGCGATGTACATCATCGGCCTGTTTTCCATTCGTTCTTTATCGATCGCAACGGGGCGCAACTGGATTGTGTGCATTCCAAGTATTCCTACTTGCGGACCATTGATGATCGGTGTTGAGAGCAATGATCCAAATACGCCTCCATTTGTAATCGTAAAGCTTCCTCCCTGAAGGTCCTTCAAGGAAAGTTTGTTTGTGCGAGCCTTTTCAGCTAGTTCGTTAATATCATTTTCAATCTCGGCAAAATTTTTCCTGTCCGCGTCCCTGATGACTGGTACAACCAGCCCTTCATCGGCAGCGACAGCGACTCCAATGTCATAGAACTTTTTGAGGACGATTTCGTCTCCCTGTATTTCAGCATTCAAGTAAGGAGTCTTCTTCAATGCTGCTACAACAGCTTTTGTGAAAAATGACATAAATCCTAAACGAACATCATTCTCCTCATAGAACCGATCCTTCCATTTCTTTCTTAGCTCCATAACAGCCGTCATGTCGACTTCATTAAAGGTGGTAAGCATTGCCGCTGTCTGTTGAACCTCAACCAGCCTGTTCGCAATAGTCTGCCGTCTCCGTGACATCTTGATTCGCTCAACCCGGCTATCATCATTTGACTTGCCGGCTAGAGCTGCCTTTGGCGCTTCAGTTTTTTCACCAGCTGGCTTTTGGTTATTTTTTTGCTGTGGAGAATATGACTCCACATCCTGTTTTCTCACTCTGCCAAGCGGGTCCTGAGAAGCTACCTTGCTCAAATCAATGCCCTTTTCCCTTGCCAGCTTTCTTGCTGCAGGTGACGCTATGACTCGCTCGGATGCTTCCTCAGCAGCAGACTGATCACCGGATACGCTGGTATCGGTGTTTTTTCCCTCAGCTGAACCATTAACAGGTTCGTCAGGGGATTCGTTCACCCTGCCCGCCTCTGCAGTAGGCTGATCGTTTGCTGCACTGCCCTGTTCACCAACAATTGCGATTGCTTCCCCAACCTTAACTGTATCTCCTTCCTCAGCGAGGAGCTCAGTTAATACTCCATCATAGTCAGAGATAATTTCGACATTAACTTTATCGGTCTCCAGTTCAACGATATATTCACCCTTCTCGACTTGATCGCCCTTTTTTTTCAGCCATTGGGCAATCGTTCCTTCGGTGATTGATTCAGCTAATTCAGGAACTTTAATCTCTGCCATTTTCATTTCCTCCTCCATTTGTCCTTGTCAGTGCATCATTTATAATTCTTGCCTGCTCCAACTTGTGGATGTTTGGATCTCCCTCTGCCGGACTTGAACGTCTTCTTCTGCCAATATAGGAAGCTTCCAGCCCGTTCGGTGCTGCTTCATTGATTCTCGGCTCAACAAAAGTCCATGCCCCCATATTCTTCGGTTCTTCCTGAACCCAGACAATGTCTTTTAAGTTCGGATAACGTCCTAACTTTTCTTTTAATTGTTCAAGCGGGAAAGGATAGATTTCTTCGATTCTCAATACATGCAGCCATCCATGCTCTTCCGGCTGTATCTTTTCAGCGATATCTATGCTCACTTTTCCAGTGCACAATACCACCCGCTCTACTTTCTCTGGCTGGTCGCCAAGCCCTGGCTGTTCTATGATCGGCTTGAAGCTGCCTTCAGCCAATTGTTGTGGATCCGCTGCAACCGTAGTGTTTCTCAACAGACTTTTAGGTGTCATCAAAACCAACGGTCGAACAGCTTCCTGCCTTAAAATCGCCGCCTGTCGCCGAAGAATATGGAAATATTGAGCCGCAGAAGAAAGGTTTGCAACTGTCCAGTTATTTTCAGCCGCGAGTGTTAAAAATCTTTCTACTCGTCCGCTGGAATGTTCTGGCCCCTGGCCTTCATATCCGTGAGGCAGAAGCATGACAAGACCTGATTTTTGTCCCCACTTCGCCCTGCCAGCCGCCACAAACTGGTCGAAAAGTACCTGTGCAGCATTAGCAAAATCACCATATTGTGCTTCCCAAAGGACTAAAGTTTCTGGGGCAAATACGTTATACCCATATTCAAAGCCCACTACAGCCGCTTCAGAAAGCGGGCTGTTATGAATAGAGAAGGACGCTCTTGCACCGGGCAAAATATGGAGCGGTGAAAATTGCTCGCCAGTTTCGCTGTCATGCAAAACAATGTTTCTCTGGGCAAAGGTTCCTCTCTCAGAATCCTGTCCAGTAAGTCTGACCGGTGTGCCATCTTTTATTATGGAAGCAAACGCCAAAGTTTCTGCCAGACCCCAATCTATTTTACCGTCCTCAGAAAATGCTTCCTTTCTTCTTTGGAGGATTTTCTCTAATTTATTGAAGACATTGAATCCTTCTGGCCAATTCAGCAGATCACTATTTATTTTCCTTAATACCTCGATAGGGACTCCAGTTTCTATCTGCGGAATTCCCATTTCCACTACTTCTGGGATATCGGGTTCGTTCGTTACTTCCTTCTCTTTTTTCGGGACCTTTTCGTAAGCTTCTGTCAATCTGCTCGAAACCTTCTGTTCAATTTCGGTTCTTGTTTCTTCTGACATTGCACCTTGATCTAGAAGTTTATCTCCATAGATTTTCTTAACTGTCGGATGTTTATGGACCAGTACATACATTTCAGGATTGGTCGTCATTGGCTCATCCATTTCGTTATGGCCGAAGCGTCGGTATCCAATCAGGTCAATCAAGAAATCCTTCCCGAAAGTCTTTCTGTATTCAAAAGCCAGCCTGGCTGCCATCAGACATGCCTCTGGGTCATCAGCATTGACGTGAATGATCGGAATCTCATATCCCTTAGCAAGGTCGCTGGCATAACGAGTGGAGCGTGAATCCATTGATTCGGTAGTGAATCCGATCGTGTTATTTGCGATAACATGAATCGTTCCGCCTGTTTTATATCCGTGCAAACGACTTAGATTCAGCGTTTCAGCCACAATCCCCTGCCCTGGGAATGCGGCATCACCATGGATTAGGATAGCCATTGCTTTCACAGGATCATATTTCGCATAACCAGGTTCATTCCTGTCATCCTGCGCAGCACGCGTAAAGCCCTCAACCACTGCACCTGCAAATTCCAGGTGGCTAGGGTTATTGGCCAGTGTCAATCTAGCATTCGCTGTGTTATCCGACTTAATTTTTCGGTCGATGCCAAGGTGATATTTCACATCGCCAGTCCATCCAAAATTAATTCCAATTGAACCTTCTGATGGAACAAGTTCTTTGTTTGGAGCATGCTGGAATTCTGCGAAAATCATTTCATATGGTTTACCTAAAACATGGGCAAGTACATTCAGCCTTCCCCTGTGGGCCATGCCAATATTAATTGTTTCAACACCATTATTGACGGCACCACTGATGACCTCATCAAGAAGCGGAACCATCGAATCCAGGCCTTCGATTGAAAACCTCTTTTGTCCGACAAAAGTCCGGTGCAAGTACTTTTCAAAATTCTCGACCTCTGTAAGACGTTCGTATAAACTGGTTTTTCTTTCATTTTCAACTTTTGGAATTAGTTCACCAGACTCGACCTTCTGCCTTAGCCACTCTTTTTCAGCCATTTCATTTACATGTTCAAATTCGTAAGCAATCGTATCGGAGTATACCTTTTGAAGAAATCGAAAGGCTTCTTTGCCATTTTTAATTGAAGAAGGAGCACTAGGGCATACGAGATCCACTGGCATATCCATCAAATCAGCTTCAGTCAGTCCCCATTTTTCATAATTCTCAAGTTGCGGATCTTTGCTGCCAAACTGCAAAGGATAAATATTTGCAGATAAATGACCGTAAGAACGGATATAATCAGCATATTTTAATGCAGCAGCGATTTTTGCCGGAGATCCTACCGCCTTTACTGCAGAAAATACTTCATTACTCTCATTTGAAGATGAAGATTGAAGTTCAGAATTCTGTTCAAAATATTCCCTGATATCAGCATCAACGGAATCAGGATCTTGCAGGAACATTTCATATAATTCTTCGACATATCCCTGGTTAGGTCCATGAAAACCCGGCCATAATACCCTGTTTCCCGAAACTGGCTTTTTCAAAAAAAAACCCCCTTGCCAATTCTAATATTCACTAATTATTTGTTACCCTGTAG
>NZ_JBIQOE010000131.1:0-49061 GCF_047739415.1 Mesobacillus sp. | reverse complement strand
ATAACCCGAAGGTCGCAGGTTCAAATCCTGCCCCCGCAATAATTCATCTTTTCTACATAATGGTCCCGTGGTGTAGCGGTTAACATGCCTGCCTGTCACGCAGGAGATCGCCGGTTCGATCCCGGTCGGGACCGCCATTTTAATTATTAGTATCATAGTGGCTCAGTAGCTCAGTCGGTAGAGCAGATTGCTCACTTCCTGAATAAGCTTCTGCGGCAATCTGTGAGAAAGACCGAAAGTCATTCGAGCAAAGGACACAAGCCTAACAAACTTTAGGCAACAATACTATCGTGGCTCAGTAGCTCAGTCGGTAGAGCAAAGGACTGAAAATCCTTGTGTCGGCGGTTCGATTCCGTCCTTAGCCACCATATATACAATACTTGGTTTTCTAGGTAATTTAATAAAATGGCTTTTTTAACATCAAAAAAGATGTTATAGTGGAGGGGTAGCGAAGTGGCTAAACGCGGCGGACTGTAAATCCGCTCCCTCAGGGTTCGGCGGTTCGAATCCGTCCCCCTCCACCACTTAATATAGGGGTATAGTTTAAAGGTAGAACGAAGGTCTCCAAAACCTTTGGTGTGGGTTCGATTCCTACTACCCCTGCCAATTTTATAATGGCGATTGTGGCGAAGTGGTTAACGCACCTGATTGTGGTTCAGGCATTCGTGGGTTCGATTCCCATCAGTCGCCCCATTATAATTCACAAATGTAATAATAAGAGCATACAATATATTGGGCTATAGCCAAGCGGTAAGGCATCGCACTTTGACTGCGACATGCGTTGGTTCGAATCCAGCTAGCCCAGCCATTTTTTGCGGAAGTAGTTCAGTGGTAGAATACAACCTTGCCAAGGTTGGGGTCGCGGGTTCGAATCCCGTCTTCCGCTCCAAAAACATATGGCGGCATAGCCAAGTGGTAAGGCAAAGGTCTGCAAAACCTTTATTCACCGGTTCAAATCCGGTTGCCGCCTCCACTAGATCATTAGTGGCAGCAGAAAGTAAGAACATCTTAATATGCCGGTGTGGCGGAATTGGCAGACGCGCACGACTCAAAATCGTGTTCCTTCTGGAGTGTCGGTTCGACCCCGACCACCGGTACCACTCTTATTATAAACAGGATCTCCTGTTTTCTTTATTTCATAGAGATATGTATGCGGGTGTAGTTTAGTGGTAAAACCTCAGCCTTCCAAGCTGATGATGAGGGTTCGATTCCCTTCACCCGCTCCATACATACGTAACTAACGCAGTATGTCGTTTCCAGTAAACGATATGCTGCGTTTTTTCTAATGTCTTGATAAGGTGAGCAGTTCGATGAAACTGAGTCTAGTATTAAATTGAGATAAGTCTCTTACTTCGCATGTGTCCATGGTGACTCAAATTTAAATCAGAAGTTTTCCTTATTTAGTTGGTTATCAGTCGATCTCTTACATCCTAGGATAATGTGACGATAAATGAGATGTTCCCAGTTCAAGGTCACGTTAAGGCTCAGAATGTGACGATAAAACGAGGAGTTCTTAGTTCAAGATCATATTGCTCTTATGAATGTAAAAAAAGGATGCATCAGCATCCTTTGATTTTATATGTCCCAGATCCACCATGGATTTGGGTAAACATGTTCATTAATGATTGTGTCATTTTTTGCATGCTCTCGGGTGTAGTTGAGGGTCTTAAATATACAATCTGCAGAGCATTTTTCGTTTCTTCTGTTACGGCTGACCTTCCTGAATCGACAAATGGGCTGCCGAATGGTCCTTGTTCATCTGCAGAGGTGATTAAGTTGGCAAGGTTATTGGTTCTTCCATTTAGCCCTTTGTATTCTTCGCTTTCTTCTCCGATTTTAATCGATACATTCCCTATCAGCTTGTCACTGTCATAAACTCCTATTGGAATTTGATATTCTAGCGAGAAGAAATTATTCAAATCTATCGCACTATGTATGGATTGAAGGTAATTCTGCTTTGCGACCCTGCGGTAGAGGGCTTCGGCCGAGTGTCTATAGCGATTAGGGTCCTTCCCCGTTGTTTTGAAAATTCCTCGCCATTCTTTGATGCCTTCAAGCTCGGTTACGTTTTTTTCCAGAAGGTCGAAGTAGATTGATTCCTGGAAAAGCTGAAGTCTGCCTTTTAACATTTGCGGAGACTTGCCTACCTGTACGTTTTTATATTCAATAATCCCGACTGTGAATCCGGGAATGAGATCACATATCGCCCTGGAAACTTGAATTTCCATTGATTCCACCTCCAAATCTGCTTTAAAATAGTTTATCATAAAAGTAATTTGCTTTTAAATTTATGGATTCAATATAGATATCAAAATGGAAAGGAGGAATCCGCAAATGGATACAGCAAGTTTGAAGCAGGATATCATCGCCTACTGCAAAACAATTGGGATCGATAAAATTGGTTTTGCAGCTCCTTCAGCTTTTGAAGAAATGAAGGTCAGGTTATACAGGCAGCAGGAACTCCAATATCAATCGGGGTTTGAGGAGAAAGATATTGAGAAGAGAACGGAGCCTGGCCTGATTTTTGACCGTCCTAAATCGATCATCTCGATTGCACTCGCTTATCCTTCAAAGATGAAGACGAGAGTTGTCAGTAAGAAGGGGGAACGGCGGGGAATCTTCTGCCGTGCATCATGGGGAACTGATTACCACGTGGTCCTCAGGGACAGGCTGAAAAAACTGGAGGAATATATTGCTTTGAAGGTGCCTGAAGCCAGGTTCAAGTCAATGGTTGACACAGGTGAACTAGTGGACAGAGCAGTTGCCGAACGGGCAGGGATCGGCTGGAGCGGAAAAAACTGTTCGATTATCACACCTGAGTTTGGATCATACGTCTATTTGGGTGAAATGATTACGAATATCCCTTTTGAGCCTGATACCCCTATGGAGGATCGCTGTGGAAGCTGCAACAAGTGTGTGGATGTTTGTCCGACCGGTGCCCTTATACAGGGCGGACAGCTTGATGCACAAAAATGTATTGCCTTCGTGACACAGACTAAGGGCTTTTTGGCGGACGAGTTCCGGGAAAAACTGGGCAACCGTATATATGGCTGTGATACTTGCCAGACAGTTTGTCCCGAGAATAAGGGGAAGGACTTTCATTTCCATGAAGAAATGGAGCCAGACCCTGAAATTGCGAAGCCCCTTCTGAAACCTTTACTGACGATGAGCAACCGTGATTTCAAAGAAAAGTTCGGACATGTGTCCGGTTCCTGGCGAGGCAAGAAGCCTATCCAGCGCAATGCGATCATTGCCCTTGCGCATTATAAGGATGATACAGCAATTCCTGAATTGATTAAGGTAATGCAGGATGACCCAAGACCTGTTCTTAGGGGAACGGCAGCATGGGCGCTTGGCAAGATTGGAGGCTCTGATGCGCTAGACGCATTGAAAAGGGCATCTGCTGTTGAGAAGGATGAGGAAGTACTAAATGAGATCAGTAAGGGACTGGAGTTTTTTAAAGATAACTCAGAGCCAAATGTAACTGTGTAAGAAGAATGGATTTTGTTAAATCCATTCTTTTTTTATGCGTGAAATCCTGGAACGCTTCATAAATATGATTGGTGAAGGGAGAGATGAACATGCGTGAACAATTGCAGGAACTGCTGGAACAGCGTGTCCTTCAATGTGTATCAATGCCGCGAAATCAACTGCACGAGTGTCCCAGTATAGAGATTAAAAAGCAGAGTTTTGCCAGTAGATCTGCTGAAATTGTAAAAGCAAAGGCAAATGGCAGAGTAATAGAGAAGATTGAAGATAAGGAAAATGCCTCGGTTTTATATGAGGTTCATTTTCAATATTTGATTAAGCAACGGAGACTATTTTACATGGAGGAAGAAGTGGAGAAGAGGCAGGCTGAATTTTACAAGGGCGTCCTGGTAATGGATGAAAAGCTGAACGAATTCAGAGATTCCCATGGCAGTGAAGAAGCGTTGCCTGCTTTTGCACAGCAGGAGGGAGCTCAGGAGAGGAAGGGTTTCAAATATGACAGGCTGAAGGCCGTCCAGTATGCGGAAAGATGGTGGAATGACTTCAATCCTGCATATAAGAAGTTCGAGGTCGACTGTACCAACTATATCTCGCAATGCCTTCATCAGGGCGGAGGGCCGATGCGCGGGTACCCAAACCGAAGCAATGGCTGGTGGATGCAGAATGATAATTGGAGCTTCAGCTGGTCGGTCGCCAATGCAATGCGCTGGTATATCCCAGGATCCAAGCTGGGGTTGAGGGGAAGAGAAGTCAACGGTGCTGAAAAGCTGAAACTTGGGGATGTCATTTGCTATGATTTCCAGGGGGATGGACGTTTCGACCATACCACAATTGTTACGGGACATGACGCGGATGGAATGCCGCTGGTCAATGCCCATACGTATAACAGCAGGATGAGATATTGGGCATATGAAGATTCGACCGCCTATACCCCGAATATTAAATACAAGTTCTTAACGATTACTGATGATTATGATGATTATTAATTACTTTCCGGGATTAGTACGGCTCCAATTCTTTTGCTGTGCAGAAGGGTAATGGTATAATAGCTGTAGTTTTTATTAGAGGTGAAAGTCATGGCATTGCATGTTGTATTATACCAGCCGCTCATTCCAGCAAATACTGGCAATATAGCGCGCACATGCGCAGGTACCGATACCGAGCTTCACTTAATCAGGCCGTTGGGATTTTCAACGGATGACAAGATGTTGAAGAGGGCGGGTTTGGATTACTGGGAGCATGTGAAAATTCATTATTATGATTCTCTCGAGGACTTTTATCAACAGAACGAGGGTGGAGAATTCTTTTACGTAACCAAATTTGGCAAAAAGGCGCATTCTGATTTTGATTATAGTGCGATCGAAAAGGATTTCTTTTTTATCTTCGGCAGAGAGACGACAGGACTTCCTGAAGAAGTGATTGAAAAAAATATGGAGACATGTCTGAGGCTGCCTATGAATGAGAATATCCGTTCATTAAACCTGTCTAACACGGCTGCCATTTTGATTTATGAAGCACTTAGACAGCAGGACTATCGCGATTTGCGTAAATACTAGGAGGCCTTTTCAGGTCTCCTTTTTGGCATGAATATCTGCCTGCTGGTATTTTGATACTTTGTAGGAAGCGTGGCTTTTCCAGGCTAAACATAATCCAGAAGGGGTTGTTAATAACATGAATCAGGTAATTGAGACACTATTACAACATCGTTCGATCAGGCGTTTTACGGATCAATCGCTGGATCGGGAGCAAGTGGAAGCAATCGTGAAAAGTGCCCAGGCAGCATCTACTTCGAGCTTTATCCAGGCATATTCAATAATCGGGGTAACAGATCAGGAAAAAAAGGACAAGCTGGCTGAATTGGCCGGTAATCAGGCTTATGTAGCGGCAAATGGCCACTTCTTTGTATTTTGTGCGGACCTTCATCGCCATAAGGTAGTCGGTGACTTGGAAAGTGCAGAGGTACAAGATTCGATTGAAAGCACGGAAAAATTCATGGTCGCACTGATTGATGCTGCTTTAGCTGCACAGAATGCGGCAATTGCGGCTGAATCGATGGGGCTTGGGATTTGCTATATTGGCGGAATTCGGAACGACCTCGAGGCGGTAAAGGAAGTATTAAAGACACCTGAATATGTTATTCCACTGTTTGGCATGGCTGTGGGGTATCCTGACCAGGAAACGGACGTGAAGCCGCGTCTACCGCTCGAGCATGTATATATGGAAAATGAGTACCAACAAGATCGAGGATTGTTTGAAAATCAGCTCCGCGATTATAATACAACTACTTCTGAATACTACCGGGAAAGAACCGGCGGGAAGCGTGAGGATACCTGGACGGGTCAGATGGCAAAAATGCTTGGGCGCAAATCAAGGCTGTACATGAAGGAGTTTGTGGAGAATCAAAAATTGAATAAAAAATAATGATGGAAAAGTAAAAAAGCTGCCAATCGGCAGCTTTTTATTTTTTCGTGATCCCCGGCTTATCATCGTAACCACCCGTGAAAATAGCAGCTAGAAAAGCAATAGTTACGCCTATAATTAGAATTAGTTTCATGTATGTAAGCCTCCCTTTTATTCGTTTTGTCCATATAGAATTCATTATATCCTATTATTTCGCTACTGTGAAGGATGGGCTTATTTTTTCCCTATGAAAGTAAAAAAGGACAATCATCCAGACGGAACGTTTACGCATGTTCAAATTGTTTGCTGCATAGAATTTATTAATCGTCTCTTGATAACGCTAGATGGGGAGGTCCATATGGATATTTTAAAAAAGATTGAGATGTATCGCCAGGATGAAGAGAAGCTGAAGTGGGAAGGGACGTTCAGGGAGTATCTTGAAATTGTAAAGGAACAGCCATGGGTTGCTCAATCGGCACATTCGCGGGTGTATAATATGATCAAAGATGCTGGAATTGAAAACGAAAAAGGGAAGAAGCGCTATTCCTTCTTTAATGCACAGTTGTTTGGGCTTGAGGAAGCATTGGAAAGGCTGGTCGAGGAGTATTTTCACCCGGCTGCGAAAAGACTGGATGTCAGGAAGAGGATCCTTCTGTTGATGGGTCCAGTAAGCGGAGGTAAGTCGACTCTCGTCACGATGCTGAAAAGAGGGCTGGAAGCTTATTCTCATACAGACAGGGGAGCAGTTTTTGCAATTAAGGGCTGCCCGATGCATGAAGACCCGCTGCATATGATTCCACATCATTTGCGAAAAGATTTTTATGATGAATATGGCATCCGGATTGAAGGCAATCTGTCGCCGCTGAATATGATGAGACTCGAACAGGAATATGGCGGCAGGATAGAAGATGTCATCGTGGAACGGATCTTCTTCTCCGAGGATAAGCGGACGGGTATCGGAACATTCAGTCCATCCGATCCAAAATCCCAGGATATAGCGGATTTGACAGGCAGCATTGACTTCTCTACCATCGCGGAATATGGATCTGAATCCGATCCGCGTGCATACCGATTTGATGGCGAGCTGAACAAAGCAAACCGGGGGATGATGGAGTTCCAGGAAATGCTGAAGTGTGATGAGAAATTCCTCTGGCACTTGCTCAGCCTGACGCAGGAAGGTAATTTCAAAGCGGGAAGATTCGCATTGATCAGTGCGGATGAATTGATTGTTGCGCATACGAATGAAACGGAATACCGTTCGTTTATTTCCAATAAAAAGAACGAAGCCCTGCATTCCCGTATTATCGTGATGCCGATTCCGTATAACTTAAAAGTTTCTGATGAAGAGAAAATCTATGACAAAATGATTAGGGAAAGTGATGTAAACGATGTCCATATCGCTCCGCATACTCTGAGGGTTGCTGCGATGTTCACGATTCTTACCCGCCTGAAGGATCCAAAAAAGGGTGATATTGACCTGATCAAGAAGATGAGGCTCTATGATGGAGAGAGTGTCGAAGGCTACAACAGAGCTGATGTGGAAGAAATGAAAAAAGAGCATCAAGATGAGGGAATGAGCGGGATTGACCCTCGTTATGTCATTAACAGGATTTCTTCGACAATCATCAGGAAGGAAGTTAAAACGATAAATGCTTTAGACGTGCTGAGATCACTTAAGGAAGGCCTTGACCAGCACCCATCCATTACGGCGGAGACAAGAGAGCGTTACCTGAACTATATTTCTATTGCGCGCAAGGAATACGATGATATCGCGAAAAAAGAGGTACAAAAGGCATTCGTCTATTCATACGAAGAATCAGCGAAAACTCTTATGGAGAATTACCTTGATAATGTTGAGGCGTATTGCAATAAGGCGAAGATGCGTGATCAGCTGACTGGTGAGGAAATCAATCCGGATGAGAAGCTTATGCGCTCGATTGAGGAACAGATTGGCATTTCCGAAAATGCGAAGAAAGCGTTCCGTGAAGAGATCTTAATCAGGATTTCTGCCTATGCGCGTAAAGGCAAGAGGTTTGATTATAATTCGCATGACCGCCTGCGTGAAGCAATACAGAAAAAGCTATTTGCTGACTTGAAGGATGTCGTCAAGATCACGACTTCATCAAAGACTCCAGATGAGACCCAGCTAAAGAAAATCAATAATGTAGTCGCAAGACTGATTGATGAGCATGGTTATAACTCTACCTCAGCCAATGAATTGCTGCGGTATGTCGGAAGCCTGTTAAACAGATAGATTGTGAGGACCTGCAGATTGCAGGTCCTTTTAGTTTATAAGTACCTGAAAGCGGGAATAGTACAGGCAAGAGGTGATTAATATGACTAAAAAAGATTTGCCGAAAGACTATGTCCCTAAAAATAGTTCAATGGCGCGTAATGAAGAAGAAATAGAAGATCTGGGCAAGCAAATGGAGCACCGACGCACAGGTGAAGTCTTGAAAGAGGACTACGATAAAGTACCAGATCCGATTCAATTTGATAAAGCGAATGAAAAAAAATAACCTTTGCTGCTAAAGCAGAGGTTATTTTTTTTGAGGTCATAACAACGCATCGTGATTTCTAGCTTCTCCATAATATATAATGCTCCAAATCCAAAGCAATTTAGGAGGCGAACGGACCTGCCCTGTAAAAGAACTTACACCTTAGCTTCTGTAACAAGGGACAATAATGCCTAAAGGAGTTTCAAGATAAAATGGGCTTGTCCATCCATAGGTGAAAAGGCTAATTGTCAAAATTATTTGTAAATTATTTTGTCTTCCTGCATAAGATAGAGTAATTACAGTTCCCATTAGGTAAAGTCCATCGGGATATTGTATGAAAGTAGGCTGTATTGTGTTACTGTCAAAATGAAAATTTCAAAGGAGGGGTTGAAAATGACCGATGAAAGCAGTCACCAGTTTGTGATTTCCCAGGAAGATTGGTCCCTCCACCGCAAAGGACATGATGACCAACAGCGCCATCAGGAAAAGGTGCAGGAAGCAATTAAGAGCAATCTGCCTGATTTGATCACCGAAGAGAATATTATCATGTCCAACGGCAGGGATGTCGTAAAGATTCCGATAAGGTCACTGGATGAGTACAAAATCCGTTATAACTATGATAAGAACAAACATGTCGGCCAGGGGGATGGAGACAGTAAAGTTGGCGATGTCGTAGCCCGTGATGGCTCCGGGCAGCAACAGGGCCCAGGGAAAGGGCAAGGTGCAGGAGACCAAGCCGGAGAAGACTATTATGAAGCAGAAGTATCAATGATGGAGATTGAGGAAGCGTTATTCAAAGAGTTAGAGCTTCCGAATCTCAAGAAGAAGGAAGAACAGGAGCACCTCGTTGAAAATATTGAATTCAACGATATCAGGAAGACTGGATTGATGGGTAATATTGATAAAAAGCGGACAATGATGTCGGCTTATAAACGGAACGCAATGACCGGGAAACCATCATTCCACCCTATTTACAAGGAAGACCTTAAATTCAAGACGTGGAATGAAGTTGTGAAGCCGGATTCAAAAGCTGTTGTGCTTGCTATGATGGATACAAGCGGAAGTATGGGACTGTGGGAAAAATATATGGCGAGGAGCTTTTTCTTCTGGATGACGCGTTTCCTTCGTTCCAAGTATGAAACAGTTGAAATCGAATTTATCGCCCACCATACAGAAGCAAAGGTAGTTTCCGAGGAAGACTTTTTCTCAAAAGGGGAAAGCGGAGGTACCATTTGTTCATCCGCATATCGAAAAGCATTAGAACTTATTGATCTAAAATACAACCCAAGCAAGTTCAACATCTACCCATTCCATTTTTCCGATGGTGATAACCTGACCTCCGACAATGCCCGCTGTGTGAAGTTAGTAGAAGAACTGATGAAGGTCTCCAATATGTTCGGTTACGGAGAAGTCAATCAGTACAACCGCCACTCGACCCTAATGTCCGCGTATAAAAACATTAAAGACGAAAACTTCCGTTACTATATCCTCAAGCAGAAGGCTGACGTATTCCACGCGATGAAGAGCTTTTTCAAACAAGAAGAAAATAAGATGTATGCTTAATCAAAAATCGGCAGGATAGAGCTCCTGCCGATTTTTCTGTGTAAAAAACTCTTATATTAGCAATCTATTATTTTTCAATTCCAATCGCTTGGCTGCCCATCTGTACCCAGGCATTTTCGAATGGTTTCCGGGGGACGGCTTTATAGGCATCGCTGGCAAGAGGGTCGTTTACGTATATAAATTCCTCGTCATAGCCGACAATCACCACACTATGTTCTCTGTAAGTGATCTTTACGTTTCCCGTATTTGTCTGCCAAATAGTAAACTCCGATTCGGGAAGCGGTGCGAAGGTGGAGTTTGTGATGACCCACACTGGCGAGCCATTGTCGATCATATCATATACAGCATCAATTGATTTTCCGGTTATGTCCTTGATTTTCCCTGGCAGATAATTCTCTGCAAGATTTGCTACAGGGCCGTGATAAACGCCATATCCTGATTTGCTGAATGTATAGATATCGCCTACGAAGCCATCATATGGATTGCCGCGAACATAATTTGCGTCGCGGAAGGGAATTTTATGTATCTGCTTAGCCAGTGTCATCTTATCGGCTGGAATTCCTTCATATTGCAACAGCATAGTTAAGCTAGTTACTTCACAACCGCGTTGTAATTCTGGAAGTTGACTGATGTGCGGGACACCTTCAATCATTTTTTTCTCTTCAGTATTGATGAAATTCTCGAGAACTTCTTTATCAATAATATTTTTAGTTACAGAATGAGCGTCTGTTCGGGTAATTTTGGGTGCAATTGCAGCTTGTGTTTTTGCTGTTGGATTTTCAACTGATCGTAAATTCTCCGCCCCCAGATAGGTGGCCAAGAAGATGCCTCCAATTGACAATGATCTAATAAATATCTTCTTATCCAAAATATCTTCTCCTAACATTTCTCCTTCAAGTGAGTATCTCTAACAAGTTTAATCAAAATTCGACAAGGTTTCAATAGACTAATAGAATGATATTGGAAATTTTTTGGCATAAACTTTTTGGCTTGTACAACCAAAAGGGAAATTTTATTGGTACCTATACATTTTCCAGTTCAGAATTCTCCTCGATATGAGATGCCTATTAGGATTTTGATGTTAGTTCTTTTGAAAGCCAACAAACAGTGCGAAAAAGCTATTATCGGAGAACATACATAAAAAACATCTTAGGTCTATGTGGGTATCAATCAAAGAAACTCCATTACTTTAGGTTTTTGGGTAAGAATATGGGGGAATGCAGTAGTTGAAACTGAAAGTGGAGCTTTAGAAAAAAATGATTTGAACAATCATTTTTATGGCTGTAACCGGTAATACTATCTCTGTTATGAGTACAATCTTTTTAAAAAAACACTAATTTATGTTAGGGTATTAAAGTGCAAAGTTAACGAAGGGAGTTTTTTGATGAAAAAGGATTCATCTGTTTTTTTCATATCGACTGGAATTTTGTTATTGATGGTTCTTTTCGGTGTGTTTGTTCCAGATAAACTTGAGTCAGTTACAGCCAATATCCAGGCATTCATTACTGATTCTTTTGGCTGGTATTATTTAATTCTTGTATCTGCTATTGTAATTGTTTGTTTGTATTTCCTGATCAGTCCACTGGGAAAGATCAGACTCGGGAGGCAGGATGACCGTCCTGAGTTTTCTACTCTGACATGGTATGCGATGCTTTTCAGCGCTGGTATGGGGATAGGGCTGGTTTTCTGGGGCACTGCTGAACCTATCAGCCATTATATGGTTTCGACACCAACTGGAGTGGAGGCAGGGTCTGACCAGGCTATCCGTGATTCAATGAGGTTCACGTTTTTCCACTGGGGTATCCATGCGTGGGCCATTTATGGAATTGTTGCCCTAGTTCTTGCTTATTTCAATTTCCGTCATGGGAAGCCAGGATTGATTAGTGCTACTCTCGGCCCAATTTTAGGCGACAGGACGAATGGAACAGCTGGAAAAGTGGTTGATGTAATTTCGGTTGTCGCGACTGTAATTGGGGTGGCAACGACTTTAGGATTTGGAGCTGTACAAATTAACGGTGGGCTTTCTTACCTATTTGGAATACCTACTGGTTTCGTAACTCAATTATTTATTGTCCTGATCGTAACAGTATTGTTCATGATATCTGCCTGGACAGGACTTGGAAAAGGTATCAAGATTTTAAGCAACGTAAACATGATACTTGCTGGGTTATTGCTAGCGGCCATGGTGCTTTTGGGACCCACTCAGTTTATCCTGAACCTCTTTACCAACACAATTGGTACATACCTTCAAAATCTGCCGACAATGAGCTTCCGCATTGCGCCTCTAAATGAAGATGTCCGTTCATGGATTAACGGCTGGACCATTTTCTATTGGGCATGGTGGATTGCATGGGCACCATTTGTAGGGATTTTTATAGCTCGAGTTTCTAAAGGGCGGACGATCCGAGAGTTTGTATTTGGTGTACTACTCGTACCTTCTCTGATCGGCTTCCTATGGTTTTCTGCTTTCGGGGGCTCAGCGATCATGCTTGAGCATGAAGGGATTGCGAAGATTTCAGAATTAGCCACCGAAGAATCACTCTTTGGCGTGTTCGCCAACTATCCAATGAGTTCATTATTGTCCATCCTGGCAATGATTCTAGTCGGCACATTCTTCATTACTTCAGCAGATTCAGGCACATTCGTTTTGGGAATGATGACAACGAATGGATCACTGACACCAGGAAATAGAATTAAATTCACCTGGGGAATCATGCTGGCGGCAATTTCTTTAGTATTGCTGTACTCTGGCGGGCTGCAAGCACTGCAAAATACAATGATCGTAGCTGCATTGCCGTTCTCCATCATTATGGCATTAATGGCACTGAGTCTAATTAAAGCTTTGAATAAAGAAGCGAAAGAACTGGGAATTGGAAAAATTCCTAAACGCAAGCCTTAATAATGATGTAAGGAGTCATTCCAATTTATGGGATGGCTCCTTTTTTAACAGGACAAGAAAATGTGAATTTTCACTTCGAGAATTGTCCAGCTCCAGCACCTATCCAGTTTTCATCCTGATTAGACTTCCCCGAGTATCTTGCGAGAAGAGTTAGCTTTGAGTAGCTCGAGTCGCAAGTCCAGCTGCGGCTCCTAACTGCTCGATACGCTTCGGTCCTGCCAATGAAGTCAAAGAACGACTTCACTGGTCGGCACTCCAGCGCTTGTCGGAGTAGAACAGTCTCCTCCGCTTTTCTAATTTGTTCTTTACATAATGACGGAGGCTGATTATACTTTATGTAAGTAATTACTTACATTCAATGATTCAGGAGGGGAAGGAAGATGCTAAAAATACTTGGTTTATTGATGTCAAAACACCCGGTAAAAATAGTTTTATTAACGATAATGGCTGTTGTGCTTTTAGCTGCAGGGGCAAGTAACGTTCAAATGGCTACGGGGAATGAGACACTGGTAAGCACTGAATCAATGGTTTATAAAAGTAACCAGCAGCTTGAAGAAGAGTTCGGGGGAGAATCCATCATCATCGTTTATGAAGCAACGGATGATGAAGACGTGCTTACTGTTGAAAGGCTGGAGCATATGAAAAGGCTTGGAACGTTTCTTAATACTCATGAAGAGGTTTATAGTGTTATGAGTCCTGTTTTTCTGGTTGAAGAAATTTCGTCTAAGCAAGCTGATCAATATAAAGAGGGGATAGTGGAAATTTCCGGTGGCTTGAATGACATGGGAGGGAAATTAATAGAAGTCGGGGAGAAGATGGAAGCCAATGCTTCCGGAGGCAGCCAGCTGCCAAATATTGAAGGGCAAATGGAGGAACTTAATCAGGGAGTAAATAAAATGATTAAAGGCCAGGAGAAGCTTAAGGACGGAACAACCAACCTCGTTAGTGGTTATTCCCGGTTTGGAACTTATACAAAGGAAGCTGGATTGAAACTAGGAGCATTGGCTTCAAAATACGATACAAATGATCCGCAAGAGAAACAGCAGGCAGAACAGATAAATACAATGAGTAACCAGCTGATCCAGCTTTCTGAAAATATGCTGCAGGGAGCAGAGAAATCCGCAGCTTTGCCGAATGTTTCAGAACAAGCAATCAAGGGGCTGAAAGGTATTGAAGGTGGATTATCAAAGCAGCAAGGACAATTAGTAAACTTGCAGACAGAAAGGGCAAAGCAAACTGAAGATCTGAAGGAGCTCAGTAAAGGTCTGATAGAGATGGGCAAAAACCTGGTTGGTATCAGTGAAAATTTAATCATGATGAATGATTACTCTGATACATTGAAACCAGGATTGCCTGTAAAGCAGGAAACTCTGGAATACATCGTTTATGATGATAATGGCAAGAGGAGAGACATACTTAATGAAGTCATCATAGATGAACAAACCATGATCATGATCGTGAAATTTGGCGGGAATGTTTCGGATGATGTTAAAAGTGAAATTTCAAAAACGGTTAAGTCATATTTGAATGAAAATCAAATAGAGTCAACAGATACTATGGTTTCCGGTAAGCCAGTTTTGGATGATGCAATCCGTTCATCAATGAAGGAGAGCATGAAGAAAATGATGATGCTATCTATATTATTCATGGTCATCATTTTATTTTTCATCTTTAATGTAAGTTGGCGCTTACTTCCGTTAGGCATCATTTTAATAGCAGTCATTGGTACGGTTGGCTTAATGGGCTGGGTTCAGATTCCAATAACAATGGTTTCTATGGCAGTGTTCCCGATTCTCATAGGTCTTGGCATTGATTATGCAATTCAGTTCCAAAACAGGTATTCAGAAGAAATGGCAGAAGAGGAGGATGGCCATGAATAACAAACCAAACAAGGCCCTAAATCAGACATTAACGAAAATGGTGCCAGCGGTTTTGACAGCTTTGATTGCTACAGGGCTTGGGTTTATTGCTCTATACACATCTCCTGTACCGATGATCCAGGACTTTGGCAAGATGCTGACAGTAGGAATGATCATCAGCTTTATAGTAGGAGTATTTATATTAATTCCGATTTTATTCACTAGAGATCACTTTTTCAAAAGAGAAAGGATTAAAAAGAAACAATTAAAATTTAAAAATAAGAAGGGAGACAGGTTATTTAATTGGTTTACAAATAAACTAATTTCGCTGAAGTGGCTCATCATTTTTGCTGCATTCCTATCAGCAGGGCTTGGTATTTGGGCTGATTTACAAGCTGGGGTCGAAACAGATGTTGAAAAGTTTATGCCTCAGGATACACAGGAGTTAAAGGATATTCATAAATTAAGAGAAATTCTCGGCAGTACAGATTCAATTTCGGTTGTTTATGAAGCTGATGATGTGTCATCTGCAGAAATATTGGAGTGGGTAGATGGGATTAGCAGAACAGTTGAAAGTGAATTTCCAGAAACCGTAATAGATTCACGTTCAGTTACAACTGCACTTCGACAGATGAATGATGGGGAATTGCCTGAAACTCAAGAGTTAGAGGAATATTTGACTGAGATGCCAACGGACCAGAAAAAGCTGTTGATTAATGAAGAAGAAACAAGAGGTGTCATCACTTTGAATATAGAGCACCTAGAGGCAGAGGAACTCAAGGGTTTCATTGATGACTTGATTCACTATTTAAAGGCGGAAGAATTAAACGGTGTCGAAACAACGGTTACCGGAAAAGCAGTGCTGGATGTTGAGATGGTTACCGCATTGACTACTGGCAGGTATAAAATGACCTTACTCGGGATGGGGCTTGTATTCTTTGGCTTGCTTTTTGTATACCGCGATCCAGTCAAAGCATTCATACCATTGCTCCCTATTGCCCTGATTGTGGGGTGGTCAGGTGGAGCCATGTATTTACTTGAGATAAAATATACTCCTTTGACTGCCACACTGGGAGCGTTGATTATCGGAATTGGCACAGAGTTCACCATCCTGATCATGGAGCGTTTTTATGAAGAACGGGATAAAGGCAGAAACAGCAAGGATGCCATCATGATCTCGAATCGAAAAATAGGAAAGGCAATCCTCGCATCAGCCTTTACAACGATCGGAGGTTTCAGCGCGTTGCTAATTTCCGATTTTGTCATCTTGAGCAACTTCGGCTTGATGACTTTAATAAATATATCCCTGGCACTGTTCAGTACAATGGTAGTCATGCCTGCCATCTTGATTATTCTTGACCGTTTTGTGAAAATAAGACATGTAAGAGAGAAAGAATTACCAGTAAACTAGGGGTGGCAGAATGAGGGACAAAACGGAACAGATCTTGAATGCAGCAATGAAGGTTTTTATAAAAAAAGGACTGCAGGCTACAACACAGGAGATTGCAAAGGAAGCAGAAGTAGCTGAGGTAACATTGTTTCGGAAATTCACCAATAAGCAAAACCTGTTTGTTACAGTCATCAAGAATGTTCTGGAAAGACAATTTAATTCGCAAATTGCCAGGATGGCAAATACAGAGGATACTGAAGCTTTTTTGATAAAGATTATTGATAATAGATTAGGTACATTATCAAGGAACGCACCTATGGTAAAAATGCTTATATCTGAAAGCTTGATGGGGAATTTGGATGAAGAAGTTGATTTGCCTAACATGATCTTTTCAAGTCTTGAAAAGGGTTTGGCGCTGCATTTCGAGAATATGGGCCAAATAGTTGATACAGGCCTTGTTGCAAGGCATCTTGGTGGGATTTTCGTCAGCCAAATTATCTTCAAGAATGATATCCCCTTTCATTTATTAAACGAGGAAGAAAAGATTGCCCTGGTTCGGAAGTATGCTCAATCAGTTATAGCGATTATTAAATAATCTTAATGGAAAGGGATTGGGTTAGTACCAATCCCTTTCTTTTTTCTCCTTTCTAGACTTTTATGGTCTTTATAAGTGTTCTGGTGAAAATGGACATATGTAAAACACTGGGTATTTATGAACATTTTGTTCTTTTTTAAAATGTAAATGTTTTCATTTGGATTTTTTGATAAAATGAATGTATTGATTTTAAGTCATTTCCAAGGGTGATCACGAATGGAAAAAGAAAAATTATTAAAAATAATCGAGGCAGCAAAGCTTTATTATTTACTTGATTATAACCAGAATGATATTGCCAGAGAGTTGGGAGTATCGAGGCCGACAGTATCAAGGTTCCTGCAGATCGCAAAGCAGGAGGGGATCGTCGATATCAGAATCATGGACCCGACAGAGGATGTAGAGAATTTGTCAGCGCAACTTGAACAAAAGTTTGGGTTGAAAAAGGCAATCGTCACCCATATTCCGCAATATGAGGACAGTGTAATCAAAACATATCTTGGTGAGAAGGCAGCAGCTTTTTTGAATGAAGTGGTTGACCATGATGATGTTATCGGTGTCACTTGGGGAACGACGCTTTATCATGTCGCACTCGAACTTAAGCAGAAGCCGTGCAAGAATGTCAAGGTCGTCCAGTTGAAGGGCGGAGTCAGCCATTCTGAGACGAATACGTACGCGAATGAAATCCTGTATTTATTCGGCAAGGCCTTCAACAGTGCACCTCATCATCTCCCGTTGCCGGCGATCGTTGACCATGTCGTGGTAAAACAGGCAATGGAAGCCGACAGGCATATCAAAAAGATCCTGGAGATGGGGAAGCAATCGAACATTGCAGTCTATACAATCGGCCCGATAAAGTCTGAATCTTTATTGTTCCAGCTGGGGTACTTTACAGAAGAAGATCTGCAAGTCATATATTCAAAAGCCGTAGGCGATATTTGTTCGCGTTTTTTTGATAAAGATGGGAAGGTTTGCAACGAAAATCTGGATGCGAGAACTTTGGGGATAGAACTTGAAGAGTTAAAATCGAAAAAATATTCAGTATTGGTTGCAGGCGGAGCCCACAAAATAGATGGTATTTATGGAGCTTTAAAGGGGAAGTATACAAATGTACTTGTAACGGACCAATTCACTGCAAAATTCTTGTTAGATAAGTAAGAATTCAGTGAATAGAGTAAAAGCCATATATACAAACAAATACCCGATAGGTTTAGGCCTTGCGGGTATTTTTGTCGAAATGATGAAAAGGGATAAATTTCATTTTACATTTGTTCAAAAACTTATTTACAAAAGTTCTTTAGTTCTGATATATTTGCTATAGAAAGTTTGAGATAAACAAATGTAAACGTTTTATTGAAAATTTTTTCATGACATTTGTAAACGTTAACAACATTTCAGCAAATATTACAACAAGAGGTGGGTCAACAATGAATATCTTATGGGGTTTAATAGGGATTGCTGTCGTTTTGGGAATTGCATTTATTTTCTCGAATAACAAAAAATCCATTAATTTAAGGACGATCCTTGGCGGGTTGGCAATCCAATTCATTTTCGCGTTCTTAGTATTAAAATGGGAAACAGGTAAGCTTTTACTGAAAAAGCTTTCACTTGGTGTCAATGAAATCGTCAACTATACAGATGCTGGTGTGCAATTCCTTTTCGGCGGATTGTTCCAGGCCGAAAATATTGGCTTTGTTTTCGCTTTCCAAGTATTGACAGTTGTTATTTTCTTCTCTTCTTTAATTTCTGTACTTTACTACCTGGGAATCATGCAAGTAATCATCAAGATCCTGGGTGGAGCACTTTCTAAATTACTGGGAACGAGCAAGGCTGAATCACTTTCTGCTGCTGCTAACATTTTCGTAGGCCAGACAGAAGCACCACTTGTTGTTAAGCCTTACATCGCGAAAATGACGCAGTCAGAGCTTTTTGCCATCATGGTTGGGGGCTTGGCTTCTGTTGCAGGTTCCGTATTGATTGGTTATTCCTTATTGGGTGTTCCGTTAGAATACCTTCTTGCAGCAAGCTTCATGGCTGCGCCGGCAGGTTTGATCATGGCTAAAATCATGATTCCGGAAACAGAAAAGTCTGAGTCATCTGATGAACTAAGAATGGAAAAAGATACAGATTCAGTTAATGTGATTGATGCTGCCGCTAAGGGAGCGAGCACGGGTCTTCAGTTGGCATTGAATATCGGTGCCATGTTGCTAGCCTTCATTGCATTGATTGCCTTGATCAATGGGCTGCTTGGATTCGTTGGCGGATTCTTCGGAGCTGGAAACATCACTCTTGAAACAATCCTTGGCTTTGTATTCGCACCACTTGCTTTTGCTATCGGCGTACCTTGGGATGAGGCTGTGAAAGCCGGCGGATTCATTGGTCAAAAGTTAATCTTGAATGAATTTGTAGCTTACTCTTCATTTGCACCACAAATTGAACAATTATCTGCTAAAACAGTAGCAATCATCAGCTTTGCACTTTGTGGATTCGCAAACGTATCTTCAATGGGAATCTTGCTTGGCGGTCTTGGAAGTCTTGCTCCAAATCGCCGCGGAGACATCGCTCGCATGGGTGTTCGAGCTGTCATCGCAGGTATGCTTGCATCATTATTAAGTGCAGCAATGGCAGGTATGCTTTTATAAAATGAGAAAAGAGAGGGACCCGGTCCTTCTCTTTTTTGCTTTGAGTTATAATAGAGGAAAATGAACGGAAAGCTGTGATGAATCATGTGTTTGATTTTATTTGCCTACAAAGCGCATCCGAAGTATAAGCTGATTATCGCTGCTAATAGAGATGAAGCATATGCCCGTGATACGGCGCCGGCGGATTTTTGGGAAGATGCACCAGAACTGCTCGGCGGGAGGGATCTTGAAAAAATGGGCACATGGATGGGGGTGACTACCTCAGGCAAGTTTGCTGCCCTGACCAATTATCGTGACCCAAGTGAAATCACTGCTGGAAAAAGAACACGAGGGGAGCTGGTTGCTGATTTTCTAAAAGGGACAGATACACCGAAGGACTATTTACATGAGTTGGCCGATCGCAGTCATGAATATCCGGGTTATAATCTTTTAACAGGAAATTTGGAGGAGCTTTATTATTATTCCAACCGCGGAGGCCCCTTGCAAGAAATTGAGCCTGGCATTCATGGTGTCAGCAACCACTTGCTTAATACGGATTGGCCAAAAGTAGAGCGGGGGAAGGCGGGACTTGCCACCATCATTTCTGGAGAGCATCCAGATTTGGTTGATAGGTTATTTGCTCATTTGGAAAATGCTGACCCGGCTCCTGATCAATTATTGCCATCGACAGGAGTCTCACTGGAGTGGGAGCGATTGCTGTCACCGATGTTCATTAAAAGCGAGGGATACGGGACGAGAAGCTCTACCATCATATTGATGAATGAAAAAGAAATCTATTTTAATGAACGGGTTCATATAAAGGATCAGCGGTCAAACCATGAATTTTTCATAAATCTGTAAAATAAAACACAGACACCCAGAATGCGGTTGTCTGTGTTTTATTTAAATTGAGAGTTCGAAAAAAGTCCCTATAGCCAATTCGCTGGCCAGCCCCAATTCTAATATAATCTTTATTTAAGCAAAGCTTTGAGCGGCTGCTTCATATTCCGTTCTTAAATTTTCTATGATTGTCCGGACGGGAAGGATTTCTTTGATTTCACTTACCCTAGAGCCAGCGAATACGAGGCCATTCTCTACATCACCGGCAACAGAGGTGAGCAGAGAGTCCAGTGTGCAAAATTGATAGGAGCAATTTTTCAGACAATCACGACACTTTTTGATCCTAAGTTTATCTGAGGAGGTGATGAGCTTGGTAAAATGATTGGCAATGGCCCGACCGTGCAGTCCTACTGTGGTTTTCACCAGTAATGTGTCTTTTTCAGTGGCTGACACGTATTTCTCCTTGAAGCTTTGCGGAGCGTCGCATTCATCACTGGCAACAAACCTTGTGCCCATTTGGACCCCTGAAGCTCCAAGGGAAAAAGCCTTCGCAATATCAGCTCCAGTCATGATTCCCCCAGCAGCAATCACCGGGATGGATACAGAATCAACAATATCAGGAAGTATGTCAAAAAGAGGTTTGTCTGTTCCAAGGTGACCGCCTGCCTCAAATCCTTCAACTACCAAAGCAGCAGCACCCAGTCGTTCTGAGATTTTAGCTAGCTTGGCAGAGGAGACAATGGAAATGACCGGGATGCCCGCTTGCTTGCCCCATGAATACATATCTCTTGATATTCCAGCTCCAGAAATGATGAAATCAACTTTTTCATCTAATGCAGCTTTCATTTTTTCAGCGAAATCATTCATCGCAAACAATACATTTACACCAATGTATCCATTACCCTGTGTTAGCTCCCTGGCTTTCCTGATATGCAGACGCATCTCTTCAACTGTAATCCCTGTTCCGGAAATGATGCCAATTCCACCTGCGTTTGCAACAGCTGATGCCAATCCGCTGAGCGAAATGCCTACCCCCATTCCGCCTTGCATTATTGGAACCCTGGGAACCATATGGCCAATTTTAAGTTTTGGGAAGTCCATGCTAAAACCCCTTTCTGAATTTATTCCTTTGCAGTTTAACATGCAGAGTTATAAAAAGATGTGATTTTTAGCACCAGATACTATATTTAGGTATAATTATTTGGTGTTAGTTTTTAGGGAATAAAAAAGGCGCAGAAATTCATTCTGCGCCTAATTGTTTTGATTTTAAAAATCGAAATTATCAGGGTCGGGACCTACGCGTTCGTTCTTATTTAAACTGTTCAGGCGGTCCATATCATCGGCAGATAGCTCGAAATCGAAGATATCTGCATTTTCGATAATGCGGTGTTCCTTGACCGATTTAGGAATCGTTATCACTTCGTTTTGTAAATCCCAGCGCAGAATCACTTGTGCTGTTGATTTCTTATGCTTTTCGGCGATTTCGACGATTGTTGGTTCTGATAAGAGCTCTCCTTGCTTCAATGGAGACCAGGCTTCCATTTGGATGCCCTCGGCTTTGCAGAACTCAAGCAGCTCAGTCTGGGCCAGATGCGGATGGTACTCAACCTGGTTGACCATTGGCTTGATTTCAGCATCAGCCATCAAATCTTTAAGATGATGAACATGGAAGTTGCTAACGCCAATGGCGCGGACTTTTCCATCTTTATAAAGCTTTTCGAGTGCCTTCCATGTTTCTTTATATTTGCCTGCAACTGGCCAGTGAATCAGGTAAAGGTCCAGGTATTCAAGGCCAAGCTTTTCCATGCTAGTCTCAAAAGCCTGAAGCGTCGATTCATACCCCTGATCGGAATTCCAGACCTTCGTCGTGATAAACAATTTTTCACGCGGAACACCAGCTTCTTTGATTCCCTGACCGACGCCTTCCTCGTTTCTGTAAACCGCTGCAGTATCGATGCTCTTGTAGCCATTTCTAAGCGCTGCTTTAACAGACTCTACAACTTCAGAACCTTCCTGGACCTTGAACACACCAAGGCCAAACCATGGCATCTTGACACCATTATGTAATGTAGTAGTATCCTGGAGATTTTGTGGCATATCATGCGCCTCCTTATCTATTCAATTGCTATTTTATTTTCTCATATTTTTTGATTGCTAAAAAGTAATTGGACTTTCTGGTGAAATTGATTTGGAAAAGACGGATTTATTTGATTCTTGACAGCTTTGGCGCAAGATCTGGAAAAGCTGTCAGAATAACGGTGGAATCATGACAGGTTTGGGGCAAGCTCTGGAAAAGTTGTCAGAAAAACGACGGAATCATGACAGGTTTAGCCCATGCACCAGAAAAGCTGTCAGAAAAATGGTAGAATCTTGACAGCTTTGGCCCATGCACCAGAAAAGTTGTCAGAAAAACGATGGAATCATGACAGGTTTAGCCCATGCACCAGAAAAGCTGTCAGAAAAACGATGGGATCTTGACAGCTTTGGCACATTCTCCAGAAAAGCTGTCAGAAAACCGATGGGATCTTGACAGCTTTGGCACATTCTCCTGAAAAGCTGTCAGAAAAACGATGGAATCATGACAGCTTTGGTCCATGTACCAGAAAAGCTGTCAGAAAAACGATGGAATCATGACAGGTTTAGCCCATGCACCAGAAAAGCTGTCAGAAAACCGATGGAATCAAGACAGGTTTAGCCCATGCACCAGAAAAGCTGTCAGAAAACCGATGGAATCATGACAGGTTTGGTCTATGCACCAGAAAAGCTGTCAGAAAAACGATGGAATCATGACAGGTTTGAGCCCAATTTCTCCCAACCTGTCAAAATGTGAAAGCAGTAAGGATAAATTCCATCTCTGTCGGCAACCCCAATCAGTTATGAGTAAAAAATAAAAAAGCTATCAGAAATATGTCTTTTATTTTCAAAATGAGGGTAAATTCAAGATATAAGCCTTATTGAATCAATCTGTGATTACAAGTGAAAGGAGAAGAACAGATGATCATCAAAGTATTGGGGCCTGGTTGCGATAAATGCAAAAGCCTTGAAGAAAGTATAAATGATGCTGTAAAGGAAGCGGGTGTCGCAGCGGTAGTCGAAATGGTGGAAGATAATGAGGAAATCGAAAAGTATAAAGTGAAGAGTACGCCAGCTTTGGTCATTGATGAAAAAGTTGTTTCAGCGGGTAAACAGCTATCGGCACAAGAAGTGAAGACTTTATTTTAAATCAGACCAGGCCTCATATCGTGGCCTGATCTGAATTTCTTTCAAAGAAAGCTTTTGTTGCCCATAAGGAAATTAGTAAAATGAGTTCGAAGCCGTTGGTAGCTGCATCACTCTCCAATGGAATGGGCACAGCGCTTCCTATACCCATCAAAATGACTCCGATGGCCATCCATGTCCAGTTCAATTTTTTCCAGAGGATAATCCCTGCAAACAGTAATGCAACAGTAACACCAATGATCATAACAGGCGGGCCATGCGATCCGGCAGATTCATAGCTTAGTACCCCGTATTTCCGGGCGGACTCAAGCTTAATTCCGATGGTATTTTGTATAAGCTCAGCAATAATCATAGCCAGAGTGAAGACTCCCGCCAAGACAAATCCTGCTCGTCCCTTCAGCCAGTGAATTTCTGGCTTCCTGATAGCTGCCCAGGAAAATAAAATCAACAATGGGGTAAAGAATGCATGGAACCAGTAACGCATCTCATTCAAGGCTTTTAAAAAGCTTCCTTCCCCAATAATGCTTCCCATAGCTAGTACAAGGTTGTCGTACACTAAACCGAATGTAACCAACAAAAGGACATTGAGCCAGGACAAAAATCCATACTTAATGGATAATTTTAGTCCCCATAGGAATAAAAACAAGTAGATGAGGGAATATAAACCGTAGATATATGGGTCCATGAGTAACTTTCCTCCAGTCAGGTCTGTTACAATTGTTCCCTTTAATCAGAATGAGAAACATGTGTCTGTGTTATTAACTTTTTCATTGTTTTTAACAAATAAATCGTATTCTTAAAAATTACTAATAGTCTTATAAGGATTCTTCATATATCATGGAAAATGTAAGCATATTCAACGATATTTTTGACAAGAACAGGAGAAATCATGACTACATTAAATGACATTGCATGGGTAACTGACAGTACATCTGGACTTACAGAAGAATACATAAAGAATAATCATATATACGTTGTACCTTTAAGTATTATTTTTGGTGAAGAATCGTATTTGGAAGGCGTTGATATCACTGCCGAGGATTTTTATCCAAAGCTGGCAGCATCAAAGGTCCTTCCGAAAACATCGCAGCCTGCTATTGGGGAGTTTGTGGAACTATACCAGAAGCTTAAGGAGCAATATAAGCATGCGATCGCGATCCACGCTTCGAGCGCTCTGACAGGAACTTTCCAATCCTCCATGGCAGCTTCCAGCATGGTAGATTTCAAAGTCGATGTCATCGATTCGAAGATTGGTTCTTTCCCATTGGGACGCATGGTTGAAAAAGGCGTTGAAATGCAGAAGGAAGGGAAGTCGTATGAAGAAATCGTTTCTTACTTGAGGACCCTTCCTGATAAGGCTAATCTTTATATGGCACCAGGCAGCCTTGAGCAGCTGCATAAGGGTGGACGTTTATCCACGACACAGGTGATTATTGGCAGCTTGATTAAATTAAAGCTGATTGTCAGGTTCGATGATGGCAAGGTAGTCCTTTTTGATAAAATCAGGACGGAAAAAAAGGTCAAGGAACGCCTGTTTCAGATTTTTGAGGAGGCTTCAACAAATATTAAAGAAGCTAGTGTCATTCACGGAAATGTGAAGGAATTAGCTGAGGATTGGCGCGCGGAACTTCAGCAGCGTTTTCCAAACATATCTTTTACCACAACTACGTTCAGTCCAGTGGCTGGAACTCATACAGGACAGGGAACAATTGGACTTGCCTGGATTAATGAATAGTCCGCAATAGTAAAACAAAGTTTGAAATCAGCCTGGTCAGGGCTGATTTCTTTTTATTGTCCAGGTTCCTGTGTAAACTTGAAATATCAAAAAAAGTAGGGGGAAATCGAAATGTTGAAGATCGGAATCATTGGTTTAGGGGATATTGCGCAAAAGGCCTATCTGCCTGTATTCGCAGAAAAGGGAGATATTGAATTCCACCTTTACACCCGGGATATTGCCAAGCTGAAAACTCTGGCTTCCAAGTATAGATTTGCCCATTTACATCTAAGTCTGGATGAGCTCATCGAAAGTGGAGTTAAGGGTGCTTTTGTCCATAGTGCAACTGAATCACATCATGAAATTGTAAAAAAACTGCTGCTGGCTGGCATCCATGTTTATGTCGATAAGCCGATTGCCTATGAGTATGAAAAAACCAGGGAATTGACAGAACTGGCTGAGGATAAAGGCTTGATATTAATGACAGGTTTTAACAGAAGATATGCCCCGGCATATAAACAGCTGGCTGAGTTGAAAGAACCGAATATGATTATCATGCAGAAAAACAGGAAGGCACTGCCCGGAGAAATACGCCATTTCATTCTCGATGATTTCATCCATGTGGTCGATACGCTAAGATTTTTGTTTCCCTACGAAATAAAACAGATCAATGTTAACGGAAAGAAAAATGGAACTTTTTTGCATCACGTGGTCATTCAGCTGCAGGCAGAAGAGGGGATCGCAATCGGAATTATGAACCGTGACAGCGGCGTTGTCGAGGAAAAGGTAGAAGTATTCCAATCAAGTGAAAAAAGGACTGCCTTGAACGTATCAGATCTGTATATTCAAGAAAATCGGAATGAAATGAAACTTGGGGGAAGCGACTGGGAGCCGACACTCCACAAGCGCGGTTTTGAGCAAATTGTGTTTGATTTCCTGCAGGCAGTCAGCAGCAGAACTTCACCGCTTTTAATCGCAAAGGATTCTTTGAAAACACATGAAATCTGTGAACAAATCGTCATGGAACTAGAGCAGTTGTAAAAAACAAAGGCCTGTCTCATACAAAGAGACAGGCCTTATTTTAAACATAGATAAAATAACCTACAAACAAGAAACCAAGAACATACATAATGGGATGGACTTCTCTAACCTTGCCCATGCCAAGCATCATCAATGGATAAAGAATGAAACCAAGGGCGATTCCTGTTGCGACACTGAAGGTGAGCGGCATCATGATGATTGTGACGAATGAAGGGATAATCACAGCAAGATTGCTCCAGTTGATTTTACTAATTTCAGTTGCCATCAAAGCACCAACAATTATGAGTGCAGGTGCGGTAACTTCTGGCGTGATAACTGATAGGATCGGAGAGAAAAGCATCGCGACGCTGAAGCAAGCCGCAATGATTACGGAAGTGAAACCGGTACGACCGCCGACCGCAATGCCTGCTGATGATTCAACGAATGACGCTGTTGTGGAGGTACCAAGTACAGCTCCAGCAACAGCCGAGCCTGCGTCCGCAAGAAGGGCACGCCCCGCATTGGGAATTTTATTGTCCTTCATCAGACCAGCCTGGCTGGCTACCGCAATAAGTGCTCCAGCAGTATCAAAGAAAGCAACAAACAAGAATGTGAAAATAACGGCTAGGACATCTGGAGAGAATATATCTCCCAGGTGATTGAAGACGACACCAAACGTTGGTGAGATGTCAGGAACCGAACCGACGATTGCCGCAGGTTTTTCAATCAAGCCAGTGAAAACTCCAACGATTGTCGCAATCACCATTCCGTAAAAGATGCCGCCACTGATTCCACGGACCATCATGATGACACTGATGATGAAACCGAAGAGAGCAAGCAGGACAGGGCCTGATGTAAGGTTGCCGATAGAGACAAAAGTCGCTTCGCTGCCAACGATGATACCTGCATTTTTCAAGCCGATGAAGGCGACGAAGAAACCGATTCCCGCAGCGATTGCATGCTTAAGATCCTGAGGGATGACATTAATAATTTTTTCGCGGATCTTCAAAAGGCTCAGGATGACGAACAGAACACCCGCGATGAATACACCAGTAAGGGCGACCTCCCATTTTACTCCCATGCCGATGCTTACGGTAAAAGTGAAAAATGAATTCAAGCCCATGCTTGGAGCGATTCCAATCGGGAAGTTAGCAAGCAGACCAATAAGGAGGGATCCGATGATGGCTGATAGAGCTGTAGCTGTAAAAACAGCCCCTTTATCCATGCCTGCCTGGCTAAGGATTAATGGATTGACGACAAGAATGTATGCCATCGACAAGAACGTCGTGATTCCGGCAAGTGTTTCCTGTTTATAATTTGTATTTCGTTCTGCGAACTGGAAAAAGTTTTTCATGTGTGCTGTCCTCCTGGTTGGGTTTGGTAGAAAAATAAAAAAACTCCGGCAGTTTTATGCTGCCGGAGTACCACAAAGGACAAATAGATGCCAAAATAAATAGCAAATATCAAAGTCCCTTGTAGTCACGCTTTTTACGGTAGCATGGTAGAAACGTCCGAGCCCTATTCTCGAACATATACAAGGAAAAGATTATAGATTTAAATAATACTAGTGATAGTATCAGCAATTTACATCGAGGTCAATTGCAATTCTTAAAGTTTATCTATTTGTTTTTTTCTGATTATTGGGGTGCTGGGAGTTAGTTGGTATATCTGTTTGCGAATTTCCAAGTCGCGGAATTACGGTTGGAATTCGCGGAATCACAATGAGGTATCGCGAAATAAAGTTGTGAATTCGCGGAATCAAGTATGTAAGAGTGTCAGTTTTACAGATCAATAAGCAAAATTTGCAGTTTTTTTGTTACTATTAAGAAAATGCAATTCATGTACAGCACATTACGGGCAAAAAGCGTTATAAACGCGAACAAAAGTCAGGAGAAATCAAGTAAATGATGAAATACATAATGATATAAAGCGAGGAGACATTAAATTGGCTGTTATTCAAAATGAAAAAAAATCTGAGAGATTTGAAGTTGCGTTCAACCAGATTCATCGGTGGATGCAGAGGAATGCGAGGAATGAGACGACTGATAAATTTTCAGAGCTGCTGCGGATCAATTATCCGAGACATTCGATCATCCGCAAATATTATCATGACTTGAAGATGTATGGGCGCCTGCGGAATTCGCTTGTGCATGACAAAATCGCGCTTGATTTTTACATAGCTGAACCGCATGAAAAAGTGGTGGAGAAGATTGAAATGATCGCCAGTCAGGTGTCAGATCCGAAGAGTGCGCTGCAAATCGCAACAAGACCAGTGTTTTATTTTAAAGAAGATACGAGTTTGGTTGATGTCTTGAAAATTATCCAGAAAAGGGCCTATTCCCAGTTTCCTGTCTATGATGACCATGGATTCAAGTGGTTGTTGACTTCGAATTGCATTGCCCAGTGGCTTGCGAGTAATCTGCTGGAGGGCGGCAAGACGATAGAGGATGTAAAAATCAGCGATCTGGAGTATCTTCATTCAAAGAGATTCGTAGAGTTTGCACCGAAGAACTCGGATATATTCTCGGCAGAGGATATCTTTGAAAAGTATCATCTTGAAAACAAAAAGCTGGAAGCAGTAGTAATCACTGAAAATGGCAAAGTCACAGAGCGGCCGATCGGAATTATCACACCCTGGGATTTAGTTGAAATCGACGCGTTGGATTAAGGATATACTGTATTAGTTCAATCCCTATATGGGTATCAAAAATCCCTTTGTTTAGGAGTTTTTGACAACTTTTTGACTGGAATATGTGAATAATAAATGAACTAAATGGCAAAACACCCCTGTTTGGATTTTTACTTACTATAATGATAGTGTAATCCAAATGGAGGTGCCAATAATGAACGTAACAACGATTATTGAATTGGAAAATCGTGAAGTTGAGAAGATGGCTGGCGCAAAATTAGTATTTATACAGGAACAGATTGATGCAAATATCGTGGAAACGTGCGTTGATTGTTTTAAATATGAAGGTTCAGAAGATTGCCTGGACACAGATGATGCTATGCAAAAAGTTTTTGATGCACTAAAAGCGAATGGACTGATCCCTGAAGCAGTAGAGGATTTTTCGTATGAGATGCCTTCTTGCGAAAGATTGAGAAAAGATGTTTATGAAGAACAGGACATGCCGCAAAAAGTGGTGCTGAGCTTTGCAATATAAGACTTGAAAAAGGAGTTCTTTCGTCGAACTCCTTATTTAAGTTGCTTCATAAAACTTTTTGATCAGTTTTACTAAAACGTGACTTTTATCAAAGAGAAGCCTGGTAGAAATTTATATAATGAAGTTGACATAAAATGAAAACGCTTTCAATAAGGGGGGTGGGAACCGGTGAAGAAAGGGGCGGACATCACCATCGTTACCGGCCATTTTGGCAGCGGTAAAACAGAGATATCAGTTAATCTAGCACTCGAAGCAAGGAAAACAAATGCCAGGACAGCTGTTGCCGACCTGGACATCGTAAATCCATATTACCGTGCGAGGGACGCCAGGACGGTTTTGAACCAAAATGGAATTGAACTGATTGCACCTGCTGAAAGGCTTGCAGCCGCTGATTTACCGATTGTTCCGGGCGATATGAGCAGGGTGATCTATGACCCGGCGTATAAGCTGATCGTCGATGCTGGAGGAGATAAAGATGGAGCTACGGCACTGGGGCGATTTTACAATGATTGGAAAGAAATGAAGCCCGAGGTGCTGTTTATATTGAATGCAAACCGTCCATATGTCAGTACTCTGCAGGGCGCGGTTGAGACATTGCAGAAAATCGAAAAAGCCTCCAGGCTGAAGGTCACAGGAATTATTAATAACTCAAATGTAGGATCCGAGACGACAATTCAGGATGTAGAAAAGGGATTAACTTTAAGCAAGGAACTGTCATATACACTGGGTATTCCTTTGATGAACACGATGGTGCCGCAGCATTTATCAGCTGAAATTGCCGGAATTGAGGCGGAGTCCCCAGTGAAAGTGATTTCGAGATATTTAAAATTACCATGGGAAATGTAAAGGAGGCAAAAGCGGTGGAGCAGAGAGTTGTTTTTAACGAGGAGACGTGTAAATCATGCAAGCTGTGCGTGAACGCTTGTCCGACCAATGTAATTTATCTTGCTGATTACTTGAATGAAAAAGGCTACCGTCCGGCAGTTGTGACAGACCAGGAAAATTGCATCAGTTGCGGCAAGTGTGCGCAAATGTGTCCGGATTCGGTGATCACTGTTTATAGGCCAGAAAAGGTAAGGAAATCTGTATAGCAAAGGAGATATGACAATGGGGAAAGTACTTATGAAGGGTAACGAGGTTATCGCGGAAGCTGCTGTCCATGCGGGCTGCAAATATTTTTTCGGCTATCCGATCACGCCGCAGAGTGAGCTCGTTGCCTATATGGCCAGACGGCTGCCCGAGGTTGGCGGGTTATTTTTACAGGCGGAAAGTGAAGTAGCAGCAATCAATATGGTATATGGCGCGGCTGGAACCGGTGCGCGTGTGATGACATCATCATCGAGTCCCGGATTCAGCCTGAAGCAGGAAGGAATCTCATACCTGGTTGGCGCAGAACTTCCTGCGCTGATTGTGAATGTCGTAAGGGGAGGACCCGGACTCGGAAATATACAGCCTGCGCAATCGGACTATTTCCAGGTGACAAAAGGAGGAGGCCATGGTGATTACCATACACCTGTCCTTGCTCCATCGACGCTTCAGGAGATCATTGACCTGACAGAAGCCGCATTTGACATCGCTGATAAATATCGTACTCCGGTCATTTTACTTGGAGACGGAATGCTAGGACAGATGATGGAACCGGTTGAGTTCAAGGAATTGAGCGAAAGGGAGCCGGAACAAAAGGAATGGGCTACCACCGGAACACGCGGCGATGGGAAACCAAGAATTATCTCCTCACTCGAATTGAATGCCGATGCACTTGAAAAAAGGAATGAACATTTACAGAAGAAATTCGCCATGATTAAACAAAATGAAGTGAGATACGAAACATTTGAAATTGAAGATGCTGACTACATCGTAACTGCTTATGGTACAGCCGCAAGAATTGCCATGAACGCGATTAATAAAGCGCGGAAAGACGGTCTGAAAATTGGGATGATCCGGCCGATCACGCTTTGGCCATTCCCTGAGCAGCCTTTTATTGACACGCGTGACAGGGTGAAGGGCTATCATTCAGTCGAGATGAGCGCAGGCCAAATGGTGGAGGACGTCAGGCTTGCTGTCGAAGGCAGGGCCCCTGTTTCATTCTTTGGGCGCACTGGCGGCGTCGTTCCTACCCAGGAAGAAATATACGATCAAATCATCAAACTGGCAGGGGGTGTCGAGGTATGACCATGAAGACCGTGTTTGAGAAAACATCTGGGTTGACTGATAACCAGACGCACTATTGTCCCGGCTGTACGCATGGAATCATTCACAGGATGGTTGGCGAAGTTCTTGAAGAAATGGGGATTCTGGAGGATACAGTTGGGGTCGCTTCCGTCGGATGCTCTGTGCTGTCCTATGAATATTTCAATTGTGATATGACCCAGGCTGCACATGGCAGGGCCCCGGCTGTCGCGACAGGTATTAAGCGCGTCCTGCCTGACCGGTTTGTTTTTACCTACCAGGGCGATGGCGATCTTGCATCGATTGGGATTGCTGAGGCTGTCCACGCCGCTGCAAGAGGTGAAAACATCACCGTTATTTTTGTGAATAATGCGATTTATGGAATGACTGGAGGACAAATGGCACCGACAACATTGGTTGGTCAGAAAACGGCGACGACTCCATTCGGCAGGGATGCGAGCATCCAGGGACTGCCAATTCGTGTGAGTGAGATGTTGTCAACTCTGGATGGAACAGCCTATATCGAACGAGTTTCGACGCATGATGTGCCGAACATCCTTAAAGCGAAGAAAGCGATTCGTAAAGCATTTGAAACACAGAAGCAGGGACTTGGTTTCTCGATGGTCGAAATTCTGTCCAGCTGTCCGACCAACTGGGGACTTGATCCAAATGAATCTCTTGATTGGATTAAGGACAATATGGTGCCTGCCTATCCTCTTGGTGTGTATAAGGATTCAAAGAAGGGGGATGATCGCTGATGGAGGAAATTTTAATAGCGGGCTTTGGCGGTCAGGGAGTCATGTCGATGGGCCAGTTGATTGCCTATGCAGGGATGACTGAAGGGAAGTTTGTATCATGGCTGCCATCCTACGGACCAGAGCAGCGCGGTGGTACCGCCAACTGTGCAGTCGTCGTCAGTGAAGAACAGGTAGGTTCACCTCTTGTTTCAAGGCCGACGACAGCGATTGTGCTGAATAACCCTTCATATGAAAAATTTGAACCGATGGTCAGGGCAGGCGGGTTATTAGTAGTGAACTCATCTTTGATTTCAAAAATGTCAGCTAGGACCGATATAAGAGTTTTAAATATCGATGCAACCGACAAGGCGAACGAGCTCGGCAATCCAAAAATCGCGAACATGGTCCTGCTAGGAGCCTTCCTTGAAGAAACGGGGATATTGTCCGATGAATCAATTTTGGAAGCATTGAAAAAAGTGCTTTCACCGGAAAAGCACTCTCTATTGGAAATCAATCGCCGGGCACTAGAAATGGGGCGATTACTATCTGAGGCTTCGGTGCATTAGGAGATATTGCACCCGAAAAGGGGAGCCAGCCAGGATTTCGGTCGCAGAACGCCTGAAGCTCCGCCCGAAAAGGGGAGCCAGCCACAATTTCGGTCGGAGAACGCCGGAGGTTACGTCCGAAAAGGGGAGCCAGCCAGGATTTCGGTCGCAGAACGCCTGAAGCTCCGCCCGAAAAGAGGAGCCAGCCACAATTTCGGTCGGAGAACGCCGGGGGTTGCGCCCGAAAAGGGGTACACATCAGGATTACTATTTGAATCACTCTAAGAAACGCTGTCGGCTAATCAAGGCAGCGTTTTTATTTTGCTATCAATTTAGTACTCTGGCTACAGCATTTGATTGAAGGATAATTACTTGTTTTTCATATTCCTTATTCCAAAAGCTTCAAAATTAACGGAACAGCAGCCTTGAGTGTAGGAGCTTGTTCATCGGCTCCTGTTTCTTCGTTCCCTATAAAGACAGTTTTGCAGCCTGCTTTTTTGCCGGCTTCAATATCTCGCTCGTGATCGCCGACCATAACGCTGCCAGAAAGGTCGATATCATGCCTGTTGGCAAGGTCAAGAAGCATTCCGGCATTTGGTTTGCGGCATTCACAGCCTGCCTTTGGTTTGTGTGGGCAGTAGGCAACTTCCTTGATATGGCCGCCATGTTCCCTGATCAACTTTACCATGTGGTCATGGATTTCGTGCAGGCGCTTTTCCTTCAGGAATCCAAGTCCGACTCCTCCCTGATTGGTGACCACAAAAATTTCATAGCCAGCCTTGCTTAATTCTGCAACTGCTTCTGCTGCGCCCTCAAGGAGATACAAGTCTTCAGGACGGTTAACGAATTTTACCCGATGAGATAATACTTCATTGAGTACTCCATCCCTGTCTAAAAATATTGCTTTCTTCATTTTGTTCCTCCGTTTGTCCTTTCATCTTTTAAAACTATTATCTTCTCGGCTTTCTGATGGCGTGATACATAGCGATTGCCGGTGATCCAAAAACGCCATGGATAATCTCTTGCTTCTCCGGAATTGTCGATGCCGATCCTCTTGCCTGAAGAAATGCTCTCAGGTAAAAAACCTTGCGAGATGAAAAGTGGCTTCTCTGTTAAGGGATGCCCGTAATCGAATGTATTTATGCCCATTGCTTTAGTAAGTTTTCCAGGTCCATTGGTTAGATTGGCTGATGCCGGCATGCCTCTTCGCTCAACCATTAAATGTATTCCTTCAACTGGTTCGATGGCCCTGATCAAAACTGCCTCTGGATTGTCTTTCTCACCACTGACAACATTGAAGAGTGTATGGGTGTGCATAACATAAGTATAGGCCAAACCTGCTTCATGGAACATGATCTCTGTCCTTTTCGTCCTGCGATTATTATAGCTGTGAGCCGCTTTGTCCAATGGTCCGACATAGGCTTCAGTCTCCACAATTATTCCCGCGGCTGTTCCTTCTTCAGTTTCATTCACTAATATGCACCCCAGGAGCGATACCGCCAATTCTAGGGTAGGCTGCTGATAGAATTTACTGTCAAGTGCCTGGAAAGTATCACATTGGTCTGACATAAAACCTCCTAATAACCCTTTTTAACCTTTATACCCTGCAGCTGAAAGAGTCATCCATTATTTTTACCCAAAATACCTAGGATTTTTTTCAAAAATACCTAGTGAAAAAAATAGCGGATAAACCAAAGATGGTTTATAGTATTTCTAAAGGTCTGACAGTTTTAATTTCCATAAGGGGAGTATCAATTATATGTGGAAAAAATGGGTTTGGATTGCAGTGATTGCTGCAGTCATTTTTTTCCTTGTTCCATATAGCCTTCCGCTCATTTTTGCTGTGTTAACAGCAGTCATGCTCGAAGGAATGGTTCAATGGATTATGAAAAGATTTTCATTCAGGCGTCTTCAGGCTGTGATCGGAGTATTTATCAGCTATGTGCTTCTGTTAGGTGTTATTGGATATAACCTGGTTTCAATCATCGCCCATCAAGCGGTATCATTATCTGAGCGAACTCCTACATTCGTAAGGGACATTTACAGAACAGCGATTCTTCCTTTAATGGGCAAGTGGGAATTCTATTCAAAAAACTTCCCGGGAGAAGTCATTGACCAGATTGAAGCAACGATTGAAAAGAATATAAATACGCTTGATTCGTTCCTGCAGCAACTCATTGCAGGCATAATCAATTTGCTGACAGCCATACCAGGTTTCATGATTGAGTTTCTTGTTTATCTTATTGCGTTATTTTTGTTCAGTCTTGAACTTCCTAATCTAAAAATGAAGCTGGAATCCCATTTGAAGGAACAAACGAGGCAGAAGGTTTTCCTGGTTGGAAGCCAGTTGAACAAGGCAGGAATAGGTTTTTTAAAAGCCCAGGTTATCCTCAGTATGGTCACCTTTATTATGGCCATGGCAGGTTTGAGCATACTTGGGGTTAAATACACAGGACTGCTCTCATTGTTGATTGTCATTGTCGATATCCTGCCGATTCTCGGAACTGGTTCAGTCTTAGTGCCCTGGGCAGTGATTACAATTCTGCAGGATAATCATTTTCTGGGAATTGGACTAATTATTTTGTTCCTGGTCATCACTGTTGTCCGAAGAGTGATCGAGCCAAAGATATATTCATCAAACCTTGGCATCTCGCCCCTGGCCTCTTTGATCAGCATGTATATTGGACTTAAACTACTCGGGCTTTCCGGGATTTTTATCGGTCCAATTGTCGTGATTATCTACGACACTTTAAGAAAAGCAAATGTGATCAGGCTGAATTTCAAGATTTAATTTTCAGGCCGCTTTTTTTTGGATAGCAGCACATGATTAAGCATAAATTATGTTTGTTACCAAGAAGGAGGAAATCAGGAATGAATATAGGCCGCGCAAAAGAAATTGTTGAGTCAGCAGATATGATTAATGTAACTTATGATGGGACACCAATTATCATCCAGCATGTTGATGAGAAGACCAAAATGGCGAGGATTTATTCAAAGTCAGAACCCGATGTAGAAAGAGACGTACCAGTCTTGAATTTAATAGAGGAATAGAAAAACGGGAGAATCTACGTCTCCCGTTTTTCTATGTTATAAAGCGGTAATGTGATCTTGAATTGAGTGCCTTCGTTAAGTTTGCTTTTAACGTCTACCGTACCGCTCATTTCGTGGATGATCTTATTAACGACCATCATGCCCAGCCCGGTGCCTTTTTCTGCCTTGGTTGAAAAGTAAGGTTCCCCGATTTTCGCTAATTGCTGTGGAGACATGCCGCATCCTGTATCTTTGATCGTGATGGATACATGGTTATTGGCCATCTCGCGGCAGATGATCACCAGGTCACCGCCGTTTGGCATAGCTTCAATACCGTTTTTGATGATATTGAGTATACATTGATGGAATTTGGCGGCTTCACCGGCGACATTCATTCCCGCCATCAAATCCCTTTTTATATTTACCGAAAAATGATTTGCATAAGGAAGGATGAGCTCAAGTGCTTTCTCGATTTCTTCCTTTACACATATGGATGAATCCATTTTTGATTGTGGTTTGGCGAAATTTAGATAATCCTTGATGATTGTTTCTGCACGGTCGAGTTCATCAATTGCAGTATTCAAATAATAGAGCCTCTTTTTTTCTTCGATGGATGGGTCCTTGAGCATTTGCAGAAATCCGCGTGTGACCGTAAGAGGGTTACGCACCTCATGACTGACACTCGCAGCCAATTGGGACACGACTTCAATCTTATCAGACTTGATTACAGCATTATGTAAATGATAGTTTTGCCTCATGATTTCAATATAATAAGTGACAATAAAAATTCCGCCGGAAAGGGTCAGACCGTATAAGAGCATGAATTGAAAATTAGACAAGTCGTCAAACACCGCCGCCTTCATCAGGAAAATGAGAACGGTATAAGATAAAGCGACCGCCACAACAGTATATAGTTTCCTGGATAGAGGGAATGCCCGGAACTTACTGGACAGATAAACGATTAAAACAGTGATGGTGAGCATGTTGAAAAAGTTAATCCATACCCCGTTGCCGCCAAAAGGAATTCTTGCGGCTACAACAGTGATGAAAAGCATAATGCTGACAACCGGACCGCCATACAGGCCCCCGACAACAACGGGGATCAATCGGAGGTCGAAGATGAAATCAGGACTGCCAATCACCGTAAAAGACATACAGAACAGAATTTGAATTCCGCCCAGTATAATAATGAAGAGTTTGGCGTATTTGCTATATAAATTTGCAAATTTGTTTACGATAATGTATTGGAACACGAATGAAGAAAACAGGATGAAGATTAGATTCAATACAAGAACAGTTAATTGGTTCATAGTCTTAATCCCCAGTCGACAAGGAGCACCCTGCTCCATTAAAGAATAGTTTCGCAATAAAGACAAATTATTCAAATATATTACTTTTACTTTAACACAAAATTGATTCAAGTTGTTTTTATCATGACTATTTTTTTGCCATAGTTGCTAACGGGGAATGTTTTTGAACAAATAGGTTCTCTTGGCTCTTTTTGAGTTTACTTCGCTACTGGAAAAAGGCCTAAAAAGTCGTTATTTCTCAAGTATGGTTTACTGAATGTCCAGGCGGATTATTGGATGGCTGTCAGTACTTGGCGATATACTATTTTTACAAAAACTGCAGAGGAGGCAATATAATGGCCAGAAACTCATTAACACTTTTCACGCGGCCGATGTGAACGGATTGCCAGGAAGCGAAGGAGTTTCTTTCGCAAAAAAATGTACCATATGAAGAAATCAATGTTCAGGGAGAGCCTGAAAAGGAGAAAAAGCTAAAAGAATTAACAGGCACTGTAATTGTTCCTGCGTTTATTTTTACGAGCACCAAGTTCTTGTTCATGAAGGATAAAAAAGTATTGATCGGCTTTGAAAATAATAGAAGTGAAATCGAAAGGCTTGCTGGAAGTTTATAATTGAAATACTAAATGACAAAAAGCCATCGAAATGGATGGCTTTTTTTGTCGTTTAATAAAATTTTTAAGTGACATGGAACCATATTTATATTCATAAATTATAATATATAAATTTTTAATGGGGGAGGGTTATTATTTAATCCCGAGTTGACTTATCAGAATACATGTATTATATTATTCGAGAATGATAAATTAGGAGGGAAAGTCAGTGACTACTGGACTTGTTGTTTTAAATATTGCTGTTATGCTAGGCATAATCGCTGTTCTATTTTACATGCAAAAGAAACATGTATCATTTTCTAAACGAGTATTCATTGCACTGGGAATCGGGATTGTATTCGGTTTTGCATTGCAATTCATTTATGGAGCCGGATCTGAGGTCATTACGAGAAGTACTGACTGGTTCTCGGTAGTAGGAAGCGGCTATGTAAAGTTCCTGCAAATGATCGTTATGCCGCTAGTATTTATATCGATTTTGGCTGCTTTCACGAAGCTGAAGCTGACAAATAATATCGGTAAAATCAGTACACTGATTCTCGGCTTGCTGGTTGGCACAACAGCTGTTGCCGCCGCGGTTGGGATCGCTACTGCAGTTGGCTTCGACCTTGAAGCTGTTCAGATCACACAGGGTGAGGCAGAGCAAGCACGTGCTGAGAAGCTTGAGGAAACGTATGGTGGAATTGAAGGCCGTACAATGCCACAGCAAATTCTTGATCTCTTGCCAGCCAATCCATTTCTTGACTTCACTGGGGCACGCCCGACGTCTACAATATCTGTCGTGATTTTCGCTGCATTCTTAGGAATCGCATTTCTTGGAGTCAGAAGGAAGTCTCCTGACCAGGCAGAGCTTTTTGCTAAAATCGTCGATGCTTTTTATGCAGTCATCATGAGAGTGGTCACGCTGATCCTTCGCCTGACTCCATATGGAGTTCTTGCCATTATGACAAAGACTGTTGCCTTAAGTGATTTCGACGCAATCTTGAAACTGGGTAAATTCGTAGCTGCTTCATATGTTGCTCTTGCCATTATGTTCATTATCCACTTGTTATTATTGACGATTGCTGGATTGAATCCAGTCACTTATATTAAAAAAGCATTTCCTGTTCTCGCGTTTGCTTTTACATCAAGAACGAGTGCTGGGGCATTGCCTTTAAATATTAAAACACAGCGTTCGCTTGGCGTTCCAGAAGGCATTGCGAACTTTGCCGGCTCCTTCGGGTTATCCATCGGACAAAATGGCTGTGCCGGGATTTATCCTGCGATGCTGGCAGTCATGATTGCACCGTCAGTAGGTGTTGACCCATTGACACCATCCTTCATCGCAACCGTGATCGCTATCGTAGCCATCAGCTCCTTCGGTGTTGCCGGTGTTGGGGGCGGAGCTACATTCGCAGCATTGCTTGTGCTCTCTGCATTGAACCTGCCAGTTGCTCTTGCAGGCTTGCTGATTTCAATCGAACCATTGATTGATATGGGACGCACAGCAGTAAATGTAAGCGGCTCGATGACTTCAGGTATCCTGACAAGCAGAATCACCAAAGAAATAGATGCGACTGTTTATACAGACATGAATCAAAAAATCGAAGCAGAAGCTTAGAAAGAGTAAAATCCCGCCAAAGTCATTTTGGCGGGATTTTTTTAGATATGCAGGAAGCTATGATAAAAACATGGGTTTAAAGGATCGTCTCCCTCTTAATCACACATAATGCCGTCATCAATCCGACGCAAGTAATCGTAAGCAGTGAGTACATGAATTTTTCCATACCGATCACTTTTAATCCTGATAAAATCACTATACCATCAATAATAAAAATCAATATTCCAACGTTGATCGAAAGGAATTTATGAATCAATTGTGCGAGTAGATCCATTCCGCCTGTGCTGGTTTCGTAGCGGAGCATCAAGCCAATTCCGCAGCCAACAAGAATACCGCCCAAAATCGCGCTTGGCAAAATCCCTAAGTGAAGTCCTCGTTCAAGTGGGGAGAACAAGTCGATAAACAAGCTTGATGCCAACAAACCATGCAAGCTATGAAAAAAGTATTTTCTCTCCAGTATCCATGCCAGTAAGTATAGGGGGATACTTAGAACGATCATTGTTAAACCTGTAGGCCACCCATAAAAATAATGCACAATCAAGCCTATCCCAATCATTCCTCCGTCGAGAAGATGGTGGGGGACCAGAAATCCATTAACCCCTATTCCGAGTAACATACTGCCCACTAATACAGCGAGAATTTTTTCTGTCATCCATTATCACCAGCCTTGTCCCTCTCCCATTATTTCTATGTAGAATGGCAAGCGATAGAACAGATCATAAAAAAAAGAACCCGCTGTTTAGGCGGGTTCGAGTTTAGTGTGGCAAGAATGCAAGCTGGTAAAAGAACAGCACCGCAAAAACGTAAAGCAGCGGGTGAACATCACGCCATTGTCCTTTTACTACTTTCAGTAATGGATAGGAAATGAACCCAAGCGCGATGCCGGTTGCGATGCTTGATGTAAGTGGCATGCTCAAGATGATCAGGAAAGCAGGGAATGCTTCGTCAAGCTCATCCCAGCTAATTTGTGAAATACTGCCCATCATCAAGCTTCCGACAATGATCAGTGCCGGAGCGGTAATCGCCGACAATCCGGAAACTGCGCTGACAAGCGGTCCGAAGAAAGCAGCGGCGATAAAAAGACCGGCTACCGTTAGCGAAGTAAGACCAGTACGTCCTCCTGCAGCCACACCTGAAGATGATTCAATGTAAGCTGTCGTCGGGCTTGTCCCGAACATAGCACCAGCGGCAGTTGCGATCGAGTCAGACAGCAATGCTTCTCGTGCACGCGGCATTGAATTTCCTTTCATCAAGCCTGCCTGGTGGGCTACACCGATCATTGTTCCGGTAGTATCAAAGATTGTCACCAGGATAAAAGAAAAGACGACAGCGTATAAGCTGTTTTGTACGACATCCATCAATGCTGTCCATGGATTCAGGACAATCATGCCTTCAGGAAGTGATGGCATAGACATGAAACCTTCCTTGAAGTCCAATTGGCCTGTGAAGAAGGCGATCAATGCAGTAACGACCATTCCCAGGAACAGCGCTCCATTCACTTTAAGCACCATTAAGACAAGCGTGACCGCAAGGCCAATCAATGCCAGCAGTGCAGATGGGGAATGCAGATTCCCAAGGCCGACCAGGTTTGATGGGTGATCGGTGATGATTCCAGTAAGACGCAAACCGATAAAAGCAATAAAAAGTCCAATACCTGCGGTGATTCCGTGTTTTAAGTTGGCTGGAATTGCTTCAATCAACTTTTCACGGAATGGAGTCAGGGACAGGATGACAAATATTAAACCCGCGATGAAAACCGCAGCGAATGCAGTCTCATATGAAATGTTCTGGTTGTTGCCTACAACAGAATAGGCAAAGTAAGCGTTCAGCCCCATACCAGGAGCGATAGCGATTGGATAATTAGCAAACAAGGCCATCCACAACGTTCCGATAACCGCAGCAATGATTGTCGCTGTGAAAACTTGCTCAAAGGGAACGCCGGCATCAGCCAGGATGATAGGATTGACGACAACGATATAGACCATTGTGAAAAAGGTCGTTATACCGGCCAGCATTTCTGTTTTTACATTCGTGTTGTTCTCTTTTAATTTAAACATGAGTTCCTCCAAAAATACGAACGATTTTTAAACACAAATAATATAATATTCGTTTTTAGGATATTTTTCAAGGGGGAAAATAAAGAAATTCATATAATTTAGATCAGAGAGTTATTGTTAAAAGGTAAATAATATATGAGTTATATTGTTCCTTTATGCGAGAGAATCTATTAACAAAGGGTCCCGTTCTGGCGTAAAGATACCCTTATGCATCGAAATTCTCCTCGATAAGGGTACCGTTTTAAGTGAAAGATACCTTTATGCATCGGAATTCTACTCTATAAGGGTACCGTTCTAGGCAAAAGATACCCTTATGCATGGGAATTCTCCTCGATAAGGGCACCGTTCTAGGCGAAAGATACCCTTATGCACGGAAATTTTACTCTATAAGGGTACCGTTCTAGGCGAAAGATACCCTTAAGCATCGGAATTCTCCTCGATAAGGGTACCGAACGACCTTAAAGTTAACCATACATACAGTTTTCATATAGTTATGGGGAACGTAACAAGCAGGAATCATAAATCTCCCAAAAAATAAGCTGGCAGAGATGAAAAAAGACTGCAGACAAGGAACCATTTACAGGTTTTGGCTGCAGCCTCTAAAATCACCTTTATTAAAATAATCTCTCGTCAGGAACAAGCCTCCAATGTAAAGCGCTAATGCGAAATAAGCCGGCAGCAGGTGGATAAAATCAATGTAACCTATATAGAAGTGGGTGAAAATTCCTGCTGTAAAAGCGGGTATTCCTCCGATCAGGAAGGTCCTCCAAACCCAGGCAGATCCTTCATGGAATCCCCATAGCGACAGCGTTAATACAAGTAAACCAACACTGAAGAGTGCGCTCCCAAAGCCTGCGCGATCGTGCGCAATGACGGGTATTAGTTTTTCGTTTAGCGCATTCAGTTGGTCTGGTGTCATGCAGATATATTTCAGGTCAGTATCAACAAACACATATGTCGCACCAATTGTCGATATGACAATCCCTCCGAGCACAAAGGAGAAACCGAGGATGACAAACATTAGCTGGCCATACACTGCTTTCTTCCAGGATGAATGGTTTGTGCGGTTTTTGGATGAAGGCGATTGATTTGCTGAGCGTGTTTTTATGTAACCCATGATGTAAAAAGGAAGCAAAACGAGCCAGAACAAACCGTGCAGCCAGTCGAAATAACCGAATCCGAGAAAAAGCATGATTCCCAGGAATCCAGTAATCGCCCCGATATTGAATGCTTTCCTTGCCCAGTGGATTCGATAGCGGATGCCGTGACGCGCAAGCTGCATATAGATGAAGCCCCCAGAAATCATCGTACCGGCAAGTGTCATCCTGTCATGTGACATAAATTTATAAAGATTGGGATTATAGGCCATCAATTCAAGCCTGGTCATTTGCATGAATGCTTCATCATAGAAGAGGATGACCTTCGTGAAACTGAAGAATAAGATCACGGCTCCACCTAGCAGGATGAATAGTCCGAATAGCCAATACCAGATCCAGCCAGGAAGTTCTTTCCTCTCGTCTCCCAGTTTGTCTAGGAGGGCTTCATTGATTCTTTTTGGCAACCCCGGACCTGTGGCGATATAGCCCCCTGATAAAAAGACTAGCTCCGCACCTGCCTCAAAGAGGGCGAGCGCATCGGCGGGTTCAGCAACGCCTCCAGAGGTAACGGCTGGTAAATCAATTTCATTTTTTATAATGTTCAGAGCATGTATTATTCCATCTGTTTGCTGGAGTGGCAAGACCTGTTTTCCGGCTGTTAACTCCCGATCTTCTTCAATCATAATTCCGTCCACAATCTGACTGGCTGAATTAAGCTTCAAAAGATTGTCAGCAACAGTAGAATTCCTGATAGCTAAAAGGACAGGCTTGTCTTCTAGAACCGTTTTTATATGTTTGAGATCATCGATGATTTCTATTGAATCAATTTCAATTATGAAAGCATCGCCTACATCTTTTAAATACTCAGCAATGATTTGCGGTTCCTCTAGCCGAATCATTACAGGCACTGTCCGTGGCTTTATTAGTTTGTTTTTCGTGGCGGAATGTCCAATTGTCTCGGCATATTCAGGCAGGATCAAGGCATCTTTTGTTTTTGAAAGACATGCTGCTGTTTCAGGCTCTCTCGGAAATTTGGTGATGGGACCAACTTCAATTGCACCAAAGCCAAGATTCGGGAAGGCTTCAACCCCGGATAATTGCGGGTCAATCTTCCCGCTTAATCCAACCGGGCTACTGAATTGAAGTCCAAACAGATTGCGGTGCAATTTTTCCGAGGGAGACATATGCCCAAGAAACTCGATGAAAGATCTTCCCCCTGGAAACATTGCGATGGTGGACATCCCACGGTGGATGAATTCCCGTCCTGCATTTCCGGGCAAAATGGACAGCCATGGTTTAAATAATGGGTGATATGACCAATCAGGCATAATGACCTCCTGAATTTATACGTTACTTTTATTCTATCGTAATTTACCAAATTTGTGGCATTTAGGCATATATAATTCTCCAGAGCGAATAAAAAGAAATGCTTCTAGCTAAAATAGTGGAGAAAATTAGATTGCGGAGGTAGTAATATGGATTTGAATCGAGTAAGGCAAATACTGTCATCGTCTGCAGAAATAGATGTGATTTATAATGGTGCATCCGTGTGGATTGACCATCTGAATGAGGACGGACGCACTGCCACTGTCCATCTGCGTGGGCCATTGGAAGAAAGGACAACTGTGGAGATTTCTGAGCTGCAGGAAAGATCTTAAGCAACTAGGAGAAAGTACCTCCTTATATGAGTGTGCTTACCGCCGGAATGCAAAATAGTGTACGGCGGTTTTTTCCTATGGCACAATATTTATAATACCTATAGTGGTTTATCTGCTATGAAAGAGAGGTATTTTTTAAAATCGAAAGGAGAGATGAACATGTTCCATCATACGATTGAAGTGGACAAGTCAATGAATGAAGCAGTATCAGCACTTGAGGCAAGCTTGAAAGATGAGAAATTCGGTGTCCTTTGGTCTCTGAATATGAAGGAAACATTAGCTGGTAAAGGCGTGGAACTTGATGGTGATTATATCATCCTTGAGGTGTGCAATCCGCATGAAGCAAAAAGAGTACTTGAAAAGAACCCCATCGTAAGCTATTTTCTCCCTTGCAAAATTGTAGTATATAAAGATAATGGTACAACCAAGGTCGGACTTCCAAAGCCAACTGAACTGATTAAATTTGTGGAAAATGAAGATTTGCAAGCAATTGCAGCGGACATTGAAAAAAGGCTGATCGGTGCAATTGACAATATTAAATAATTTCAAACAACATGAAGTCCGGGGTTTTGTCCCGGGCTTTTTTTTGCGTTTGAAAAAAAAGATAAGCCCATTTTTTAAAAATGTATTGTCCGGCTGTTTAGGACAAATTTTTGCCGGGAACTTAAAGATTAATCAAAACAGAAAATTTCGGCCGATGAGCCGTTTATATAGATTTAGCGGCTGTCAGATTGGCAGCCGTTTTGATTTGTATTCAAGTTTATAGAGGAATAGAATGAATTTAAAAGGAGGAGAATTCACGGTGAGCATTTTTGATACAATTGAATTACATAACGGAGTGAAAATGCCGGCTTTTGGCCTCGGTGTCTATAAAGTCGAGGAAGGTGAACAACTCGAAAAAACGATTCATACTGCGCTTGATCTTGGCTACCGGCTAATAGATACAGCCTCTTTTTACAAGAATGAAGAGGGTGTTGGTCAGGGCATCCGAAACAGCGGCATTCCAAGGGAAGAGTTGTTTATCACAACGAAGGTCTGGAATTCAGAGCAGGGCTATGAAAATACTTTGAAGGCCTTCGATGACAGCATGGAGAGATTAGGGCTGGATTATCTGGATCTATATCTCGTCCACTGGCCTGTAAAAGGGAAATATTTAGACACGTGGCGCGCTCTTGAAGAATTGTATCGCAAAGGCAGGGTGAAGGCGATAGGCGTCAGCAATTTTAAAATACATCATTTAAAAGACCTTCTGAGCCATGCTGCTGAAAAGCCGGTTATTAACCAGGTAGAGCTTCATCCATTGTTGTCCCAGGTCGAACTGCGGGGCTTTTGTCAGCAAAATGACATCAAAGTAGAAGCATGGTCACCATTATCCAGAGGGAGATTCCTTGATGAACCTATACTCGGGAAGATTGCTGCGCAGCACGGCAAGACCCCTGCACAGGTCATTTTAAGATGGCACCTGCAAAATCAAATTATCCCGATTCCTAAATCAGTCACACCGACAAGGTTAAAAGAAAACGCAGACATTTTTGATTTCCAGCTCAGTCAAAAGGATATGGACGAGATAAATGAACTTAACAAGGACCAGCGTTTTGGGGCAGACCCTGACCATATTGATTTTTGAAGCAGATAAAAAAGCATCCGATCATGAAGCTTAAAAATGAAATTTTTTCACAAAAACGGACTGAATTCTAATCAGTCCGTTTTTTATTTTGCGAAATGGATACATTAAAAGAAAGAGAATACTGCGTGATAACTGTTAAAGGCTAAATTATCACCGGGAAGGTTTTAAAATAATCTGTGGGTGGTAATGTAGGTGTACAAGCAGAACACAACAAGAATCAACATCTTAGAATACTGCTTGTTAAACTGCAGAACCCCTTGGTTTAACACCATAGGATATGAGGTAATATAAAGTTAGAGCAAGCTGTTTAGCTCCCGGGAAGCAATGAAAATCAGCATAGCTAATTTTACATCACTGCAGTTTGAACTCTTTAAAAGGGTGTAAAACCCCTTAGCACTATTACTACTTGTAAAATACATCTATATTTTAAGGAGGAAAAATATTATGATGAGTTTTCTTTGGGCATTAATTATTGGTGGTATTATTGGTTGGTTAGCAGGATTGATCTTGGGTAGAGATATTCCTGGCGGCATCATCGGTAACATCATCGCTGGTTTCGTAGGTGCTTGGATTGGACAAGCAATCTTAGGGGACTGGGGACCAGTAGTTGCTGACTTTGCGATTGTTCCGGCATTGATTGGTGCGATTGCATTAGTATTCATCGTCAGCCTTGTAATGAAGAGCATGCGTAAAGCTGACTAATAGAAAAAATCCTTCCGGCTTCGGAAGGATTTTTTTTTGTGAATTTATAAGCGGATTCATAAGCATAGCTGAGGAAATTTTAAATCTCATACGGATCAATATTAATAAATATCGGTGATTGGTCGATAAAAGGTGCGTGGCAGATTATTTTTTCCTGTGTAAACGGATGGGTGAATTCCATTTTCACAGCATGCAACGCTTGCCTGTAAAATGTATCGCTTCCTCCGTAGAGGCTGTCTCCAGCCAGAGGGTGCCCAATAGCGCTGAAATGCACCCGGATTTGATGGGTCCTGCCGGTATCCAGAATACATTGGACAAGGGTGAGATCTTTCTGTTTCATTTGATCCAGTACTTTAAAGTGGGTGATGGCCTGCTGGCCTGTTTCCGAAACTCTTCTTCTTGTTGGATGATGACGGTCACGGCCGATTGGTTTATTGATGGTTCCTTTTTTCTGTCTGATGATCCCGTCAGCCAATGCCAAATATGTTCTTTTAATGGTACGTTCCTCTAGCATTTTATCAAGAATAGCTGTGATAAGCGGGTTTTTGGCAAATAGCATTGCACCCGTCGTCTCCCGGTCGAGCCTGTGAATATGACGGGGGCGGGTAATCTCTCCATTTGACTGCATATGGAAAGCAGCTGCGTTAGCCAGAGTGCCACCCTGGCCATTCTCATTTGGATGAGTATCCATTCCGGCAGGCTTATTAAATACGATCAGATGGTCATCCTCATAGATGATATCAGCATTCAAGTATTCAGGGATGACGGTAATCTCTTCTTCAGTAAAAAGCTTCATGCTTAAGCGGTCGTTCTTTTTGAGGGAATGTGTCCAATCAGGAACATGTCCGTTAATCAGAACGTTCTTTTCCATCCTTAAAAGATGGACCAATTTTTTCGGAGCTTTCCAGAATTCCTTGAAAAGTGTTTCAAGAGTGTGCCTTTCCCATTCAGCGGGAATGACAAGTTCAGTCCATTCGCCTTTTTTGTTAGTGTGAATCATAATTGTCTCCTGACTTGTTAATTTAGATTTAATTTTGATTTATGAAAAAGTCTTATATAAAACTCGTTTGCATTTAATAGGAATCTGTCATCTTTTACCGCATGCATGGTCATAATTACCACCCAGAAAAATGGAATGGATATGTTATTCTAGGTATATATATTACGAATAGATTACAAAGGGTTAAAAAAGGTGGGTCGATCATTGAAAATTGTTTTTGCGTCTACTCCCGGACAAGAAGAGAAAGTAGTAGAACTGGCAAGGTATTTTTATACTGATATTTTTCCATTGTACTTTTCAGATGAAGACATTCATGAATTTGAAAGGCTTGAAGTATTACATACAAGGCCCGAGCAGTTCGAGAGATTCAGTACACTTGGAGATGCTTTCCAGGTAATCACAAGCATGCAGACATTGATCTCTATTTTGGAGTCTGGCCATATTCCTGAAAAATATCAGTCGATGTTCCGTAAAAATGTCCAAACATTGACAGACTATGGAATCTGTTTCCCATTTAATTACAGTCAGTTTTCTGACTCCAAGCATGTCCATCTAGATTATATCAGTACCTATACGAAAGCCGCCAATAGACTGTTACTTTAAGAGCGAGAAACATTAAAAGCAAATCTAAATGAAATGAAAACGCCTGCGAATCGCAGGCGTTTTGACGTTATTTTAATGTATTTTCATTGAACCAATTTTCGAAAGTCGGTTCTTCCTGGTAGCCAACGATCCTGTTGACCTCTTTTCCATCCTTGTACTGTACAATTGTTGGAGTCGATTCGATGCCATAATCATTCCAGCCTTGTTCAAACTCTAAAAGGTTATATTGCACAAGATCAACACCCATATCCTTTGCTAGAGGTGCAACAATAGGAGTGGTGCGAACGCAGTGAGGGCAGGTTGGACTGTGGAAATACACGGTAACATCCTCACCGTTTTCAATTTTTTTATCCAGCTCTTCAGGCAGGATGATATTTTGATAGTTCGGATCATCCAGCTGTTTGACTGTTTCAGGGTGAAGTGTATCTTTCCCGTATGGATTTCCCTCAGCTTTTTCCTCATTTTGCGCTTTATTTAGAAAAAATAATGCTGCGAATAATCCAATGATAATTAATAGAAAAACAATGACTTTTTTCAATTTACTCTTCCTCCTTAGATTTCTTCCAGATCATCAGGCTTAATGAAAAAATAATGATAAATGCAGTTAAAGCCAGGAATGGGATTGAGATAAAACCAAACCAATTGATATATTGGCCTGTACAAGGCACTCTCCCGCAAGTATCAGCGTTGTCAGCCATGAATGGCACCTTTTGCAATGAATAATGATACAGTGATATTAACCCGCCGACAGCTGCCATAATCATCGTATAAAAGGAAATCTTATAATCTTTTTTGACAACAGCGATTCCCAGTATCAAGGCAAAAGGATACATCAGGATTCGCTGATACCAGCATAGCAGACAAGGCTCATACTGCCAGATTTCCGAGAAATACAAACTGCCGAACATGGCGATAATCGATGTAGCCCAAGCAGCAAATAAATACGACTCCCTCGAATCTTTTTTCGTCTCTTTCAAGCTAATCTCCCCTAAGCTATGTAATCTCTATTTAAACATTCTTTATAAAAGAAACAACTATCTCTCATTACAT
>NZ_JBIQOE010000130.1:0-16034 GCF_047739415.1 Mesobacillus sp. | reverse complement strand
TCGAATAAGAATACTTTTTTGTCATAACGGTCCGTGACAAGAAGGCTCCTCGAGCTGGACAGGTTTTCGTTCACATCGTCCCCTTCAATCCAGCGGGCAATCTTGGGACCCTGTCTTTCCATCAGGACCTCTACATTGTATTCGTTGCGCATCCGCGCTTCGAATACTTCGAATTGAAGCTGTCCGACAGCACCAAGAAGATACTCTTCGGTCTTCAATGTCTTGAATAGCTGGATAGCTCCCTCCTGGACAAGCTGCTGGATTCCTTTGTGGAAATGCTTCTGTTTCATGACGTTCTTTGCTGAAACCCTTACGAAAAGTTCTGGTGTAAATTGTGGAAGCTTCTCATACTGGAATCCTTCCTTGCCTGAAACAATCGTATCACCAATTTGGTATGTGCCCGGATCATAAAGTCCGATGATGTCACCTGCTACAGCTTCTTCAACCGTGCTGCGATCATCAGCCATGAACTGTGTAGACTGCGCAAGCTTCATTGATTTTCCTGTACGGCTAAGCTGGACGGTCATTCCTCGCTCAAACTTGCCTGAGCAGATGCGCAGGAAAGCGATTCTGTCGCGATGAGCAGGGTTCATGTTTGCCTGGATTTTAAAGATAAAGCCAGAAAACTCTTCTGATTGAGGATTAATTTCTCCTAATGTCGAGTTCCTAGGTTGTGGTGGCGGCGCAAATTGCAAATAGGAATCAAGGAATGTCTGCACACCGAAAGTCGTCAGTGCGCTTCCGAAAAATACAGGTGTCAATGTTCCATCAACAATCCGCTCTTTCGAAAATTCATTTCCCGCTTCATCCAACAGCATGATTTCTTCTAAAGTCTGGTCGTATAGTGAAGACTCTTTCAGTGAATGCTCACCCTCGATTTCTCCTTCTTCGTTCAATTGAACAAAGCGTTTGTCCTCATCTACACGGAATTGTTCAATCCGGTTGTTGAATCGGTCATAAATCCCTAGGAACTCCTTGCCCATGCCAATCGGCCAGTTCATTGGATAAGATTCGATTCCAAGCACTTCTTCCAATTCAGCAAGCAGCTCAAGAGGGGCTTTACCCTGGCGGTCAAGCTTGTTGATAAAGGTAAAAATCGGAATTCCTCTCATACGGCAAACCTTGAAAAGCTTTAGAGTCTGGTCCTCGATACCTTTTGCTGAGTCTATAATCATCACGGCACTGTCGACCGCAGTTAACGTTCTATACGTATCCTCAGAGAAATCCTGGTGGCCTGGTGTGTCAAGAATGTTCACCTTGAAGCCATCATAATCGAATTGCATGACACTGGATGTAACGGAGATTCCACGCTGCTTCTCGATTTCCATCCAGTCACTTGTCGCAAACTTCCCTGTCTTCTTAGCTTTTACCGTACCAGCATCACGGATTGCGCCTCCGAACAGCAACAGCTTTTCCGTAAGGGTCGTTTTCCCGGCATCCGGGTGGGAAATAATCGCAAAGGTCCTTCGCGATTGTACTTCATCTTTTAATTTTTTCATGTTTAAATGTTTCCTTTCTGTTTAAAGGCAAATTTCCTCATAAATTTAATCTTATCTTTCTGGCGGTAAGTTTGCAATCCTGCAATTACATATCAGAACTTTTAAATATTTTCCTTTAACGTTTATAATAATTTCAGGAGGTGCAGCATGGATTCAGTTACGCATACACTTTTCGGTTTAGCCTTATATGGCGCCGTTGATAAAAAACATATGGAAAAATCGCAGAAGCGTGCTTATTTACTTACCGCGGTCGGTGCAAGCCATATCCCAGACATCGATGTCGTTTCACAACTTTGGGATAATGAAGGACTCTACCAGATGTGGCACCGAGGTATTACCCACTCGATTTTCCTGACACCATTGTGGGCCGCTTTATTTATTCTACTATCTTTCCTTCTATTTAAAGTAAAAGATGCAAAACTTTTTTTCCTTGGATGGCTGGCAGTCATGATCCATAATACAAGTGATTTATTCAACGCCTGGGGAACTGGCTATCTCGAACCATTTTCCAATATTAGAATCACATTTGGGACAATCCCCATCATTGATTTCGTATTCTGGGTGATTCTCGGAACTGCATTTATTGCGTCAAAGTTTAATAAGCTAAAAAGTCCATCCTACTTTAAACTTGCATGGGTTTTCATTGCTCTGCATGTTATTATCCAAAGTGTCCAGGGCTGGATGCTTTATAATCAATATGAAGATGATTATGAACAGATTGCACTTTCTGCCGGCTTCATTCCATGGACATATACAGTAATCGCGAAAAGCGATAGCGAAGTGAATATTTTCCAGGATAATCTCTTCTCCGAAAGAAAGCTTCAATATAAGCTTACTTCAGCTGAGGATGCCAATCTCAATGTTTTATTCTCTGAGAAACCTGAAGCTAAGACGCTTACAGATTGGTCACCATTTGTCGTGATTGTTGACGATGGAAATAGATTAGGAGTCTACGATCCACGCTTTTACCGAAACGGACAATCCTTCCTGTTCGAATACATTGATAAAACTCAATAGGAAGAAAAGCGAAAGCGCCTTGGTCAGCCCCGACAAGTACTTGACAGTTTCGGCGGGCTTCTTCCATACAAGCAAAAAAGAGCAGCCAAAGGTTTCATCTGGCTGCTCTTGCTTATCGATTACATTTTCGTTGCTATATCATCCATCATTTCATCTATTGTGACCGTAACCTCATTCGTTTTCCTTGCTACAGCAATCGTGAATTCCAATAACTCTTTATATTTTTCTACCGGAATCATTGAATTCGTCTTCTCGTATTCATTCACATTAAGACCGAGATTTTGCAGGATCATGATTGCCTCTTCTACAGATCCTCTTTCAACTTCAAACATTCTGATTCCCCCTATTTCTCTGGTTGAATTCCATTATGAGGGAGTTAAACCTATTTTTAAATGGTAAAACTTTCATTAATAACCAATCCATCTGTAAAAATTAGGTTATAAGTCGGTGTTTTTTCATGTCCCTTGGAAATAGCCATCGAATATCCAGTTTTTTTGATAAAATCACCACTTAAGCACTAGAACTATATTCCTTAACATAGTCTTGGTTCTTCATATTTCATTCAATTTATTGGATAATTCCGGTAACCTTCTGGATGAATTCTTCACCTGGGATCCATTTGCCCCCACCCTGTACAAGCATTTCATTCCCTCCACCCTTGCCATCAATGATCGATAGTGCACGTTGGGACAATACCTTCAAGTTTCCTACTGAATTCTTACCTTTTGCAAAAACGAATTGCAGCTTGTCCTCATTTTCTGACGCAAGTAAGAAAATCTTATCTTCTGCAGTCGAAACGAGCAGCCTGGCCAGCTTTTGAAGTTCCTGAATACTCCTGTTCTGAAATACGCGGCTGACGATATCATTCTTCCCTGAACCAATAATCTCGTCTGCTTCAAATTTTAATAATTGATCCTTCATTTTCTCAATTGTTTTCTCAAGTTCTTTCTTTTGATCAAGCAGTCTTGTTACTGATGAACTCATTTCTTGTTCTGGTGCATTGAGCATAGCTGTGAGCTCCTTGATGACCTCGTGCTTTTGGCCAAGCTTGTTAAGCACCCTTTTGCCGCAAACAAACTCAACACGTACCATTTTCTTTTGCCTTTCCCATCCCAGAATTTTCAATGAGCCGACCTCTGCAGTGCTGTTTGGATGCGTGCCACCGCATCCATTGTAGTCAAAGTCGGGTATGATGACGATCCTGATGTTATTCGATACAGATAGCTCTTTCCTGAGCCTGTATTGCTTCAATTCATCCTCACCTACCCATTTGGTGTGGATTGGACGATTTTCTAGAATTACCTGGTTAGCGAGCTCCTCCACTTTTTCAGCCTCAACAGCACCAAGATTTTCTGTGTCCAAGTCGATTGTCAGTGTATCTTTTCCAAGATGGAAGCTGACCGTTTTGTATCCATACTGCTCCTCAAACGCAGCCGAAAGAATATGCTGGCCAGCATGCTGCTGCATATGGTCAAATCGGCGAGCCCAGTTAATTGACCCTTCAATACGATTTCCTTCCGTCAATTCTTCTTTTATGTAATGGCGAATCTCACCGCCAACTTCCTCGACATCCACTACTTCAACGCCATTTAAAAACCCGGTATCGAATGGCTGGCCACCACCTGTAGGGTAAAAAGCTGTCTGTGAAAGGATTGCGTATATCCTCCCAGATTCGTCTTCTTTTTGCGTAATCAGCTCTGCAGAGAAGTTTTTTATGTATCCATCTTGATAATATAATTTGTTTTCCATGGCAATCTTCACACCCCGAAATAAAACTTATGCTAACAAGTATAGCATTTTTTTGATAGTAAGTAGACGTATCGGTTATATCGAATAGCAGGCCAAATCTACATAAAAACAGCTTCCAATATTACTGGAAGCTGTCGCTGCTTTACTATAAGGTTCCTAAGGCGCGCTCTGCCTTGTTGACCAATGTCTTTCCTTCTTCGACAAGTCCCTTTGGGAATGGAGCATCCTTGTCAGCGGGTGATTTAAATTGGTCAAAAGATCCGGTCAATGCTCCGATGTTCCCCTCCTCATCAACATCTGTCTGGAATTGATGATCAAGCAGGAATGGTGTCCCAATTTGGACAAAGGTTCCATCATCATCCAATAGACCACCAGTCGATTTGAAGGGAATTCGTACATACTGACGGTCACCATCGTCGTCGTTCAACTTGTAATCGATATATGCATGGTCATATTCCCACTGACCATTGACATTGAAGCCAAGCGGCCCGAGCTTTTTCTTCAATTCACCGACAGGTAGCTCTTTTCCGTCTATATTAGATTGAATTGGAATCATAGTGCAAACCTCATTTCGTAATGGATTAGTATATTCACTTTTTCCACCGCGAATAGATCATCAAACCTCCAGCAGCACACTGGTAAAAATATTATAGGACTTCTAATCACTACGAATTTAACGATAATCACTACGTTTAGCCGTATAATCACCACGAAATAAAACACAATCACTATGTTTCAAGCCATAATCACTACTATATCGTTGATTATCACTACTTTTTACAAATATAGTAAAAAAAGTGAAGACCCGAGGGTCTCCACTTTTTCTTATTTCGTTAATTGATAAACAATCGATTCATATGGGCGCAGCTTGATCACTGATATATCTTCAGAAGAATCTTCATAATTGGAAAGCAGGATTTTTGCTTGATAGCCCTCAGCTTCAACTGAATCGGGCAATTCAAACACAGTATCTTTTCCATAAAAATTATTCACGACAAGCAGTTTTTCATCCTGTCCGTTCCTTACATATGCAAATATCTCCGGATGTTCTTCATGGATGAGTTGGTAATCGCCATAGGTGATGATGTCATATTTTTTTCTCAGCTGGATCAGCTTTTTATAATGATAGAACACCGAATTTTTATCAGCCAGCGCATTCTCTACATTTACGGTTTGATAATTCCTGGCAACATTAATCCATGGAGTCCCGTTTGTAAAACCTGCATGCTTTTGTGCATTCCACTGGACAGGCGTTCTGGAGTTGTCCCTTGACTTGCTTTGTAAAATCTTCAGGATTTCCTCTTTGGACATACCTTCGTCCATTTTGATTTTATAAATATTCAAGGATTCAACATCACGATAATCCTCGATCCTATCAAAATAAGGATTGGTCATGCCGATTTCTTCGCCCTGGTAGATATAAGGCGTTCCCTGCATCATGTGGACTGCTGTACCCAGCATTTTTGCCGATTCGCGGTGGTATTCACCATCATTTCCATATCGTGAAACGACTCTCGGCTGGTCATGATTGCACCAGAACAATGCGTTCCATCCGCCGCCTTTATGCATTTCAACCTGCCACAAAGATAAAATCCGTTTTAGAGCAAGAAAGTCAAAATCTGCAAGGGTCCACTTGTCACCATTTTGATAGTCCACCTTTAAATGATGGAAGTTAAATGTCATGCTCAGTTCGTTCCGTTCAGGATTCGAGTATTTAATACAGTTTTCGATTGTAGTAGAAGACATTTCTCCAACCGTCATGCTGTCATATTCGGAAAGAACTTCACGATTCATTTCCTGCAAATACTCATGAACTTTTGGTCCATCCGTGTAAAATCTCCGGCCATCCCCCGGTGGTACTGACCCATCATCATCTGGAAATTCCTGATCCTTTGAAATCAGATTGATTACATCAAGCCTGAAGCCGTCGACGCCTTTCTTAAACCAATAATGCATCATCTCATATACATCATTGCGGAGCTGTTCATTTTCCCAATTCAAATCTGCCTGGGTCACATCGAATAAATGAAGGTAGTATTGTCCCGTCGCCTCATCATATTCCCATGCATTGCCGCCAAACTTGGATTCCCAATTAGTCGGTGCACTTCCGCCTTCCTTTGGGTCTTTCCAGATATAATAATTGCGGTAGCGGCTCTCCCTGGATTTCAGGGCATCCTGGAACCACTCGTGCTCAGTTGATGAGTGGTTCACGACTAAGTCCATGATTATCTTGATGCCACGTAAATGTGATTCCTCAAGAAGACGGTCGAAGTCTTCCATCGTCCCGTATTCTTCATAAATATGATAATAATCTCTAATATCGTAGCCATTATCCCGCTGCGGTGAATCATAAACCGGCGTCAGCCAGATTACGTCCACTCCCAGCTCTTTTAAATAATCCAGCTTGGCGATAATCCCCGGCAGGTCGCCTGTTCCATTGCCAGTTGTATCATAAAAACTCTTTGGATAGATTTGATAGACAACCGACTTTTTCCACCATGGTTCAGTCATAATAAAACATCCACCTCCATCAGGATTCACTCTCTAGTTGCGATTATGCTTCTTTTTTCTTTCTTGTTTTAGCCATAATGAATGTCAGTACGAATGGTACGACAAGCGCGATTCCCATCCCGATGAAGAAAACACCCCAGAACTCAGTAAAGATGGATAGGAAAGCCGGAAGGCCGCCAACACCAATCGATGGTGCCATTACCCCACGGAGGGTGATAACAATACCAGCAATTGCTGAACCGATGATCGCTGCGATAAATGGATATCTGTAGCGAAGGTTCACACCGAACATAGCAGGCTCAGTGATCCCAAGCCATGCTGAAATAGCTGATGTCATCGACAGACCTTTTAATTTTTCATTGTCCTTATCTGCAAACATCATGGCAAAAGCTGCTGAACCTTGTGCGATATTTGATAGAGCTACCATCGGCCATAGGAAAGTACCTCCAATGGTTCCAATCAGCTGCAAGTCTACTGCCAGGAAGGTATGGTGCATACCTGTGATAACAAGCGGTGCATAAAGGCCACCATAGATCAATCCGCCAATAGCAGGTGCTGCATCAAAGATTCCGACAACACCATCAGTAATCAAGTTCCCAATCGCGAAAGTAATTGGCCCAATCACGATGAATGATAGGAAACCTGTTACCAATAAAGCTATTGGAGCTACCGTTAATAGCTGGAACGCATCAGGGATCCGCTTTCGTAAAAAGATTTCCATTTTTGCAAGGACATAAGAAGCTAACAATACCGGCAATACCTGACCTTGATAGCCTACTTTCTCAACTGTCAGTCCAAACAAATTCCATGTAGGAACTTCTTTTGCTGCCCCGTAACCCCATGCGTTCAACAAATCCGGGTGTACAAGCATGAGTCCAAGTACAATACCAAGTAGCGGGCTGCCGCCAAATTTATTTACTGCACTCCATCCAATTAACCCTGGCAGGAACACGAAGGCTGTATTTGCAATTAAATTAATGATGCTGGCAAAATCGGCCCAGCCGGTATAAACGTCAATAAATGCCTGTCCTTCAAAGAAGATGTCCTTTCCAGTCAGGATATTATTGATACCCATCAACAAACCAGCAGTAACAATCGCCGGCAGGATTGGAATGAAGATATCTGCCAGTGTCTTGATCGCCCTTTGAAGGGGATTTAAGTTTTGGGCTGCAGCATCTTTTATTTCTTCTTTTGACGCTTCCCCAATTCCGGTAATCGCAACCATTTCAGCGTATACCTTATCAACAAGACCCTGTCCTATAACGACCTGGTATTGGCCATTTGCGGAAAAGGATCCCTTTACGAGATCAATATTCTCGAGTTTTTCCTTATCCACTTTCCCTTCATCCTTCAAGGCAAAGCGCAGCCTTGTAACACAGTGAGTGGCAGCGGCAATGTTTTCTTTGCCTCCAACAGCTTCAATAATTTGTTCAACTGCTTGTCGATCCATAATTACTCTCCTCCTGTTACCGTTTTCATTAACTATAAAAAAAGATTGCTATCAACCCGCAACACTTGTATATACATGTTGTTTACGTTTTCATTTTACTTGTATATACATGAATAGTCAACTATTTTTAATCCTTCTTTAAAATTCCCAAAACAATTGATTTCAAACAGCCTTGTGACTTGTGTTGACAGTCATGACAAGAATTTTCCAGTTGCTAGAGATGTTTTGTTAAAAGCAGTGATAGGGTAAAAATAAGAAATAAGGATTTTAGCGGGAAGGGTGTTTGTAATGTTAGGCACAAAAAAACTCGAAGAAGGATATAAAAAATTTGAATCCAAGGCAAAAGAGTATATAAACAAACCTGAGAAAACTGATGTTTTATTAAAGGACGCCGGCAAAAAGGCTGATGATCACAAAGGTTCACTTGCAGAAATTTGGGACAACCTTCATCTCCTTTTTGATTTAGTGGGAGCCTGGCGTCGGGGAGAATATCGAAAAATCCCGACAAGATCCATCATGACTATCATCGCTTCGATTATTTATTTCGTATCTCCCGTTGATTTAGTTCCTGATTTCCTCATTGGGCTCGGAATCGTCGATGACGCGGCAGTAATTGGTTTTGTTTTAAAACAAATCAGTGTGGACTTGGAAAGATTCCGCATTTGGAGGGAAAGTCATACAGTAAGCAATACAATCATTGAAGAAATCCCCCTAGAAAAAGATGCACAAAGCCTGAATTAGCCCGATTTTTAACGGGCTTTTTTTATTGGGAAAATTCGAGTTCTTCTTCTAGTTCGAAAGTGGTCTTTTAGGGAATAAACACTTTGTCCTATTCTAATTTAATCTTCCTTTCCGTACTTTATTATAAATAGTAAATTTTTTACAAGATTTACTATTAGAATGTTTCATTAAAAATAAGGGGGATGAATCATGCAAAAACTGTTCATGTTGACTTTTGTATTATTGCTCGTTTTCTCTGGTTCTGTCATTGCCTCTTCTTCACAAAATCAAAATAGAAGTGCCAGTTCTGTTGAGGATTACCAGGCTGAAACCGGCATTAATCCAGAGGGGTACACATGCTGGCAATGCACTAAGTACGTTTATCATAATGGTTATAGAACCTGTGTATCTGGCGTATGGCTAACAACCTGCCCAGTCATGAATTAGCAATAAAAAAGGATGCTCAGTCTCAGCATCCTTTTTCTGTTTCTTTTATCCTTTGGTGCCTGAAGAGATATTTGAACCTTCAATGAAATATCTCTGGAAGAAGAAAAATAACAAAATGACCGGCAACAAAACTGTGACGGACATTGCCATCAAGTAATGCCACTGCGTCTGAACAGTACCCTTAAAGGTCTGCAGACCAATCTGCAGCGTATACTTGCTTTCATCATTGATATAAAGCAATGGCCCTAACAAGTCATTCCATGCACCGTTAAATGAAAAAATAGCTACTGTAATCAATGCGGGCTTTGTCAATGGGAGCATGATATGCCACCATATCTGGAGGTGGCCTGCACCATCAAGGACGGCAGCTTCGACCAGTTCATTCGGGATCCCCATCATAAACTGGCGCAGCAGAAAGATGAAAAAAGCGCTGCCCAGGAATGCGGGCACAAGCAATGGCAGATAGGTATCAATCCATCCGAGCTTCGAAAAGAGGATATACTGCGGCACCATTGTCACAAACCCCGGGATAAGCATCGTAGAGAGTACCAGGACAAAGAGAGCATTTCTTCCCTTGAATTTGATTTTTGCAAAGCCATATGCAACCAGTGAATTGACAAGTACACTTCCGATTGTGCCGACTGTTGCAAGGAAAATTGTATTTAATGCCCAACGAGTGAAAGGCGCAGTCTGCCAAGCCTCGATATAATTATTGAAATTGAATTCCTTTGGTAAAAACGTCGGCGGATATTGCGCAATTTCTGCGGGTGATTTAAGTGAAGTCGAAATCATCCACCATAACGGCATTAAGATTAGTGTACTTCCGGCAAGGAGCAGCAGGGTCACAAATGTGAGTCTCACCTTTTCTTTGAACTTTTTAGTCTCGTAAAATTTTGGCGCTGTTGTTGCACTCATTTGCCGTCACCCCCTTCATAATGTACCCATCGTTTTCCAAGCTTCATATTTACTGCTGTCAAAATCATCACAATAATAAAAAGCAGCCAGGCCATTGCAGAAGCATATCCCATGTTAAAGACTTCAAATGCATTGTTCCACATATGCAGGTTATAGAATAATAACGAATTTCCTGGACCTCCGCTTCCGTTTTCAGTCATAACATATGCTTCCTGGAAAATCTGGAAAGCACCAATCGTACTGGTGATGACATCAAAAAAGATAATCGGTGAAATCATTGGAAGCGTAATATGGTAAAATTTCTGCCACGGCGATGCCCCTTCAATATCTGCTGCTTCATACATCTGAGGCGATACCCCTTGCATGATTGCCAGGTATAGAAGCATCCCCCCGCCTACACTCCACATTTTCATTAATAGTAATGCGGGCTTTGTCCATTCTGGGTCAAACAGCCAAGCCGGGCCGTCAATCCCAAACCAGGCTAACATCGTGTTGACCAGCCCTGTAGAAGGACTTAAAAGCTGCATCCAAAGAAAATACACTGCTACACCTGATAATACAGCCGGCAGATAATAAATTGTCCGAAAAAACTTCATTCCCTTTATTTTTTGATTTAAAAGTGTGGCTAGAAAAATAGCCCCTACAGTCGTTAGTGGAACGGAGAAGATAACATAATAAAGGGTATTAAAAAGAGAAGTGCGAAATAAATCGTCCATCGTGAACATACGTTTATAGTTTTCCAGGCCAATGAAATTCATCTTTGAAGTAATATTGTAATCTGTAAAACTTGCAGCCAGACTGAATAGCAATGGACCTAAGGTCAAACCGAGAAACCCAATGATCCATGGTGAGATGAATAAATAACCAGCAAGATTGTCTTTTGCATTTCTGCTGAGACCCTTCGTTCGGGCTGCTTCTACAGTTTTACGTCCCCTTATTACTTTTGACCCAGCTTCTGTGTGGTCTAATGTTGTATCTGAAGACTTCATACTTTCCTAAACCCCCTTGTTGCTTTTATTTAATGGCTTTTTCGCATTGATTGCTGCTTTTCGAGCACATTCTGTTATCCGCATTCTTTTTTGGATTCTGGGCTCATTTCGAAATGACTTCCGAGCATTGAATGAGTTAATAATGATTGTGAAGGCAACAAAGTTTACGAAGCGAGCCTATTTAATTGACTATTTCGAAAACTACAGGCATTTAATTCCTAAGAATTTTTAAAAAGAGAAGGGCGTATTGCGCCTTCTCCTTCTGTGATTATTCCTTTTTCATTTTTGCTATATCTTCTTCCGCTTCTTTCAATGCTTTTTCAGGAGAAGTTTTCCCTAATAGTGCATTGTCGATATGCGGGTTCAATCTGCTATGATAATCTGGGTATTCAACTGGCACTGGGAACATCTTTGTTTGCTCCAGGTTTTTGACAGTAGCTTCGTAGACCATCTTATCCGGACCTTTGAGTTCATTAAGTGCTGCCTCAGCTGCTTCAATGTTCGCTACATTGTCATAGTTTTTAACCGACCAGTACTTCTGTGCTTCAACATCTGTCAGATACTTAATAAAGTCCATTGCTTCCTCTGGATTGTTGGCACCTTTCGGAATTTCAACAACGAATCCGCCGCCTTCAGCCCAGTTACCTGAACCTTCCTCATTTGCAGGAATCGGTGCTACGCCAAAATCGATATCCTGTCCATAGTCTCTTAATTGTGTGTAGAATGTTCCCACATCAACCCACATTGCAACTTTTCCTGCAATGAATGGATTTGCCTGCTCACTTCCGAATTCTGCCTGGAAAGCTTGTACAGTGTTTTCTCCTAGACGTTCCTTCCAGTCAAGAATCCAATTAAGGGCTTCAACTTTTTTCGGTGTGTTGATAGTCAACTCTCCATCATCAATAAAACCCTTGCCGCTATCTGCGTTTGTCATCCAGCTGGATGCCCCGACACTTCCCCATAAAGGATAGAATCCAACTCGTTCATAGCGATCGCCATTCTTAATATCTAATTTCTTCGCATACTCCTCTAATTCCGCCCAGGTTGCAGGCGGCTTCTCAGGATCAAGTCCTGCTTCCTTGAAAGCCGTTTTGTTATAGAAAAGAAGACGTGTATCTGTATTGAATGGGACAGCGTAAGCCTTCCCGTCATACTCGACAGTATCCCATAAATGCGGGTAAAATTTTTGTTTGAATGAATCATCAATATATTGACTTAAATCTTCTACCTGCTTGTTTTCAGCACGCTGGGCAACTGTGTTGATGTCATTGATGATGACATCAGCCGGGTTTCCAGCTGCAACTGAGGCAAGGTTTTTGGTCCAAATGTCGCCCCATGGCAAGAAAGTATGTTTAACAAACACCTTATCCTGGGAATTGTTATAATCATCGATGATTTTTTCAATTATTGGACGTCTTGTTTCTGAACCCCAGAACGTCCAGAAATCTACAATTACTTTTCCGTCCTTCTTTTTTTCGGCCTCAGCTTTTTGCTCCCCAGAGCATCCAGCCAGCAAGCCAATTAGCATAAATACTGCAATAATAAATGCTAGACCCCTCTTCATATCTTTTCCTCCTGTATATTCAAGTTGATTAATAAGTACAAACTTACTCTTACCACGATTGTCATTACCCTAAACATATTCTGTAATTCTTTTAAAAAATAGTAGAAAAGTTCCAGAACAAAAAGCGCAAGCGCCTCGTTCAGCCCCGACAAGCGCTGGAGGACCGACCGGTGAAGTCGTTCTTTGACTTCATTGTGCGGACCGAAGCGTCTCGAGGGGCTAGGCGCTGGAGCTGGATTAAGAAAACTTCATGAAGTTATCCACAACTCAAAAATTTTATAGTTTCCTTAACTATAAAAAAACAGGTTCAAAATTGAACCTGTTTCTCCATATCTTCAATCATGGCTATTACCTTGGCTGCTTTACTTGCTTCTACTTTATATACGCGTTGTTCTTTCACTCTTTTGATATATACATTTTCTTCATTAATCCATAACTTACATTTATCTGGTTTCCTGCCCTCATAGATCAACAATAAATCATAGGCGCCTTCCATCTCTGGTGCATTTTCCACATTGTTTCGGCCATTGACAGTCCTGTTCATTATCCCCCGCCAATTCGGTTCATCAATGATGGCAACTCCTTTTCTTGTCAGGTTCGAGTGAAGGTTAAAATGTTCAGCAGAGTCAGATTTAGTGAGATACGTAATGACAATTTCGCTTGATGCAAATAACTCTGCAGGATTGAGAGCAGCTAGTCCTGCCTGTGAAGGACTTTTGATTTCTGTTAGAAGGTAAGCTGCACAAACCAATATCATGACAATTGTCAGGAGACTGCCCGTCCAATTCCTTGCTATGTAGCCAATCGGCCTATCCGGCCTTCCAGTCTTGACTATTGTATTATAAGTTTTTCGTTTTTGGATTTCCGACCTTGGAATTTGGCTAAGGCTCCTGAAGCTATCTTCAAGTTCAAATGATTTCTTCAATGATTTCCCCTCTTCTCTTTAACTCTTTTTTTAAGGCAGCCATTGCCCGCGAAGTAGTAATTTTCACTTTACTTTCGCTCCAGCCAAGGATCAGTGCGGTTTCCCTAATCGAAAATTCTTTAATTTTCCTTAAAATTAATACCTCCTGGTAGTTGAGCTTCAGTGCTTTGATCCCTTTGTAAAGGAGTGATGTCTTCTCTCCTTTTACAATGATTTCAACCGGGGATGGCTGACATGATTCGATGGCATACTTGTCCAATGAAAAAAATCGCAGCCTTCTACCTCTCCTTAAATGGTCAATTGCAACATTACGGGCGATTTTCACTATCCATGTGAAAATCTGCGAATCGCCGTTGAACTGATGAATATGCTTGTACACTCTTAAAAAAGTTTCTTGGGTTAAATCCTCTGCGACTTCCTTTTTACCGGTCAATAATAGGAGATAGCCATAAACCTTGTCACTGTAATCCTCGTAAACCTTCTGGAAACGAATGCTGTAGTGATCGCTCAAAATTCTCCCCCCCTTTTTACAGACAGTTAGACGAACAAGCACAAAAAAAGAATCACTGTTTTCGGAATATTTTTAATTTATTTAAAAATAACAATAATTCACATTTTTTTCATCGTTCTAATTGACTAACCCTCTGTAAAAATGAGTATCACTTATGGATAATCTCGATTCTTAGATTAAACCCAGAACAAAAGAAAAGAGGCTGTCAACAGTCATACTGACCCTTGTGACAGCCTCTTTCCATGTTTTTATTAGCGATAGCATGCGCAGCCGACGATGATCAAGAGGATAAACAGCACAACGATCAAAACAAAACCGCTGCCGTATCCAGCTCCTCCTACACCGTAACCGCCATATCCACAGCCTCCGCTGTATCCGTACATGATAAAACCTCCTAATGAAGTTTACTTATTCAAAATTTAGTAACCGAAACCCCAAGACGCTCCGATTATGATTAAAAGAATGAACAATACTACAAGCAGGGCGAAACCGCCACCATAGCCGCATCCTTCAGACATCGTAACAACCTCCTTTTTTTGTGTCCCTATATCCTATTCAGGCCGGGACATTTGTGCAATTAAACACCGAAAAAAATACTAGCCCAATTCTGAAAAGCGCAAGCGCCTTGGTCAGCCCCGAAAAGCGCTGGAGGGCTTGACAGTGAAGTCGTTCTTTGATTTTATTGACAGGACCGAAATCGGAAAAGTATAGCCGACTGCCCAGAAACGCAGACTCCGACAAAGAAGCGCTTTTTGCTTCTGCCGGCGGAGTTGAAGTTTCGGAGTTTCTAGGAGGCGACACTAGACATGCGTCTCGAGCTCCTCAAAGCTGACGCTTCTCGCAAGATAATCAAGGAAGCCGACTCAGGATGAAAACTGGCTAGGCGCTGGAGCTAGACACTAATCTAAGTGTAAAAAGTTTATTTATTTAGTAAAAAAGGACGTGCTGAATAACATGGACAAAAAAAAGAGAACCTTGATTGGTCCTCTTCTTCGCACAGATTATGCCTATCCTATTTTTACCTGACTTTCCTGAGTTTCATATAGAAATTCATATGTAATCAAAGGTTTGACCGGGATTTCCAGCCATCTTGAAACACTATTATTGTTCACTTTTTCCATATACACTGGTTTGCAATCTTCCAGCAAACAGAGTCTTAATGTCTCAAACCCGCTTAATTCCTGAACTGCTCGCTCAATTTCTTTCTTCTCTTCCGCAGTCGCTAGTATTTTCTCTTTTTTAGGCTCTAGAAGGACCACAATCAATTCCTTCCGCATCTGTTTTTCCAGTTCCATTCTTGCAAAAGCCAGTTTTTTCAGTGTCCTGTTCAATTGCCACATGCTGATCCCAGCTATTTTTTTATAAATCATTCTAATTGCCTCCAGTTTTCCCCCAACTCCTATTCTAAAAGACAATTCGAATAAACGTAAGATTATATTAGGGTATGGAAAAAATTCCATGGATGTTTTGTCTGAAACTGGTGTGACTTCGGACAAATTCATGAGGCGGAGCCGGCGTTTTGTCCGAACCCGGTGTAACTTCTGACTAAAATCAAGAAGTACACTTTAACACAAAACAAGAACAAAAAGCGCAAGCGCCTCGTTCAGCCCCGACAAGCGCTGGAGGGCCGACCGGTGAAGTCGTTCTTTGACTTCATTGTGCGGACCGAAGCGTCTCGAGGGGCTAGGCGCTGGAGCTGGATTAAGAAGACTTCATGAAGTTATCCACAACTCAAAA
>NZ_JBIQOE010000129.1:0-2330 GCF_047739415.1 Mesobacillus sp. | reverse complement strand
AGAAAAGCTGTCAAGAATAAGCCGGAATTAAGACAGGTTCATGCCCATTGAGAGAAAAGCTGTCAAGAAAAGGGCGTAATTCAGACAGGTTGACGGTGAAAAGGCGAAAAGCTGTCAAAAAAACATCGGAATTATGACAGGTTGAAGGGCGAAACCAGAAAAGCTGTCAAGAATAAGCCGGAATTAAGACAGGTTCATGCCCATTGAGAGAAAAGCTGTCAAGAAAAGGGCGTAATTCAGACAGGTTGACGGTGAAAAGATGAAAAGCTGTCAAGAAAACATCGGAATTCAAACAGGTTTACAGGGTGAAACCGGAAACCTGTCACTAATGGACTCCGATTTATTCAAAGCATACAATTTTACTTAAAGTAGTTAAAATCACAAAAAAGCCGAATCGCTCAGGATTCGGCTTTTATCTTTCAACTGGTTTTGCATCGGGAACTTCTGCGTAGGGGTCTTGTTTATTAATATGGTCGTAAAACATAATGCCATTTAAATGATCGATTTCATGCTGGAATACAATCGCTGGCAGGCCTTTCAGACGAAGCTTGACTTCGTTTCCTTCAAGATCTACCCCTTTTACGGTTATCCTGGCATATCTCGGCACATAACCAGGGATCGACTCATCAACTGACAAGCATCCTTCACCAGCTGCAAGGTAGGAACGTTCCACCGAATGGCTAATGATTTTTGGGTTGAAGAGTGCATGGCTTAATAAATTATCTTTTTCATCTGTTACATGAACAGCAATCATTCTTTTCGATACATTTATTTGTGGTGCGGCAAGACCGATTCCGGGACGGAGACCATGTTTTTGGGCAACCTCAGGGTCCTGGCTGTTTTTAACATATTCAATCAGGCTTTCAAGCACTGCCTTATCTTCCTGTGAAGGGGGCATAGGAACCTCTTCCGCGACTTTTCGGAGCACGGGATGTCCATCACGGACGATATCATTCATCGTCAACATTAACTTCACCTCTAGTATGTAATAATGTTAAGTCTAACAAATGAACAGTAAAAAGTTAACTAGAAATGTTAAAGAGAGAGGGACTAGCCCTCCCTCTTTATTCCTTTAAAACTTCCAGCAGGCGCAGCCGACAATGATCAGTAGAATGAACAACACGACAATCAAAGCGAATCCATTGCCATACCCTGCTCCTGCCACGGGATAACCACATCCATATCCGTAACCGTGCATTAGGAAACCTCCTCAATGGTGTTTTTCGCCCGTAAATTCGGTCGATTGCTATAGCCTATGCGCGAGAAATAATAAAGTGTAGGCGTAAGCCCAGTGAATAAACACACTGAGGAGTGAATATATTTAGGGAAAAGGACAAGCAGTTACCACTTTCAGGATGAACAATTATTCCCGCAAAATTTCATATCTATTGTCAAATCCCGTCGCAATCGCTATAGTAAAATTGGTATCAATGAGGAGGTTATTATTTTGTCCATAATCAAAAAAATAAGTTTAGCTATTATAATGATGGCTGGATTATTAAGTCTAGCAGGGTGTCTGGACAAGCAATCACCAGAGGAGAAAATGTTTGAAGCGCTTGAGAAGGTCGTTTCAATTGAAAAAGGGTTTGAGGATCAGCAGGATCCGCTTGTAGAGTTGGAGAAGAAGGAAAAGGAAATTTACGAGCAAATCATCTCACTTGGAATGAAAGAATATGACCAAATTGTTAAGCTGGCAGATGAGGCATTGGCTATAGCTGACAAACGTGCAGAACATATTGATAAAGAAAAAGAAAGTATAGATGAATCTGAAAAAGAGTTTGGAAATGTAGACAAAATCATCGACGAAATAGATGACTCAAACCTGAAGAAGCAGGCAACTGAACTTCAAGCGACTATGAAAGAAAGATATGAAATTCATGAGAAGCTGTATGAAAACTACAAACAAGGGCTCCAATATGACAAAGAGCTTTATGATATGCTTAAAGATAAGGAATTAAGCTTTGAGAAACTTGAAGAACAAATAAATAAAGTGAATGAAGTATATGAAATTGTCTTAAATAACAACCAAGAATTCAATGAAAAGACTGACCAGTATAATAAGGAAAAAATGGATTTTTACAAGAAAGCTGGAATAGAAGTCAGCACGGATAAAGAAAAGCAATAAGTGAAATGTAAAGCCGCCTTTTAAATGCGGCTTTTTGTTTTGTTTTTGAAGAGGAAGGCCCAGTGCGGCTTAAGAACCTAGTGAAATTTCATACCAGAACTGGGATCGGAGCCATTAGAACCCACTACACAGCACTAATACAGTTTGAATTAAAAGTAATTTATTATAGTACAGTAATTAATAAACAGTAATACAGTTACTTTTT
>NZ_JBIQOE010000128.1:0-2151 GCF_047739415.1 Mesobacillus sp. | reverse complement strand
CCGAAATAAGTGAACAGGGAAACAGTGGTTAAAATGGCCAATGAGGCAATTTCGAATTTCACGTCGCGGTATGTGACGGAATCATCCTTGGTAAAATACATCAAACCGAAAATAAAAACAGATAATACGATAACGGTAATGACGATATCTACTTTTTTCATTTTTTACCCTCCAATTCTATAGTCGTATTGTCAAAACTTTTATAAGAAATAGGTTATAAAATCCTATGATAGAGGGCTTTTTAAGCAAAAAAATTGCCACCCCCTGAATTCTGGAGATAATTGAGGTTACCACACACCCAATTCCCAGAAAGGAAGTGACAAGTTGTACCCTCAAATTATAACCTATTTATTAACTTTTATTAAGTACCAAGATCAAATGATTCGAACTCTTCTTACGCTGCTTATCGGCAAGAATATGTTCGATAAGCCGAAAGAACAACCTGTGAATCAGCCTTATCGAAAGCTACAGGTGGATGAACTTCCAATTATCGAGCCACTACAAAAGCTGGATTATAAAATCCTCATGAAAGAGTACTTCGAGAATCACGGAAAGCTTCTTAAGCCCGTTAGGCGTCATGCCAATTCCAAAACATCCGTACCATCCAACATTTCCTGCCCAAAGTGTGGTGCTCCGGCAGATTACCTATATGCCAATAATGGAGGAAAAGGGCAGTACCAATGTAAGGTGTGTGCATGTATGTTCAATCAGAAAAACCAATATCTCAAAGAAGCCATCATGAAATGCCCGCATTGCTTGAAGACTCTTGAAAAAGTGAAAGAACGGAAAGACTTTGATATCTACAAGTGCAAAAATAATGTGTGTTCCTTCTATCAGCGCAACCTAAATGGACTTTCGTCCAAAGAGAGAAAACGATTCAAGGAGAACCCCCATGATTTCAAGATGCGTTACCTGTTTCGCCAGTTCCACATTGAATACAAGCCACTTTCTAAGGAATCACCTAAGAAGCCAAAAGTCGATCTTTCCAGGCTTTATGTATCGCCTCATACCCTAGGGCTCATTCTGACTTACCATGTGAACTATGGACTTTCCGCCAGGAAGACAGCTGCGCTCATGAAGGATGTCCATGGCCTGAATATCTCTCACCAAAGCATCTTGAATTACGAGAATAGCGTGGCTTTGCTTCTCAAGCCATATGTGGACCATTATCCTTATGAGCTTTCCGACCAGTTTTGCGGCGATGAGACGTATATCCGGGTGGGTGGTCGCTGGCACTATCTGTTCTTCTTCTTCGATGCGATGAAAAAGATTATTCTGTCCTATCCGGTCTCTCGTAACCGGGATACGCAAACAGCGATCCTGGCTATCGATGAGGTCTTGATGAAGTTCAAAGAAATACCAGAGGACCTGACTTTTGTCGTTGATGGAAACCCGATATATCTGTTGGCGCAGCATTTCTTCGGGCAACATGGAATATCATTCGACATCAAGCAAGTCATTGGCCTGACGAACGAAGATCCAGTGTCGACTGAATACCGACCGTTGAAACAGATCATCGAACGACTGAACCGGACCTTCAAAGGTAACTACCGCCAAACGCATGGGTTCGGTTCTGAGCAGGGATCCGTTTCCTTCGTGACGTTGTTTGTGGCGTATTTCAACTTTCTACGACCACACTCGGCACTAGAAGGAAAAGTACCGGTCCTTCAACCTGAGTTGCTTCAATTGCCAAATATGCCGGCAAGATGGGCCAAACTGATTGGTTTAGCTCAAGATTGGATTGAAGAGCAAACAGCCTAGCTTTTGTTTAGCAGAGCCCTTATCCAGCAGTCGGCGAAGCGAACTCTTGACAAACCGAACTTGCCAATGGTTTAAAATGGGGAAAACCAAGGGCTTATTTGGCATGCCTTCTTTTGTCCCCTTCGCCCTTGATGAACACTTCGCAAACCATTGGCGTGTTTGTCAAGAGCGATTGCGGCAGCATTTTAACAAGCTCAGTGAGAAATCCTTCACTCAGAATTGATTTTTCATAGAACTTTTGACACTACCTTTTCGAAACGGAAACATACAGCTGATTCAAAAGAGGCTGTACTCATCTTTCCGTTAACAACTGGAACCTTCGTTATAAATTTAAACCTTCCTTTATTGTAATCCAAAATATGATCGAGGGTTGTCATCCACTGACTTAGG
>NZ_JBIQOE010000127.1:0-2155 GCF_047739415.1 Mesobacillus sp. | reverse complement strand
GGACATGTGGTGATTGTCAGTGAGGATATGAATGAATTTCTCCATGTCCATCCAGTTGATGAAAATACAAAAGGACCTGATGTTGAGTATATGACCAGCTTTCCTAGTAGTGGATTGTATAAAATCTGGGGTCAGTTCAAGTACAAACAACAACTTTATACGGTGCCTTTTGTGATTGAAGTCAAGTAAAGGCATCAGTAACGGCAATGGCACACATGAATGTGTGCTATTGTTCAATTTTCTAGATGAGGAGGTGGAACGGTGAAGGATATTGAGGGGAAAATCGACATGCCGCAAACGAACAAAGGAAGATTGAAAATTATCACGGTGCTTGCTATTCCCGCAGTCATCGAAAATTTTTTCCAGACGATCCTCGGCTTTGTCGATACATACTTTGTATCAAAAATCGGTCTGGCAGAAGTTTCGGCGGTAGGGGTCACCAATGCAGTCCTTGCGATATATTTTGCGTTATTTATGGCAATTGGGGTAGCAGCCAATGTGAGGATTGCAAACTTCCTTGGTGCTAACCTTTCGGAAAAAGCAAGGCATATATCACAGCAATCAATCGTCCTTGCTGCCATATTTGGAATTTTAACAGGGCTCATTACCTTGATTTTCGCTGAACCGCTGCTGAAACTAATGGGAATCGAGGCAGAGGTCCTCGAGGCCGGTGCCCTGTATTTCCGGATTGTAGGGATCCCTTCGATTGTGATGAGCTTCATGTTTGTATTAAGCGCTATCCTTCGGGGAGCAGGCGATACAAAATCGCCAATGAAGGTGAGTATTGTCATCAATATTGTCAATGCTGTTTTGGATTATGTCCTCATTTTCGGTTTTTTGTTCATCCCCGAAATGGGCATCGTAGGAGCAGGGATTGCAACCGTAATTTCACGATTGATTGGCAGCATTGCGCTATTTTACTATGTCAATAAAACAGAAACTCTCACTTTCAGAAGAGATTACTGGAGTATTGACAGGACACATCTAATGGAATTGACTACTCTTGGAGCACCAGCTGCAGGCGAGAGACTGGTCATGCGTGCCGGCCAAATCGTTTATTTCGGTTTCGTCGTTGCCCTTGGTACCAATGCATTTGCCGCTCATCAGATTGCCGGCAATGTCGAAGTGTTTTCCTATATGATTGGATATGGATTTGCTACAGCCGCCACAATTTTGGTTGGCCAGCAAATTGGTGCCGGCGATCTTGAAGAAGCCAAGCATTATGCCAAATTATCCACCTATCTCACAGTTGGTGCGATGACCCTGCTCGGTGCCTTGCTCTTCTTCCTAGGTGATTGGGCTGGCAGCATTTTTACTGACGATCAACAAGTTATTGATGATATAGGTACCGCACTAAAGATATCGGGTATTTTCCAGCCGTTCCTGGCTGTATTAATGGTGCTGACTGGAGCATTCCAGGGGGCAAATAACACGAAATTCCCGATGTACCTGACTGGATTCGGGATGTGGGCCGTACGAACAGTACTTGTCTATCTTCTTGGAATCAAGCTGGGCTGGGGACTCGCGGGAGTATGGATAGCAATCGGAGCCGATATCGCATTTCGTGCAATAGTATTGGTAATCCAATTCAACCGTGGAAAATGGATGGCGCTCGAAAAAGCACCAGACCCAGAGTCGCACTGTCATCCGCAAACGACAAAAGAAACCATGTCAGCTTGCGCTAATAACTATTAATAAGGAGCATACAGTTATCAATCTGTATGCTTTTTTTAGGTAACAATATTATTGAATTGAATCTAAGTTTATCGTAAGGGGTTCCTGCTTAAAAAAGGTGTTTAGTAAAAATAAAAAGTTCTTAGATCGAGTTGTATCAAACACATTAAAGAACAAAAAGTACAGAATTAATCGTGTAACTGGAGATGTCATAGCAATAACCTTCTTTCCAGCTACCAAATCAAACTCCCTAGTTCTGTTAAAATTATGAAATTCACTCTTATTGGTTTTTTGGTGTTTTACCAAGCATCCAAGAGGTATAGGACATAAGAATCTATTTTAAGGAGCATTCCTGTTAAGAGGATTTTCGGGGACTTGAACAAAAAAGAGCCCTCTTGGTATGATACGGGGTGTCAAATCGTGCACCGAATTGACCCCTAACTTAGGTAACCAAGGAGGACTCCAACATGGATTTTAAACA
>NZ_JBIQOE010000126.1:0-10432 GCF_047739415.1 Mesobacillus sp. | reverse complement strand
TCAGAAAACAATAATAAAGAGGGGGCATAACTTTGAAAAAGTCGAAATTTTCATTGCTATTGATTTTGACTCTAGTATTCTCGTTAATCCTGTCTGCTTGTAGCGGCGGAGATAACAAAGCTGGAGACGAAAAGCCAGAAGATGGCGAAGGTACAACTGGAGAAACTGCTAACGTACCACAAGAATTAAGAATGTTGGATTCTTCCGAGATCCCAACAATGGACACAGTCCTTGCTGAAGGTTCTACAAGTTTCACTTACATAAACAACGTAGGTGAAGGTCTTTACCGCCTTGACCAGAACCACAAGCCAGTTCCTGCACTTGCAGATGGCGAGCCTGAAATCAGTGATGACAACCTTGTCTACACTTTCAAACTAATTGATTCAAAATGGTCTAACGGCGAGCCTGTAACAGCTCAGGATTTCGTGTATGCTTGGCAGCGCGCTATCGACCCTAAGACTGCTTCTCCATATGGTCCTTACATGATGGGTGGCAAAATCAAAGGTGCTGCAGAAATCACTGAAGCTGGTGCTGCTGAAAAGCCTTATGATGTAACTACTCTTGGTGTTAAAGCACTTGACGACAAGACTCTAGAAGTTACACTTGATAAACCAATTGCTTACTGGCAAGACCTTTTCGCTTTCCCAACATTCTATCCGCAAAACCAGAAGTTTGTTGAAGAGAAAGGCGATGCTTACGCAAGCAATGCTGAAAACTTACTTTACAACGGTCCATTCGTAATGGAAAAATGGGAAGGTACTGACGCTACTGAGTGGGTACTTGCTAAAAACCCTAATTACCACAACGCTGATCAAGTTAAACTTGAAAAGATCACTGTAAACGTCGTTAAAGATTCTAACTCTGCTGTAAACGCATTCGAAGCTGGCGAAACAGATATGACTGGATTGCTTTCTTCTGATATCGTTCCTTCATACGAAGGCGACGAGCGTATGATGAGCTGGATGGAAGCTGTTGTATTCTGGATCAAAATGAACCAGAAGAACGAAGCACTTGCTAATGTAAACATCCGTAAAGCAATCGCAATGGGCTTCAATAAAGAAGACCTTGCAAAGAGCATCCTGAACAACGGCTCAGTTGCAGCTAACTACTTTGTACCAAAAGATTTCGTAACACTTGATGGTGAAGATTTCCGTGAAAAGCATGGCGACCTTATCTCTTTCAATGCTGAAGAAGCTAAGAAGTATTGGGAACAAGGTCTAAAGGATCTTGGCGTAGACAAATTAGAACTTCGCTACCTTGGTGGAGACACTGAAGCAGCTAAGAAAACTGATGCTTACATCAAGAACCAGTTAGAAACAAACCTTCCTGGTTTAACAATCAATCTAGAAAGCGTTCCTTTTGCAGTACGTCTAGAGCGTGACAACGCTATGGATTACGATCTTCAATTCGCAGGATGGGGTCCTGACTACGGTAACGCATTGTCGTTCACTGACCTTTGGATCACTGATGGCGGAAGCAACAGAATGGGTTACTCAAATAAGAAATACGATCAGTTGATTAAGGATGCTCAAGGCAAACTTGCTACTGACGAAAAAGCTCAGTGGGAAGCACAGCAAGAAGCTGAAAGAATCATGCTTGAAGAAGATGCTGGTATAGCACCTGTTTATCAGCGTGCAGCTAACATCCTTCTTAACCCGAATGTTAAAGGTCTTGCGATCTACAACTACGGTCCTGACTACTCATTCCAGTGGGTAACAATCGAAGGCGAAGAATAAAAACTTAAAGAAGTTTCTTATTTCAGAGTGTAATAATTCTGAGGATAGAAAGAGAGTATATCTAGATATACTCTCTTTTTCCCTGTATAGCATTTGTCGAACAATAGGGAAAATTGAAATAATACAGGAGGTGCACCCATATGGCAAAATACCTGTTAAAAAGGGTACTTTATATGTTTTTGACTCTTTTCATCATTGCGTCCCTTACATTTTTCTTAATGAAAATCATTCCTGGTACGCCTTTTGCAAGTGCGAATAAATTGGGTCCTGCACAGATGGAAATCATGAAGGCAAAATACGGTCTAGATCAGCCAGTACCTGTTCAATACGCTAAGTATATTGGCAACTTGCTGCAAGGAGATCTTGGTATTTCCTTTCAGTTTAATAACACACCGGTAACTGAACTGATGTTTAAACGTTTAGGGCCATCCATGCAATTAGGTGCCCAGGCGATGCTCCTTGGAACAATTCTAGGAATTGTTCTTGGTATATTCGCGGCATTAAGACAGAATACATGGGTCGATTATAGCTCTACTTTTATTGCAGTTTTGGGTAAGTCTATTCCTAACTTCGTATTTGCAGGATTACTGCAATATTTTGTTGGTGTAAAATTAGGCTGGTTCCCAGTGCTTTTCTGGCGTGGATTTGAGTATACAATCCTGCCGACTATCGCACTTTCCATGTTGCCAATTGCGATTGCTGCCCGTTTCATGAGAACTGAAATGATTGAAGTGTTAGGGTCAGACTATATCATGCTTGCAAAAGCTAAAGGTGCGAGTTTCTTTGAGATTGCATTTAAGCATGCTTTAAGAAACGCGCTAATCCCGTTAGTAACGGTTTTAGGACCTTTAGCAATTTCATTGATGACTGGTTCACTTGTAATCGAGAAGATTTTTGCGATCCCTGGTCTTGGTGAACAGTTCGTAAAATCTATTACAGTAAATGATTACCCAGTTATCATGGGAACAACCATTTTATTTGCTGCATTATTTGTAGTAATCATCCTAGTAGTGGATATTCTGTACGGAATAATCGATCCACGTATCAGGCTGTCTGGAGGTAATAAGTAATGGCTGACTTTGAATCAAACATTCCAAAAGATCGTTTTAGGCCGGCGGAAATCGATTCGGCCAAGAGTGAGGAAATTAACAGGCCAAGCTTAACCTTCTGGCAGGACGCCTGGATGCGCGTACGTAAAAATAAGGGTGCGCTTGTAAGCTTAATCGTTATGGCGTTGGTTATCATAATGGCATTCGTTGGTCCATTTATCAGTGGTAAAGAATTTGACACTCAAAACGTGAGTCATAACAATTTACCGCCTAAAATCCAGGGACTAGAAAATATCAGCTGGCTTCCGTTTGATGGTATGAAGACAAACAAGGCCGGTAAAGAAATCGATATGTATGAAGTTAAAAAAGTTGATGAATACTATTGGTTTGGTACGGATGCGCTAGGTCGTGACTTATTTACACGTGTATGGAAGGGTACTCAAATTTCACTTTATATTGCCTTCCTTGCAGCCGTTATTGATATGATTATTGGTGTTGCTTACGGTGCTATTTCTGGTTACTTTGGCGGGCGCCTGGATAATGTCATGCAGAGGATCACGGAAATCCTTGTTGGTATCCCGCTAATGATTGTCGTTATCTTGATGATCCTTGTATTGCGGCCGGGTATTATTTCCATTACGGTTGCCCTTACGATTACAGGCTGGGTTGGTATGGCCCGTGTGGTACGTGCCCAGACGCTTAAGCTTAAGGAACAGGAATTTGTACTCGCTTCTAAAACCCTCGGAAACAGCGATGGCAAAATTATTTCTAAACACTTATTGCCAAACCTTGCTGGAGTCATCATTATCAATACAATGTTCACGATTCCAAATGCGGTATTCTTTGAAGCGTTCCTAAGCTTTATTGGACTTGGTCTTCAGGATCCATATGCATCTCTCGGTACATTGATTGATGAAGGTTTTAAAGTGCTAAGATTGCACCCACATGAGATGATAATTCCAGCTGTTATCATCAGTATCATCATGATTACGTTCAATATGCTGGCAGACGGATTGCGCGATGCGCTTGATCCGAAAATGCGCGATTAAGGGGCAGGTGAATGTATTATGGAAAACATATTAGAAGTTAAGGATTTAAACATATCCTTCCATACATTCGCGGGCGAAGTTAAAGCGATCCGCGGTGTGAACTTTGATTTGAAAAAGGGAGAAACCCTTGCAATAGTCGGTGAGTCGGGATCAGGAAAATCAGTAACGACTAAAGCAATCATGAAATTGTTGCCTCCAGGAAATTCCGAAATCAAGCAAGGTGAAATATTGTTTGAAGGCAAAGACTTAGCAAAATTGTCCGACAAGCAAATGCAGAAAATCCGTGGACAGGATATCTCGATGATTTTCCAGGATCCAATGACCTCTTTAAATCCAACAATGGCTGTTGGAAAGCAGATCATGGAACCTTTGATCAAGCACCAAAATATGAGTAAATCAGCTGCTAGGGAACGTGCAATTCAACTCTTGAAGCTTGTAGGTATCCCGAAACCTGAATTACGTATCAAGCAATACCCGCATCAATTTTCAGGCGGTATGAGACAAAGGGTTGTTATCGCAATAGCTTTGGCATGTAATCCAAAGGTTCTAATCGCTGATGAGCCTACAACGGCGTTGGATGTTACGATCCAGGCGCAGATATTGGAACTGATGAAAGATTTGCAGAAAAAAATTGACACTTCAATCATTTTCATTACCCATGACCTTGGTGTGGTTGCTAACGTAGCTGACCGTGTGGCAGTAATGTATGGTGGTAAAATTGTCGAAATCGGTACGGTGGATGAAGTCTTCTACAATCCGCAACATCCATATACTTGGGGATTGATCAGCTCAATGCCAAGCCTGGATGCTAAAGAAGAGGAACTTTACGCAATCCCTGGTACACCGCCAAATTTATTGCATCCGCCAAAAGGTGATGCTTTTGCGCCTCGTAATGAATATGCAATGCAAATTGACTTAGAAGAACAGCCTCCAATGTTTAAAGTGTCTGATACACATTATGCTGCTACATGGCTGTTGCATCCAGATGCTCCTAAGGTAGAACCGCCGGAAGCTGTGAAAAGCAGAATGCGAAAATTCATGGGCACGAAATAACTGTAGGAGGAGGACTGGCTGATGGAAAATAGAGAAAAGCTTCTTGAAATAAAGAATCTGAAGCAGTACTTCAATATGGGGCAACCTAATGAAGTAAGAGCGATTGACGGAATTACTTTTGATATCTTTAAAGGAGAAACTCTTGGATTGGTTGGAGAATCAGGCTGTGGCAAGTCCACGACTGGCCGAACAATCATCAGGCTTTATGAAGCAACAGATGGAGAGGTCCTTTACAAGGGAGAAAACGTTCACGGCAAGAAGAACAAAAAAGATTTGAAGAGATTCAACAGAAGTATGCAAATGATTTTCCAGGATCCTTATGCATCCTTGAATCCAAGGATGAAAGTTTCTGATGTTATTGCCGAGGGCATTGATATTCATGACCTGGCAAAAAGCAAGCAAGAAAGAATGGAAATGGTATATGAACTGCTTGAAACAGTTGGCTTAAACAAAGAACACGCTAACCGTTATCCTCATGAGTTTTCAGGTGGACAAAGGCAGCGTATCGGAATTGCACGTGCTCTTGCCGTGCAGCCGGAATTTATTATTGCAGACGAACCTATTTCCGCATTAGACGTTTCCATCCAGGCGCAGGTTGTCAACCTGATGAAGAAATTGCAGCGCGAAAAAGGTTTAACATACTTGTTTATCGCACACGACCTTTCAATGGTAAAATATATCAGTGACCGAATTGGTGTTATGTACTTCGGAAAGCTGGTTGAGCTAACTACTGCTGAGGAACTATACAAAAATCCGCTTCACCCATACACACAATCATTGCTTTCTGCGATCCCGCTTCCGGATCCTGAATCTGAGCGCACTCGCAGACGTAAAACTTATGATCCGAATGTGCATCAGTATGCAGACGGCGAAGAAGTGAAGATGCGAGAAGTTGCTCCAGGCCACTATGTGTATTGCTCTGAAAAAGAACTGAAGCAATATCAGCAGCAATATGTCAAATAAATTTAACGATCTCTTATTTTGAGATCGTTTTTTTTTGCTTAATAAAAAGGGTTAAGGTAAAAAATTCCATTTAAAAAATTAATCTATAATATCTAAATCTGTCGAAAGTGGGTAAAATAGAATTATAGATTCATATTATAAAGAAAGCTACTATTTAGAGTTGGCATACGTTTTGAAAGGAGAGGTGTTTATGCAGTTTAAACAAATCGCAGCAGCAGCATTATTGGCTGCCTCTTTTTCACAAGCAGGAGGTACAGTGTTCGCAGAAACGAAAGCACATGAAACAGAAAAACTACCGGTCAGGGAACATCAATCATTGGTTAGAGAGATACCAAAGCAGATGCCAAGGTTCAAATTCGATTCAGGTTATACATTTGAATATCCTGATGCTGTAAGGGGAATTTATGTAACAGGGAACTCAGCTGGAGGAGAGAGGTTTAATAGTCTTACAAAACTTATTGATGACACCGATTTAAATGCAATGGTAATTGATATTAAAGAAGACCACGGATATCTTACATACAAACCCGATGAAGATTCTCCTTTTAAAGAGATTGGAAAGCCTTATATTAAAGATCCGAAAAAACTATTGAAAACTTTGGAAGAAAAACAGATTTATCCTATCGCAAGGGTAGTAGTTTTTAAAGATACAGCTTTGGCAAATGAGAAGCCTGAGTGGTCATTTAAGGAAGGGAATCAGGTTTGGAAAAATGGCAGAGGAGAATCGTTCGTAAATCCATTCGTTAAAGAAGTTTGGGATTACAACGTTCAAATTGCAATCGAAGCAGCGAAAATGGGTTTCCAGGAAATCCAGTTTGATTATGTTCGTTTCCCTGAGGGATTCGAAAATAGGGATGACACACTTCAATATTCGATGGGAGATTATAAAGATCTTGAAATGGATAATATACAAAAACGGGTTAAAGCAGTTACCGATTTTGTAGCATATGCCCGAAAGGAATTAAAGCCATACGATGTTAAAGTATCAGTTGATATCTTTGGTTATACGGCAACACTTCCCGAAGCTCCAGGAATAGGGCAGAACTTCTCGAAGATCTCCGAGAATGTGGACGTCATCTCTTCGATGATTTATCCAAGTCATTGGACTTCTTATTTCGGGATTGCCAAGCCTGACACAGAGCCATACCGCCTCGTTCAGGAATATGCAAAAATGGAAAAACAGAAACTTGCTGAATTAAAGAACCCGCCAGTATCACGTCCTTGGCTTCAGGATTTCACAGCCTCCTGGTTAGGCAGTGGAAATTACCTTGTATACGGGAAAAAGGAAGTCGAAGACCAAATCAGGGCCTTGAAGGATCAGGGAATAAACGAATATTTATTATGGAACGCAAGCAACAGATACTCACCAAATGTTGATTACACACCATAGGACCGAAGCGTATCGAGGGGTTAGGCGCTGGAGCTGGACAATTTTTTGAAGTGGAAAACTTTCTGATACTATATAAAAAGCCTGGAATGAGTTAAAATCATTTCAGGCTTTTCATATCATTAGATTATAGATATGAAAATAAGTTATAATAACAGTTGGGATGTGGATTACTTCTTGCTTCCGCCGACTTTTTTCCAACCAGTTTGCAAACTAGTTGATTGATCGACAAATTCATTTCTTTTATTTCCACTAAAGAATTTGGTTCCTACTCCATTGGTAATCACACCAATTGTCGCGGTAATTCCCACAATCAGTAAAGCAACGATAGTTAAATCCATTATGTAACCGCCCATGATAAACCTCCACCTTTTTTTTCACTAAGTCTGGATAGTGATTTTGTGATAAATATAATTCATGATCCCCGTACATCTTTATTTTAAAAGAATTGCCGGTGTATTAAAAGAACTTTATCAAGAAAAAATAATACAAGTATTATGATCATGATTATATAAGAAAAGCTGGGTGCTTATCAGGAAGGAATAAAAATAAAAAGGAGATAAGCAATGCATTGGTATGAGAAATTAAATCAGTATTTCCCGATTGAGGAAATGAAGTCAAAGGAACATATGGAAACACTTTTAAAAGAAAGACCAGAGATTTACCATAAGGATGAAGGTCCCGGACATGTCCTCATGTACGTTGAAACAGATGATTTTGTTTTCATCGATTACCTTTTTGTCTCTAAGACGACGCGCGGTCAGGGTCTGGGCCATAAGCTGATTGAGAAACTGAAGGAAAAGGGCAAGCCGATTATCCTTGAGGTTGAACCAGTAAACTATGAGGATACAGATACGGAAAAACGCCTTCGTTTTTACAAACGTGAAGGCTTCGAACACGCTAGGACGATTGGTTACAGACGTCGTTCGCTAGCAACGAAGGAAATTAACGAGATGGAAATCCTTTACTGGTCTCCAGACGAGTCTTCAGAGGATTTAGTATATGAAGCAATGAAGAAGACTTACAAAATGATTCATACTTATAAAGATAAAAAGTTTTACGGAGAATCTTACCAGCCAGTTGAGGAAGTCTTGACTGTGGAAGATAAACGGGATGATTTGCTACAGGACATCTAAGTCACAAGCGCAACCAGTGTTTCTTACATGGTTGCGTTTTCATTTTTACTTAAGTAATTGAGAATTAAACTTTTTTCAAATAAAAAGGTTTAAGTCTTTTGCAATCGGGTAAATATAATTAAATTATGAAAATGAAAGTCTAACGGACACAAACAGGTGGAATTGTACGAATATTTATATAGATTAGATCAGAGGGTGATGAAAAATATAAATTATATTGAAACTTTTTTCAATTTCGTTCGTTATATATAGAGGAGAGTAAAATATCCTTACATAAATACCCGGAATAAATTATGAAAAGGGATACCTTTTATTTAATCCTTGGTGTATAATAAACAATATGAATTATAAAATTAAACTTATTATTATTTAAGAAATGACAGCTCATTTAAAGCAAATAATATATAAGTAAATCTAAGGGAGTGTGAATTACCAATGGTCACTTTATACACTTCACCAAGTTGTACCTCTTGCAGAAAAGCAAAGTCATGGCTAGAAGAACATGAGATTCCATATACGGAAAGAAACATATTCTCAGAGCCTTTATCTATTGATGAAATAAAGGAAATTCTTCGAATGACTGAAGATGGAACGGATGAGATCATTTCTACCCGTTCGAAGACTTTTCAAAAGCTTGATGTGAATTTGGAAACCATGCCTCTACAGGAACTGTTTGAGGTTATCAAAGAAAATCCTGGCTTGCTTCGCCGTCCGATCATCATTGATGAAAAGCGCCTGCAGGTTGGATACAATGAAGACGAAATCAGACGATTCCTGCCGCGCAAAGTACGTACATTCCAGTTGCGCGAGGCTCAGCGTTTAGTAAATTAAACTTAAACTTTATTGCTATCAAAGCTCCCTTTTGGGGGCTTTTTATTTTTCATGGATGAATCCCTTCCAAATGTTCGCCTGGCCGTGCAGACAAATTGAACTATTGTTGCTTTTCTGCTAAAATGTAAAGAATACTTTAAAATTATAATATGTTAAGACCGATCACTTTTGGGGTAACTTGGTTGACTGCAGCAGAAGAAAAGAGAATCCTGCGATAATACCAGCGCATTCGTGTATCCTTACAATATGTTCAACAGGTAATCTGCTCTCAGACAAGATCATTCTTGAGCTTTTTATAAAAAATGGGTGTATATTTTGTTTCCAAAATGGCTTAATATAACATAAAATAAAGTACAAGATCGTTTATTTCTTTTTACAAAGCCCCTTTGTAAATCAAGGTGATTTAGGCTTATTTATTAAGGGTAATGATAAAGACCAACTGCTTTTTTGGGGGTATTTAGTCCCTTCAAATTTTTGCCTGGAAGGGAGAGAAAGCGAATGGAAATCGAGCGTATTAATGAGAATACGGTTAAGTTCTATATTTCATATATGGATATAGAGGAGCGCGGGTTTGACCGGGAGGAAATCTGGTATAACCGTGACCGCAGCGAAGAGCTTTTCTGGGAGATGATGGATGAAGTCCACGCCGAGGAAGAGTTTGCAGTTGAAGGTCCTTTATGGATCCAGGTTCAGGCCCTGGAAAAAGGTCTGGAAGTTTTAGTGACAAAGGCACAGCTATCGAAGGACGGTCCCAAGTTCGAACTGCCGCTTCCAAACGATAAATTGAAAGACCTGCCAGTCGATGAACGAATCGAAGAGCTGCTTGACCACCAATTCAATCCAAAAGGGATTGATGATGCTGATCCGGCCTTCGAGGATGATTTAGAATTCCTGCTGTATTTCAAGGATTTTGAAGATGTCATCTCACTTTCGAAACGGCCGGGAATAGACAGAGTCAAAACAAGCTTGTACAGCTATGATGACAAGTATTATTTATACATTGAGTTTCCTGAGCAGGATTTTGAGGATGAAGAAGAAATTGACAATATACTAAGCGTTCTTTTAGAGTATGGGCAGGAGTCGACAGTTACGATTCACCGTCTCGATGAATACGGTAATAAGATTATCGAAGAAGACGTGTTTAGTATCATAAGAAAGCATTTTTCATGATTGCAGGCCGATTTCAGAGATGAAATCGGCTTTTTTAATCCAGCTCCAGCGCATAGCC
>NZ_JBIQOE010000125.1:0-18833 GCF_047739415.1 Mesobacillus sp. | reverse complement strand
TGGTGAAGCAATGTCACATGCTTGATGTCAAAAAGGTTCTCGATGCCAAAAGCCTTCTCTGACTTCGTGATCCCTTCCTCCGTCAGCTGGACACCCTTCGTTTTTTCATCATATGTGTAGTCTTCTTCACGCTTCAAAGTGCGAACGAATGCATTCGCCTGAATGTAAAGCGCGGCAGATTTTTGCGCAGAACCGGAAATGATCAACGGAGTACGCGCTTCATCGATCAAGATGGAGTCAACTTCATCGATTACACAGAAATGCAATGGACGCTGAACCTTCTGGTCGGAATAAAGCACCATGTTGTCACGAAGATAGTCGAAGCCGAACTCGTTGTTCGTACCATAAGTTATGTCGGCACGGTACGCTTCCTGCTTTTCTTCCTTTGTCATGCTGTTCAGGTTCAATCCGACAGTCAGGCCAAGGAATTCATACAGTTGGCCCATCTCAACGGCGTCACGGCTTGCGAGGTATTCGTTGACCGTGATAACGTGCACGCCACGTCCTGTGATCGCGTTCAAGTAAACCGGCATTGTAGCAGTCAGGGTTTTACCTTCACCAGTCTTCATTTCAGAGATATTTCCTTCATGGAGGGAAATACCACCCATCAGCTGGACTTTATAAGGATACAAACCAAGGACACGTTTAGCACCTTCACGGACGACCGCAAACGCTTCAATCAGCAGTTCATCGGTAGACGCGCCATTCTGGTAACGGGATTTGAACTCATCTGTTTTTTCCCTCAGCTGGTCATCAGACAGCTTTTCCATATCGCCTGCAAGTGCATCGATTTGATCCGCCATTTTCGTCAATCTTTTAATATCGCGTTTATTCTGGTCGAAAATTTTCGTTAAAATCCCCATACAGACGCTCCTTTTATCTAATGAATCTCGTTGTATTTAATATGTTAATTGTGTGAAAAATTGTCCCAAAGAAAAAAGATTCGCTGTAAACGCACCGAATCCCTTTTAGAAAAATTCGATTTATTGCTAAATACTATCTTACCACTTACGACAAGGGGTGACAACCAATCGAGGTATGCGAAAAGTCCCTCTGCCGGTTGACAGAGGGACGAAGGATTTATTGATTTTTCATAAACTCCAACACTTCTAAATCAATCTTGCCCTTCTCCTGCTCTCTTTCCTCGAAGTTTTCGGTGTGGATGTAGGAAGTGAGCGCTTTATGGAGTTTTTCTCCGTCAGAAGGATCGGCCTTAAGATAATCCAGGCGCTTAAGGTGCTGGATGACTGTGTCCTTTACCTCATCTTCGATTGCTACAATATTCTCTGGCTTTGATTTGGCAAAATAAAGCTGCTGCAGGCCGTAGATGCGTATCAGCTCCGTGATTGGTTCAGGATGATCATCGACACGAAGATCGATGTAACGGTCGTTGTAGCCGCCATAGCCGCCGTTCTCCTTGACGACAAGGAGTGCCGCCGACTGCTGGCCCCTGCTGTCGCCACCAGCCTGCTGTCCAGCGTTTAGCGCCTGCAGCAACCGGTGTGCAAGAGAGCCTTCCGTTGACTCAAAAGTTGCTGCCATTGCCTTTACAGTATTCTCATCTACTAAAATATTTCCCTGTGCCGCAAAATGCTTTCCAGTCACCCCGCCTGCCCAGTCATAGCAATATGTACCTGTAAAAGTTGCTGGGTTTCCTTCGGCGTCAATCAATCCCACCTGGCGCATTTCCTTGTCAGGATCATCCTTCGTGATCAGCTCCTTTACTTCCTGAGCTGATTTTCCCTGAGCCATTAACTCAAGCGCCTGTGGACCATATGCTGTATTTGCGTATGACTGTGTAGCCACAGCACCTACCCCAGCCTTCGCAAACGGAACAACCGCCCCTACTCCAAGAAATTTGGATTGTACCGCAATTCCCCATTCTTTTTCCTGAGGATCATAACCTACGATCGAAAATGTCATTATGTATCGCCTCCTGTAAAAATTATTTCGGCACTCGGTATAATTTTTCCTTTTAAAAAACAAATTAAAACCCACAGCCAATTTCTGACTGTGGGTAGAGTTTAAGATTATTGAGCTTCAATCAAACCATAGCGGCCGTCGTTACGCTTATAAACAACATTAGTTTGGTTAGTTTCAGCGTTTGTGAACACGTAGAAGCTGTGGCCCAGCATGTTCATCTGCAGAATCGCCTCTTCGCTGTCCATTGGCTTCAAGTCAAAGCTCTTTGTACGGACAACTTCAAGATCTTCATCATCTTCAACCTGCTCAACTTCAGTGAAGATTGGCGCGTAATCCTTCAGGCTTTCCTTTTCACGGAATTTGCGGTTTACCTTTGTTTTGTGCTTGCGGATCTGGCGCTCAAGCTTATCAGTGATCAAATCGATCGCAGCATACATATCTTCATGAAGCTCCTCTGCGCGAAGCACAAGGTCCTTCATCGGAATCGTAATTTCAACTTTTGATTTTTTATCCTGGTAAACTTTCAGGTTAACGTTCACATTGGCATTGGGTGACTCGGTAAAATACCGGTCAAGCTTCGCAACCTTCTTCTCTACATACTCTCTGATTGCTGGCGTTACCTCAATGTTTTCTCCACGAATGTTGTAGTTCATAGTGGACTCCTCCTTTGGGATATGACTATGTATTACTAATTCTATTTTACCCCAAAGAACTCCTGCAAAAACAGTCTGAAGATTTGACATTTTTATGTCTGTTTTTACCGTCGGAATAGTGGATATTTTGTAGAGGGTTGTCCGAATATGGAAAAACCGCCCGGGATCGGGCGGTTTAGTTGATGTAATAGGGCCTGAATTGTTGATTGATTTGCCCCGACCATCCAAGGAAAGCGGGATAAATCTTTTCCTTCATAAGAATCTCAAGAAATCGATCATCTGTAAATTGAACCAAATGTGCCTTTTCCAATACAAAATCGAATTGTGAGAACTGTTGGATAACCCCTGGCTGATCGGCAAAATGATCAGCCAGGACCTTGTTTGATTCATGGATTTGCATAAAAGCCATGGTTACATCTTCCCATAATTGTTCGGCATCATGATGATTCTTTCTCTCAAGACTGACAAGGATATGACCAAAAGCTTCATCGATGATATCAAGCAATCCGATATACTGGTTGACCAATAAAAACTTTTCCTCAGTTAAAGTGTTCAAACCACCCACCTATTTCCTCTTGTCGTAAAACATGCCGTCCGTTGAAAGGTTTTGGTATGGGTTGACATATTTTGTGTTAGATTCTTTTTTCGATTGCAATCCTTTAATATCTTTTTGAACAGAAGCCTTTTCAGCTTTTAAAAGCTGAGCAAGCTTCATATTCAACTGATTGATTTCCTTCCCTGCTTCCATTTCTTCAGGTGTATAGGGAGGAACAATTGCATCCATGAGTGCTTCTCGCTGACTCAATAACTCATCAGTCCGAGTGATTTTATCATCGCGATCCAGATCAGCAGTTTCCAAAAGTTGTATGAGTTCATTAGTTAGCTGATGAAATTGAAGGACAGCACTCATTAAACTGCGCCACCCTGGCCGTGCTGCTTTTGTCGGTTCAGTTGGATGACCTGCTTCCAGGTGTCGCGGAAGTCAGTGACAAGCACTTCCACTTCCTCTAAAATCGCTGTATCATTCTGGATATTCGCCTCGATTAAACGTCGGTTCATATAGTCGTATAATGACATCATATTTTGTGAAACTTCAAGTTCCATATTTAAAGTGACCATCAGCTCCTGCACGATTTTTTGAGCTTTTTGGATATTTGTATTTTTTGATTGAATATCTTTTGATCGAATGGCATGTTTCGCAAGATTAATAAACTTTAAACAGCCGTTATATAACATCAACGTCAGCTCTCCAGGAGACGCTGTATTGACGGAATTCTGCTGGTAAGACTGGTACGGATTATTCATTGCCATTATTTACTCTCCTTTTTAAAAAGGGCTTTTAATATCCACCGCTAAATTGCTGCATCAAGTAAGCCGACTGGCTATTTGCTTTTTGAATGGCCTTTTCCATCGCAGTAAACTGGCGCCAGTAGCGGTCCTCGACTTGGATCAGGCGGTCTTCGAAGCGGTTGATTTGGCTGTCGACATCGTTTAAGTTTCTTCCCAATGTGAACTTTTGATTCACCCATGTTGATTTACCTGCTTTTCCCTCAATCGTTTTGATCGTCGAATCGATCGTCTTGATCAAACGTTCGGCAATCCCCATCGTGCTTCTTGTTTTTCCATCCCCATCTGTTGCAAACAGCTTGTATACTGCATCGGGGTTTTCCGCCAGCTTACTTTTCAACACTTCTTCATTTTCAATCACGAGTTTACCTTTTTCAGCATAATTAGAAGTGGTTTTAATCCCTAACTCAGCAAGTTGTCCAAAGCCTTTTAAAGCCCCTGCCAGTGGTTCATAGAAGTCGAGCCTCAGGCTATTCAATCCATTGGAAAGGGTGGAATCATTACGGATCAAACCGCTTTTCGCCTTCTCCTCCCATAACTCAATTTGCTTTTCTTCCATAGCCTCTTTTTCTTCATCCGAAAGTGGATTATAGTCACGATATCGCTTTTCATCCAACTTACCGTTAATCTTCTCAATCATTTCATTATACTTATTGACGAACTTTACAATACTGTCAAAAGCAGCTTCCGTATTATTCCCGACAGTAATGGTTTCTTCGCCTGCTGTGACTTGTTTAAAATTGAATTGGATGTTGTTAATTTTATAATCATTGGTAGGAGGTTCAACTGTTAAAGAGCCATTGTATGTAAACTTGGCGTTTGTGCCTCCCGTTTCCGTCGTTTCCCATACTCCAGATCCAGGAGAAGTTTCTTTGCCCGCTTTCATCTGTAGCACATTAGCAATAAACCCTGCATTTGTCCCGTTATAGCCAATCTCCGCACCGAGGAATGTATTCGGGTCCTTATTGAAATCCCCTGTAACAGTCCGTTCCATTACAACCTTATCTGCGGTTGAATCATAGAATGCACGTATCCCCAGCTCTGAGTCATTGATTTTTTTCAGCACATCATTTAATGTCTCAGTTTCAGTGACGTCAAAAGTTTTCTCGACTTTTGTTCCATCTTCTTTGAATGTCGCTAAAGTAAAGCTTATTGGTCCACCGCTAAAGTCCGGTGCCGTCTTAAAGCTTGATATTTGATCCTTGAACGCTTTGCTTGTATCAATCTTTTGCCCTGAAGCAGATACAGTATCCTGGCTCACCCTGACAGCCGCAGATGCCAGACGATCCACTTTGACTTTATATGTACCGCTTATGGTACTCGGAAAAGCTGCTGCTGACACAGCCCCATCATTCGAACTTGACGTAGTTTTCGAAGTATAAGTCCTTTCATAATTCATATCCCGGGCAGCTGTCTGCATCTCATACATGAGCTTGTTCATCTCACGGTATTCATCACGCTGCCACTCGAGAGTCTGTTTCTTTTGTTTGTATTTATCAAGCGGAAGCCGCTCCGCCTTCATTAAATCGCCAACAAGCTGGTCAATATCCATGCCGCTGGCCAATCCGCCTATCCTCATAGCTGACCTTCAACCTCACCTTCAGATCTTTTTATCCACCATAAGGCCAATGAACTCCGTCATCGCCGCATAATAATCCAGCATCTTTTTCGGTGGAATCTCTCTTACTGTTTGTTTTGTTATCTCGTCAACGATTTTCACGTAATATTCATTAAGCTTTTCATGGAATTCAAACTTCAGCGCAGTCGGCGAAGCCTCCATGAACTTATTCATTCCATCGACAATTTCTTTTACCTTTTCTTTTGGGAAATTGAGTGATTCATTTATTTCATCTTTATTTTCAGCCTGTAAAACATTCTCCTGTTTCTCTGCGGTTACATCTATTTTCTCGATGCTTCTAAGTTGCGAGGATAATTGATTGGATGATATGCGTTCGATCATCTTCAGTTCCTCCTACTATACTGATTTATAGTAGTTATATCGGAAAATTATAAAGCATGTTTAGTTTATTTTTCAGGACTACTATAGAAAACTAGACTAGAACACACGTTCCTTTATTATAAGTAGGGCTAGCATGGATGTTGTAGATGAACTATTAAAATACATACCAATGAGACAGTTATCACTTATTACGGGTAAGCTGCTAGGAGATGGAAACTTAACAATTGAGGGGGCCAAACAACCGCGCTTTCGTTTTCAACACAGAACTGAGGATTACGGATGGTGCTTTCACTGCTATCAATGAACTTAAAAATTACGTTCCAATAAACCTGCCAAAGTATAGCTAAATAATGGATTCTCGAATGCATGCTGGATTCTTCGAAACCTTTTAAGTTTATTAAAACCCACCGCGCAAATCAAGAGCCTATTCGTTGAACTCAATTCTATTGATTTCGCCAATGAATGGTTCAAGAAAAAATACAATGAATACTACAAGACTAATGAGACGAAATACAGTTACCAGATCACTCTTAATAGTAAAGAGCTATTAAAAATACAAGCCATTCAGGATAGAACCGGCTTAAGGATGAGTGAAATTATTTTAATACTATTCACTGGTAGAGAAGATAACTTCCAAAACAAATTACAAAAGAAAAAGACTCTAGATGGTCTAGAGCCTTTTTCGAAGTAATAAAATTAACGAAGAAGTTGTAGAACTCCCTGAGGCTGCTGATTCGCCTGCTCTAACATAGCTTGAGCAGCTTGTAAAGGAATAGAGTTCTTAGTTTGGTTCATCATTTCTTTCGCCATCGTGCGAACATTTGCTTTCACAAATGACCAGACTATATCTTCACCCTCTAGCAATCTAATAGGGGTAGGGCACTTCGGATTCACAATGCTGATGACCATTGTTTCACCTACGGATTTCATCATCATAGCTTCCGCCTTAGATGGTCTATCCTAGTCGTTGAACCTTCTCCACTCTTTTGAGACAGGAGCGTGGCTGCTGATTGCCCATATCTTTCTTCTTTTTAACCCTTCACGTTTGTCGTTTCCAACTCCGTTGTGGGGAAGAAAGCTCTAAGGGGTATCCAGCAATCACCCGATAATGTCTCTAGCCGTTATCAGCCAGAGCGACTGTGCTTGTTACTGTTCTTAGGCAGCTAAAGCATAATCTACGTCACGGATACGAGATTCCGCAGCAGTTAGGTTTTCGGAAGATGTTCCTAGGGTGTTGATTGTGTGTTCTAAACGGTTTTGAACAGCACCAAGCTTAGAGCGCTCAGCTGAAACTTGATCGAGTGCACTATTTATTACTGTAATAGCAGACTTTGCACCATCTTGCGAAGATAAGTCTACCCCCGAGATATAATTACCTGAAGCACTATCGCCAAGCTTAGATGTACTCATTTCATTAATGCCTAAAGACATATCTTGGCCTTCGTTAGCTCTAATTTGGAATGATTATGAGCCTTGAGTCACTTATACGGTAAAGGTTAAAGATGCGCCGTTAACTTTAAGAGTCAAACCTGCACCATCATAGCCATTCGGAATGGTAACCATTTGACCATCACCCACAAGGTCAGCAACTTGAGCAGTTGACCCATCTTTTGCTGTAATATCAACCTTCACATCTTTTCCTGCGGTTAATGCTCCATCCAACTCTGCTTTATCAGTACCACCAAGAGTGATAGAATACTTACTACCAAAATTTTCCTGTGATAAGATTTTTCCAGATGCTTTTGAAGCTTGTACACCAGCTTTACCGTTTAGAAATTTCTTAGTGTTAAATTCAGTTGTACCTTCCCTGCTCTGAACACTACTGCCGCGGGGATGGTTATGACCTACTAAAATCGAAGCAGTATTACTCAAAATGGCAGGCTTGAAGCATTCCCTCGGATGTACGATGCTTGCGTTTAGGCTTCCAATGTGACAGATGTTGATGGCTGTTGGTTGATTCTTTATGTCCAAACAAACAACAACAAAGTATTCCCTATCCGTATCTCCTAAGAACTGCTTCAACAATTGATAGCCATCTTCCGGGCTTCGTACACAGCGATTCTTATATAACATGCTGATTCCTTCACTAGCTTTAGGCTAACAATGTTCACACGCTTTGCAGATTGATTATTCATGATTACGATTCCTCCTCCGAAGAGAGGAGCCCTTTTTGACGAACATCATACGCATGTATCTTCAATATTATGATTTATGCTTATTTTTTCCATTGGTTCGTTTAATGAGGGAAATGGAAGCAATCTATTGCAATTCTGTGATTGATTGAAGAAATGAGTGAGCTTTTCACATGAGAAGTTAGAGAATCAAAACTCACGTTAGCATAACCAAGATTACTCGTTAGTCCCTAACATATATAATTTAGTTATTATTCCGAGGAGGTGAAACTGCTGAAAAGATTAATAGCACTGATAGTCAAATTTTTATTCAAGACAGACCAACACCAAGCACCAAGCCAGCTTGTAAAGCCAAAGTTCGCCAAAACACAAAAACCAAATTATTTTCGCAGGAGTAATCTATAGAGTTAAGCCTTATTACATCATTAGCTTTCATTTTACAGAAAAAGGAGTTGCCATCGGCAACCCTTTTTTTGTATTACTATTAACGAAGCAACTGAAGCACGCCTTGAGGCTGTTGGTTAGCTTGAGCCAACATTGCTTGTGCTGCTTGAGAAAGAATAGAATTCTTAGTTTGTGCCATCATTTCTTTCGCCATCGTGCGAACATTTGCTTTCACAAATGACTAGACTATATCTTCACCCTCTAGCATTTTAGTAGGGGTCGGGCACTTCGGATTCACAATGCTGATGACCATTGGTTCACCTACGGATTTCATCATCATAGCTTTCGCCTTAGATGGTCTATCCTAGTCGTTGGACCTTCTCCACTCTTTCGAGACAGGAGCTTGGCTGCTGATTGCCCAATCTTTTCTTTTTTCAAACCTTCACGCTTGTCGTTTCCAACTACGTTGTGGCAAGAAAAGCTCTTAGGGTTTTCCAGCAATTCACCCGATTATTATCACTAGCCGTTACCAGCTAGGACGACTGTGCTTGTCACTGCCTAAGCAGCTATAGCAAAATCTACGTCACGGATACGAGATTCCGCAGCAGTTAGGTTTTCGGAAGAAGTACCTAGGTTATTGATTGTGTGCTCTAAACGATTTGTATAAGCCCCAAGTTTCGAACGCTCAGCTGATACAGTTTGAATCGCTTTATCAATTGCAGTGATTGAAGTGTTCGCTCCACTTTGAGATGTTACATTTAGATTTTTAACGCCTAATGCACTAGCTCTCATGTCGTTGATACCAACGCTCATATTTTGATCTTGGTTCGCCCCAATTTGCATTTTTAATGCATTGTTTGTTCCAACTGTTATAGATACATCTGTATCTGATGCCAAAGTGAATTCTAGCCCTTCATAGTTACCAGATGTAACAGTGACTTTATTACCTGATACAGATGCAGATCCACCTAGTTCAGTAGTTGATACTACTGCATCAGCACCAGAAACTGATGATGCTGCAGCACCTATAGCTGCAAATGCTCCAGTACCAGCACTGAAATCAATTTTAGCAGAAGAACCTTCGGTTGCACTAGTGAAAGTAAAACCTGTTCCATTTGCCCAAGTTGCTGACACCCCAGTAGTTGCAGAGGCATTATTAAATGTATCTAGTGCTTTTTGAACAGTATCAGCTGCTACGAAGGAGAATGATGTTCCATTAACTGTAAGTGTACTTGCTCCTGCTATCATAGCAGTATTCGCATTAGCAACAGCTGTAGTAGTTGCATCAACTTTAGTTGCTTTAGTTGCAAGAGTAGTATTTGAAGCAGTTAAATTAATAACACCAGCTTGTGTATCTGCAGTACCAGTTAAACCGTTTACAGCTGTGTTACTAGCAGTTACAGCAACGCCTGCACTCCCATTCAATAATTTTTTAGTATTAAACTCTGTCGTATTACCAATACGATCAATTTCAGATGTTAATTGATCCATTTCTTTTTGAATTTCAGCACGGTCATCTCCAGTGTTTGTATCATTAGATGATTGAACTGATAATTCACGCATACGTTGAAGAATTGAATGAGTCTCATTTAATGCACCTTCAGCAGTAGCAATTAATGAATTTGCATCTTGCGCGTTTTTAGAAGCCATATCGAGTCCACGAATTTGCCCACGCATTTTTTCAGAAATTGCTAAACCAGCTGCATCATCTCCAGCTTTGTTAATACGAAGACCAGAAGATAATTTCTCCATTGATTTTGATTGTGCAGTTGATGCACTGTTCAACTGACGATAAGTATTAAGTGCCGCAATATTATGATTGATTCTCATTGCATGTTTTCCTCCTTGAATTTGTTGTTCACGTCCTTGTGAACAATTGTTTTATTTGTCTGAGTCGATAAGGTCGGCCGCCCTTATTTTCTCTTACAATAGTTTTATCGTCTTGCGGTTAGGATTGTTTAATAGTGTTTTTAAATTTTTTTCATAAATTTTAATAGCGCTGAGATGTCTTGTGATGCTTGTTCGTTTTCGGTTTTGATTTGTTCGAGGATTTCACTTCGGAAGACCTCAATATTTTTTGGTGCTTTGATGCCTATTTTTACTTGGTCGTTTTTGGATGAGACGATGGTGATTTCGATGTCATCGCCAATTTTGATGCTTTCGCCTTTTTTTCTTGTGAGTACGAGCATGTCTGGTCACCCCTTCGCTTCTACTTTATTAAAGATTGGGTGTTTGGTCTTGTATTGTTCATTGTGCAGGATGACTTGCTTTGCCTTGCGGTTTGTCTGGTTAATGATAATTGGCGCCTGCAGGTTTGCGGTTGTTCTTTCAAATGGATCCTGTACGGTAAGGATAGTGTAGACCGCGACATCTTTTTCACTTTCCAGGCTCAATTCCTCGACCGTCGCATCTTCCAACTGAAAATCATACTCTTTCATAAAATGGAACGGATTAGTTAACACAAATGCCAGTCCAGGAGTCGATACGGATTGGAGGACAAAATAGGATTCATCATCAGACAAGGGCAGCAAGGCAAATTGCTTTTCTTCAACAAAACCCGGTATCCCTTTTTCAAAAGTTAGAATCTCTTCAACTTCTACTTCACCATGATACTTTGTGTTTATTTTCATTTTAGAACCCTTCCTTAAATAGATTGTTCATAATTAATTCCGACATGCTTTAGGTTGGCAAAATCAATTTTTAATGATGGATGATGCTTCAGGTTGACTTCCGCCTTGCCTGGCGTATAACTGATCACTGGCTTATTAATTTGGCTATCAATCATCGGCCGGTTTGTTTTCCAGTTGATCTCTACTTTGCCAGGGTCATACCCTAGCTTCACGCCCCCTGCTGATGGAACCCAGCCAATATTGAAGTCAAGCATTGGCGACTCGCTGTTCCGCTTCGCCTGATCTGCAATCGGATATCCGCCATTCTCGATCATCATCAATTCATCGCCATCCTGGGAAACACGCGCAAGACCAGCGAGCCAATCCTGGTACCCCTGTTGCGCCGCCTCTTCAATCCGGCGGGAAATATGCTTTAAATCCATATCGGCACGTGCCTCTGTCTGGTCAATCGTAAGTCTTGCCGGCTTACGGTCGATATTCAGCTCGGCTGTCGGCTGCTGGATGCTTAATTCCGCTTTGGGTTGCTCCATTTCCAGCCTCGACTGCTGGGAACGGATTTCTGTCTGGGCAAAAGTTGATTGCAAACGTATTTGAGGAAATTGCATTCTGTACTCCTCCTAGAAAAAAAAGCTATTCCCAGTGAGAATAGCTTATCTTAAAAAGTCTAATAGCGTCGGCTGCAGAATACGGGCTCCTACGCCAAGTGCCGCACGGTGGACACTTTCTTGGGTCTTCAAATCGGTGATGACCCTCTCAATATCCGCGTCTTCATTATCTGACAGGACACGGTTGGCCATTATTTCTTGCTGAGCTATTCGATCATCAATCATTTCAAGACGATTGTTTCGTGCACCCAGTTCAGATCGTTCTGCTGAAAGCTTGTCCATTGATCCATCCAACCGTCCAAGCAAATCTTCTAGTTCGGCTGCGTTGTCACTCTCCAATGCTGTCTGGATGCCCTGGACGACATCAAAAAGTTCCTGGTTAAAAACACCATTAGGATCAACATTAGCTCTTAAGGAGACTCCTCGTGAGATTTCCACCTTGTACGAGTTAATATCAGGATCAGCAAGGTTCGCAGCAACCTTTGGCGGATTCGCTGTTGCCACCGGCGGGTGATCTGTATCGGTTCCGTGAAAGATATAGCGGCCGGATACCTGTGTATTGGCGACCTGCACTAAATCATCCTTTATTTGTTCAACCTCACGGGCAATCGCCTCACGGTCAGTTGGGCTCAGTGAACCGTTTTTCCCCTGGATGACAAGCTCCCGCACACGCTGCAAACCATTATTAGCCTGTTCAATCCCAGCCTCAGAATTCTCCATCCACAAATAAAGCTCTGAAAGGTTCCGCTTATATTGCTCAACTTCAGTCAAATTGGAGCGATAAAACATCCCTTTCATAGCGACAACAGGATCATCAGATGGTTTTGTGATTTTCTTGCCGGTAGCCAGCTGATCCTGATACTGACCCATTCTTCGATAGCTTTCGCTGAGGTTTCTTAATGAATTGGAAGAAAGCATTGACTGTGTTATGCGCATTTTATTTCACCTATCTTCCTACGGTTCCCATGCCGTTGATGATTTTTTCGAGCATTTCGTCTTGGAGAGTGATCATCCGGGCTGATGCGTTGTAGGCATGCTGGAACTGGATCATATTTGTCATTTCTTCGTCTAGCGATACGGAACTGACTGACTTGCGGCGATTTTCTACCGATTCTCTTAGTGAACCGCTGTTTTGAGTTAATCGAACGGCTTCTTGCGATTTAACAGCCATGCCGCCAATCACACCTTCATAATAATTGCGGAAGTTTGCTTGTTCGTTGTCGCCGGCATAATCAAATTTATCGTTAATGATGTTCGCAAGTTTTAGAATATTAGTAGAATCGCCGATTGTTGCTCCAGTAATACTGCTTCCATCTGCTGTTGCGATATTATCAAGGCTCTGATTTATTGCATCCGCCAGTTGAATCCGGCTTGCAAATCCTTCGCGTTGAGGATCTATGTCATCCGCATCAGCAAAGAACGGATTTTCAGCCTTTGTTTTGTTGGCAATGTCATTCGGACTCATTCCGTCCTTATGAACATTGTTAAACTCCGTCGCAAAGGTGTACGCAAGGTTGTCTAACTCCTTCATCATTTCAGGATAGACACCAGCAACTTTGCCGTTTGCCTCATACCCATATGAATCTACTAAAGCTTTAAGTTTTCCTGTTGAATTCAAATCTGTAAAGTTAAATTTAGTATCGCCAATAGATATCGTTTTAACTGATTCATCAGCACCATCAAAGTTTACAGTCATATTATTATTACGGTCACCACTCACTAGGATTCCTAGCTCTTTCCCGCTGTCGCTGACCATCTTGATGACGGCTTTTCCATCTGCCATTTTCAGTGCATCGCCGCCTGAATTTGTATAATCAACTTTAATATTTACCACTGATGCCAATTGATCGATCAACCGGTCGCGCTCATCATATAAATCATTTGGCAGATAACCATGTGGTTCGACATCCGCAATTTGACCGTTAATCTTACTAATCTGGTAAGTTAACGAGTTGATTTCTTTTTCAGTCACAGAAACCTCATTCTTCAAATCTCGTTGAATGGAAGAAAGTGAATTTTGCAGATAATTGAAGGTTTCGGCTACTGCAATCCCTCGCTGGCGAACGACAGATCGTGCGCCAGGATTTGTCGGGTTTACCGCTAAATCCTGCAAGGATTGCCAAAATTGGTCCATCGTCTTCGCAAGGCCAGATTCTGAAGGCTCATTCAACACTTCTTCCAGTTTCGTATAAGCCTCTGCCCTAGTCTCCCAGTATCCTAGCTTATTATTTTCGCTTCGGTACTGGATATCCAAAAAGCTTTCCCTTACACGCTGGATTGATCCAGCCTTTACGCCTGTTCCAACCTGCCCAGGAATCTGCGGGCGGTTAAGTGAAGCATTTGGGTATGGCTCTGTCTGTTGAAAGTTAATACGCTGACGAGTGTAGCCAGGCGTGTTGGCATTGGATATATTATGACCCGTTGTATTTAAAGCGCTCTGCTGCGTGAACATTCCGCGGTGCGCTGTTTCTAATCCCATAAAGGTTGAACGCATTTTTCGTTCCTCCAAATATTATGCTTTTGAGTTGAACATCCCCGGCGATTGGCCAGGCTTTGCTTTCTTGCCGGCAGGTGGTCCGTAGTTAATTTCCTTTTCCTGCGGCATCACAAGACTTTTGGAAAAATTAATGAACTGAAGTGACTGATGGATCAATTGCTGATTCAATTCATTTCGAGCCTTTATTTCTGAAATAACTTCCACAAGTTCTTCTTTGATTGTTAAAAGCTTCTCTTTTTCAGAAGGATTTGCCTCTGCAATTTCCTGTAAGGAAGCATCGGGTAAAAACGCTTTTGAAACTGCCAGCCTCTCTTGTTCCAGCTTATTGATCGCAGCAACATGCGCCTGCTCATCCTTCAAGAGCTGATCGAGGGCAGTTGTGTCTCCTTTTTTCACGATATCCGTTTTCTTCACGGTCAGTTCGTAAAGGCTTTTATGTAATTTGAGCATTTTATTCATGATGACAACAAGTGATTCAGCTGACATGGACTGCCCTCCTTCTAGGCATAAAGAAACACTCGCCAGGAAGACGAGTATTCACCCTATTTATTATGATAAAAATTAATGATGCTTTTAGCTGTTTCTTTAGGATTCAATTTGTAAGTACCGTTTTCAACCTGAAGCTTCAGCTCTTCCACCTTTTGCTGGCGCTGAACGGATACTTGAGAAAGCTGCTGCATTTCCTTGGCTGTTGAAGAAATTTCAACCTTATCAGCCTTTTTATTTTGCGTGTTCGCTGCTGCATCTAGTTTATTCATCTGGCGTTTATATGGATTGATCCCTGATGGGCCTATATTATTGTTGATTTTCATCGTCTAAACCTCACTTTCAGAACGATTTCTACTTTTATTATCGGCAATTATCTGCCGATATTTAATGATTCTTTTCGCCTAATCTTTGTGTGTGTAAAAAGTCGCATGATGCTCTGCCATTTCCTTCTTACGCTGCTCTTCTTTCTGGACGGTACGCAAGTCAGCCATAAGCTCCCCGGCGCATGATGCGCAGAGCCTGCCTTCACGAATCACCGTACCACACTTATCACAAGGATAACCGAAATTAGGGAATTGAGTCAGCTGAAACCGACCTGCCCTGATGAATTTTAATATCAGATCTTCCGGTACACCGGTCGCTTCTACAACTTGTATGACGGTCGCTGCTCTGTTTTCCCGTTTCCTCATATACTTAGCCACTGTATCATACGCTGTCTCTTCTTCTTTCCAGCATTTTTCACATACATCTCGAAATTTATTTTTCACATAGAGTGAATCGCATTTTGGGCAATTTTGAAGGTCCAATATCCTTCCTCCTTCAATAATATCTCATCTAGCGTGCCAAAGTGAATGAATACACTTTCGCCGCTCCGTTTTCTTTTAGTAATTTGGCCGCATGCCTCAGCGTTGAGCCTGTAGTATATATATCGTCAATCAGCAAAATTGTTTTACTGTTAAGATTTAGTTCTGTTTCCAATTTGAACACCTGCTCTATGTGGATTCTTTCTGAGCGTGATTTTTTTGACTGTTTTTCGGTGTGGACTCTGGAGAGCAAGTGGGTTGGTTTGAAGCCGGCAGTGGAGATTAGGGCTTCTGCCTGGTTGAAGCCTCTTTCGTAGAGTCGTTCCTCACTGAGAGGAATGGGGACAATATAATCATATTGGTAAGCTTGCAAAGCCTGACAGAGATCTTCTGCAAAAATCTCGGCAAGTACATAATCCCCGCGGAACTTGAATTTCGCCATTATGTCTTTTGCAAAATCGGTATATCGGTACAGTGAGCGGTTCTGATCCAGGCTCCCGCTCCAGTGCTCGTCTTCCCATCTCTTGCAGTCAAAGCATAGATTCTCCACTCGATACTCCGCTTCCAAAAAGGCAAATGGCCTTCCGCAGATTTCACATATTTCCCCTGTAACCGGCGAAAAGTTCTCGTTGCATTCTCCACAAATCTTTGGTGTTTTATCCTCCCCAAAAAGAGTTCTCCATGACAAAGCAGATTCAATCTCCTCATGGCATATCAGACAATGACTCCCTTTCATACATCAATCAGCCCCTTCTTAATTCCTTCTTTGTTCATCGTCACAATTTGGCTGCGGGCACTGAGCATTGCTTCTGTTTTTCCATAATGAAAAAATGTTACGTCACCTGTCGGGTATTCGGCACTTCGCCCTGCCCTTCCTGCAATCTGGACAAGGGCACTCTCGGTAAAAATTCTGTCTTCCGAGCCGATAACAGCCACATCGATATTAGGGATGGTAACACCGCGTTCAAGAATTGTTGTTGTAAGCAAGATGGGGGTATCTTTGTTTCGGAACCTCATGACCTTTTCTTTCCTGTCTGGATCTTCAGCATGAACTGATTCAATGAGAGGATGCATTTGCCGAAAGATGGTGAGGATTTTATCCATGGCGGTGATCTTCGGGGCAAAAATAAGGAGCTGTTTTCCTCTGGTTAATCTAGCTTCTACCCACTTAATGATATTAGGAGGAAGTTTCCCCTTCGAAAGCTTTTTCTCCCAGTTCCCTGACCACACAAACTGTGGTACCGGCAAAGGATGACGATGGTAGCGGGCAGGAATCGTGACGAAATCCCTTTTTCCTAACCGGCATTCTTTTTGCCATTGTTTGTTTGGGGTTGCAGTTAAGTAAATCAAAGAGGATCTTGGTTTTCTGGATTGCTGGACTGCATATTGGAGGGTTTCATCAATGGAATAAGGAAAGGCATCAACTTCATCGACGATCATAACATCGAACGCCCTGTAAAAGCGGAGCAGCTGATGCGTTGTCGCGATTGTAAGCTGAGCATATTCATGGCGATCTTCGCTCCCACCATAGAGAGCGGTAATTTTAACACTCGGAAACACTTTTTGAAAACGAGGCGCCAGCTCAAGAACCACATCTGTCCTTGGAGTTGCAACGCATACCCGCTTGCCTGTGGATAAAGCCTTAGCAATTCCGGCAAATAACACTTCAGTTTTACCAGCCCCGGCAACTGCCCAGACAAGGAGCTCCGAAGAGTTTTCCACAGCTTCCGCAACTCGTCGGGAAGCAACCTTTTGCCCTTCTGACAAATGACCGTCCCAATATAGTGGTTCAGCCACTATATTAAACCCCGGCTCCGGTCCCACCCAGCTGACAAGCGGCGTGCACTCACTCACCCTCCCCATCATCAAACACTTACTGCAATAGTACTCAACTTTTCCACAACGCGAACAGGGGAACTCCGCAAACCACGAATGATCTATCGTGCCGCATCTTGTGCAGGACAATCGCTCTTGATTGATACCCTTTCGATAAAGTAAATAGCCTTGTTCATGGTGCTTTTGTATTTCCGCCACCGAAAAAGGCAACTCCTCCATCAGCAGCTGTTTACCAGCCAGCATTTTTTGCAGTTCGGCATTGTAGTGAAAAGAGCGATTTGTGGATAACGGAGGTAACTGCGGAGGTTCCATGTCGGTGAATACCTGTTCATCAACAGAATAATCAGTGTTGGGGATTAAATTTTCTTCATTCAACAAAGTTAAACACAACCTTCTGTGGATATTAATGTGAATAACAATATTTTTCTGTGTATAATGTGGGTTATTTTGTTGGTAAGTCCCTGTTTATCTTGATGTAAGCGGTTGTTGATGTGGATAAATAGAGGATGGTGGTAAAATGCTTGTTAATAAGTGGATCGTTTTGTTGATAACTACTATTAATATGTGGATAAAGAAAAAAAGCGCCAACTCCCAATACGGATCTGGCGCTTCTCATTGTTGTAAGAACATGTCCGTGGAATTATTTTTTATACCAGCCCATCCCCATCGATCCTTCTCCAAGATGGGTTCCGATGACCGGCCCGAAGTAGCTTAACATGAATTCAACATTCGGAAACTGGGCTTCTAGCTCACTTTTCCATTCAAGTGCTTCTGTTTCACGATTAGCATGGATGACGACCGCCCGGTACTCACCGCCGCTGTTCGCATCTTCCGCTAGTAATTCGACAACACGATTCATCGCCTTCTTACGTGTACGGACCTTTTCATACGGAACAATCATCTTCTCTTCAAAATGGAGCAAAGGCTTTACCTGCAACAGGCTTCCAATTAGCGCCTGGGCACTGGACAATCGGCCGCCGCGCTGAAGATGGCTTAAATCATCCACCATGAAATAAGCACGGATGGATTTCTTCACTTCATTCAAGCGCTCGATGATTTTCTCAGGTTCCACACCTTGCTCTGCCAGTTCTGCAGCTTCAAGAGCATAGAACCCCTGGACCATTGCGCTGATCTCAGAATCAAATGGATATACTTTTATACCCTCTACCATTTCCCCAGCACTCACCGCACCCTGGTAGGTGCCGCTGATTCCGCTGGACAGATGGATGCTAATGACTGCATCGTAATCCTTGGCCAATTTTTCAAAAAGCGTCACAAACTCGCCGATTGGTGGCATGGAAGTAGTCGGAAGCTCACGCTGCTTAACTTCTTCATAAAACTCTTCTGCGCTGATGTCTATTTCTTCTCTATATGTCTCATGATCGAAAATCACGCTTAACGGAATCATGTGGATATTCCATTTCTCCCGCAACTCCTTCGGGATGTACGCAGTGCTATCCGTGATAACTGCCGTTTTCATTGTTATATTACCATCCTTATGTTTTTCTCTACAGTTTGTACAATCCCATTTTATATGAACTTAATGTAAAATGCATTCTTTCAGGAAAACTATT
>NZ_JBIQOE010000124.1:0-18410 GCF_047739415.1 Mesobacillus sp. | reverse complement strand
ACAATTGATCCAAAAACCAATAAAAATTCAGTGTTTCTATGATCAGGTCGCGGAGATTTAATTCCTCCCGTCCACTTTCCTTCAAGATACTCTCTTGTTGAATGTACCCAAGCTTTATTACTAGTCTGACCACACAATGTCGTCTTTTCAATCCAGTTTACGCTACCAAATGAGTCATTTACGAACCTTTTTGTAAATTCTATTCGCCCATTATGGATACGACCGACCTGGAATAAAAATTGATTATTTTTTGGTCCAAGATCTGGATGGTTCGGGTCTATTAACACATCTAAATTATCTTTATGCTTTGCTTTAAATTCATCAACAGTCATTTCTTTTTTTCTAATTTTTGTAACGTCGTCAGCCATTGCTTTTGCAACCTTTGGATCTTTTAGAACAAAAATATCCTTTAAACCTTCAACATTTTGATTTTCACCGATATCTTTAAATATGTTCCCACCATTGACAATTTCATCTATTGCTTGGTCATAAGGAATGGTTTTCCACTTTCCAGAACCTCTAGGACCATCTCTTTTTATTACTTTTCTAAGTCTGTAGGGATCATATGCATGTTGTATTCCCGCTTGACCTTTTGGACAAAGCTTACCATCAATGCTTACTGCTTCTTTTGGTGATAAATCATAAGGTAAATTTTCCCCTAAGTTCATTGCACTGTATGGATTGCCATCTATTTTCATACAAACACCATTATTGATTTTGACCTTTATACTGCAGGCAACTGTACATTGTAAACATGCTGAGTAAAGTATGTTTTCTGGCTTTGCAAGTGGATATTCAAAATTCCCAACATAATCCAATTCTTTTGAATAGGTCTTTTTTATATTGGGCAGTCCCGTTCCCAAGAATGCTGTTCCACCCAACAAAGCACTTGTTTTAATAAAATTACGCCTTGATATGAATTTCTGGTGTTGGTTTTCCATGAGTTTGATGTACCTCCTTTTGCTTATTGAACACTGGTACTAATTGGACAGTTATACTAAACAATAAAATCACAATACCGATTAATCCTACGCTTGAAGACCACTCAAGCAAATTGGGAGAATATTCGTAAAGTAAACGGGATGAATTATAGGCGCTATCTAAACCATCAAAATGCGGCGCTACATATGCCGGGATTACGAGAATCCATCTAACACATACAATACCTAAAACCACAGAAAGTCCAGCTAAGCCCATCAATAGCCTCTTCCCTTTACTTATGGTAATAAGGAGAATTGGCAATATAATTACCATTCCGATTTGTCCAATCCAAAATATAAACCACCTATCCCCAAAGAGGATTTCATTAAATGTCATTCTTTCATGGTGTATAGGATTATATAGGCCAATTAGAAATTCTGCGATCATTAACAAGAGATCGATACCAATAAATAATGTTAGTAGGGTTCCTAATTCCTTTAAGAGAGAATCCCCGTTCTTTTTTGCACCACCAAAAAACGAGTACAAGAACAACATTAATGCCGCACCAGAGACTAAAGCGGAAACTAAGAAAATGATAGGAGTAAGTCCTGAGAACCAATATTCTTTTGCCATTACTACACCAAATAATGAGCCAGTTCCTCCGTGGACCCCAACTGCCGTTGGAATTCCAGCAATCCCCAAGATTTTCATCCATTTATGACTTTGTTCTCTATGAAACTCAAGCTTTTGTTGACTGTTAGGAACCTTATATCCTAGTGTTAAGGTTCTGTTAAACAGTTTGGTTAATCCTTTTGTAGACTGGGCCCTTTGTGCGAATTCTTCTCTCATTAAAAACCAAATTTCTGCCACAATTAGTAGCATATAAATTAAGTAAAATTGGATTTCCCAAGATAGAATTGAATTCGGTTGCCTATAAACTAAAGTGTGCCAAAATCTTTCAGGGTGGCCTAAATCAATTAGTACGAAGAGCAATCCGGCCATTAAGGAAAAAAATGCAGTAAATAGCGCAAGCTTTCCAATTCGCTCAAATTGTTTCATATTAAAGACATAGACCATTGTGGATAGAAGAAATGATCCTGCCGATAGACCTATAAAGTATATATAGAATACAATCCATAAGCCCCAGCTGGAATAACTAGTAAGTGCAGACATTTTCATACCTTCACTTAATCTTATATAAAGGCTTATTACACCAACAATTGCAATAAATGATAACACTGTAAAATATAATTTTTTTAACATTATTCAGCACCTCCTCTTTATGTTAAGTAATATACATTTGGTTCAGTACCTAATTCTTCTTTCAATCTCATAACTCGAGGTGAAGCTATTAATTCTGCTACCAAGCTCTCAGGATCATTCTTATCACCAATATATGTTGCTCTACCAATGCAGGTTGTTACACACATAGACAGCATTCCTTTATGAAGTCGGTGTTTACAGAAATGACACTTTCTTGCATTTCCAATTGGTGAATTTTTCTTTTCTCTTACTCGCTCTACTCCATACTCATAGTTTGGCTCTTTTTCATATTGCATGATTTCAGGTGTATTCTCAGTATGATACTCACCCCAGTCGAATGTTCTCGCACCATACGGGCAAGCAGTAATGCAATAGCGACAACCGATACACTTATCATAATCAATTGCCACAATTCCATCTTCACTTTTATAAGTTGCACCAATCGGGCAAACCTTTGTACATGGTGGATGTTCACATTGCATACATGGTCTTGGGGTAAACTTCTTTGTCACATTAGGAAATGTCCCAATCTCTTCCTCGATAACCGGACGGTAAACAACACCGGGAGGCAATACATTCTCTGAAACGCATGCCACAGTACAGGAAGAACAACCCACACATTTCTTTAAGTCAATCACCATGATCCATTGGATTTCATTTAATGGTTTTTTTAGCGCCCTCCTAACATCGTTTTGCATTCTAATAATAATTTCATCTGATTCAATTAATTCAGGAAAAGGGAGCAGGTCTTTGACTGTATCCTCATTTGCTGAAGCCAATTTTTCTAATAAAGGGACTTGACTAATAGCAAATGCTCCGGCACCTAAGGCTGCTGCACCTGCCCCCTTTATAAGAAAGTCTCTTCTTGATGTGTTTTTTGTCTCTTTTGAACCCATTTATTTCACCTCCATAAGAATTAAACGAAAAATATCTTCAATATCTATTTTAAAGCCCTTTATAAATCTACATAATTGGGGGAAACATTCATTTTCCATGGTCTGAAAATAGAAAAAAACCCTGATAAAAAATCAGGGTTTTCCCTTATACCTTTCAATCATAATTTCTCGATATTAACACAGATTTCCTTGTGTAACGCTTGACCAGTTATTTCATCTGATAACAAACCATTTAAATGGTTAACCGAGAAACCTTTGTCTTTTGCATATTTGCCAAATCCTTTATGTCCAAAACCCCACTCTGTGCCTAAAACCTTTGGATGTATTCCTGGGGTAATACGAAGTGTTGCTGTTACTCTACCGTAGGGTGAATTTACCCTGATACGGTCTCCATCATTAAACGACAAGGACTTTGCTGTTTCTGGATTTATATAAAGGAAATTTTGGTTCTTTAACTCTGATAGGTATGGATTATTTTGTGTACGGGAATGGGTGTGAGAGATATGTTTCCATGATATTAAATAAAATGGATAATTGGAATCAGGCATCCATTTTCTCTGACGAAATACTGGAAACTTATCTACATTACCTGAATCCAAAGTAGAAATTGAAAAATGAAATTTATTGTTTCTTAATTTGTATTTTTCAAATTGGGTTTCTTCATTAGACCGCCATACAGCACCAGAAAAAGATTTCAATTCAGCTAAAGTTATTCCAGCATCACTTTTTTGGAGTCGATAGTCCATATAATCCTCATATGAAATATCTTTAAATGCCACTTTCCCTTGGATATCCTTTAACTCTAGTCTATTGGCAAGTTCAATAAAGATATCAACTTCAGGAAGTTGACCAAATAGTGGCTCAACAACCGGTTGCCTTAAAGCTACATATTTCCAGTTTGTTCCCCTAGTTACCAGTCCTGAACGCTCCATATATATTGTCCCAGGTAAAACTAGGTCAGCTAAAAGCGCAGTCTCTGAAATATAATTATCAATGACAACTATAAAGTTTAATTTTTTTAATGCATCAACTACTATATTTGAATTAGGTAAGGATAGAACAGGATTACTCATTGTAAAAAATGCTACCTCTAATGGATAAGGTCCTGATTGATGGTATAGATGCCGAATTGCTTCGACATAAACACCCGACCGATGTCCAAAGGGGAAGTTTTCCAGTCCATCAAATCTTTTAGTTTTTGATTGGCTAGTTTGAATTGGAGAATTACCCAATTTAAACTCTTCAGTAAGCATCATACCACCAGGCTGGTCTACATTACCAACTAACACATTTAATAAAAAAATTGCTCTTGACGCATTAAACCCATTCGATTGTTGGCCAGGACCCACCCAAACATCTGCTATCGCTGGCTGATTGCTAGCAAACTCCCTTGCGAGAATTTGAATTTCATCAGACGGAATTCCACAGATTTTTTCAGCCCATTCTGGAGTCTTATCGGTTAAAAATTCTTTATACTCCTTAAAACCTTCAGTCCAATCATTTATAAATCTTTCGTTGTGTAAATTTTCTTTCACAATGACATGTGCTAATGCTAGTGCTAAAGCACCATCTGTCCCTGGGAGAATAGGCAACCATTTGTCTGCTTTTGCAGCAGTTTCACTAAACCTTGGATCAATAACAACTAATTTACTACCATTCTGCTTCCCGTTTAGGATTATTTGAGGTAGATGTGCCCACTTAACAGCAGATAATGGATTCCATCCAAATAACAGCATGAATTTGCAGTGCTGGTAATCGCCCAAGGGTTCTTCTACCCCTAGCACCGATTTTGCAGCTGATTTTCGAGTAACACTACATATATTGGTATGAAAACTGACATTTGGTGTCCCAAATAAATGGCAGAAATCTCGTTGGACATCGGTAAACAAGGAATTTTCAGAAAAAGTGATTAAAGCTTCTGGGCGATTTTCATCTAACAATTTTTTTAGTTTTTCCTGAATAATCTCCAATGCTTCTTCCCAACTTATTTCCTGCCATTCTGGATCAATGGAGACACCTTTTTCTGGATTGGTGCGCAACATAGGTTTTTTTATTCGGTCTGGATCATATAGAGACATAATTGCTGAAAGCCCTCTAGGACAAATTGCAGCTCCATACTTACTATTATCATAGTATCCGGTGGAGGTGTTACAAACACCAATTGGGTTATCAACATTAGGCTCTAGCTTTGACACAACTCCATCTCTGACAGTCGCAATAACACCAGTTCCCCCACCACACATATGACAACAGGTTGGAATTGTTACTTCTTCCCCTACCCGCAAGCTATCTGCTTTAGGCTTTAGGGAGTCTCCCAACAATAAAGAAGTTCCTAATGCAGCGGTCCCAACCAGAAACTCTCTTCTATTGCAATCGAACCATTTAAATGTTTTGCTCAATGTCATCACCTTTTATCTTTCTCCTAAAAAGAGCATCCCGAACATTAGGTATCCGATTAATTCCGAAAATATATATGATAGTTCCGGATATTATTATAAAGTAACTATAAATCCACTCCATAATACTAGGAGTATATTTAAAAGATTCATTTGACCGATACATATTTTCTGCTAATCCATCAATTAGGGGTACACTTAAAGTAGGTGCAATAAAGTTCATCCTTATGAACCATATACCAATTAAACATGTGATTGAACTTAGCCATAAGTATAAGAATTTCTGGTCAGAATAAAAATATATACAAAATAATAATACAGTTAATATAACACCAATTCCAATCTGGCCAATCCAAAAAGATTTTGAATAATCACCCAAAAATATTAAATTTATGAATGCAACCCTGTCATTAATGTCCGAATAATAATTTATAAAAAGTTGTAAAAGAACAAGAAAATTATCAAAGATTAAAAGTATAAAAAAGATTCTACTCAAGCTTCTGAGAGATCCGATTGAATACTTTAATCTTTTGAAAAAGCCAATAAAAAAGATTATTGCAGATATCCCAGATAAAGTGGCAGAGGTTAGGAATATTACTGGGAAAATAGCTGAATTCCAGAATGCTCTCGCCTTAACAACAGCAAACAATGCCCCTGTCCCGCCATGAACTGCTATTGCAAGTGGAATACCAAAATAAGTTATATATTTAATAATACTCTTTCTGTTTTTGCTTAACCATTTTATCATTTTTGTATCATCCGTCGGTTTCCAATAAGAAGGAAGATTATCCATAAATAATAGAACAGCAATCACCAAAAAATATAAAACGTATAAATGAAGTTCCCATGATAACACAGACGTTAAGTTTCGATTGATAAAGACCGTCCAAAATCTACCTAAATGTCCAATGTCAATTAATATAAAAAACAATCCAACCAAAAGTGACACCATCGAAGAATAAAGCGCTACTCTACCTAAATCCCTATATTTTTCCAGATTAAATATCTCAATTAACCCATAGGATAAAAACAGCCCCACACTTATCCCCAAAAAATAAACATAAAAAGTAACCCATAGCCCCCATCCCACCAGGTTGTTTAAGTTTGTAAATGAGAGCCCTTGATTAATTCTTATATACATAAGTAAAAATGCAATTAAAACCAAAATAGAAAAGACTAACCACCATATACTATTTGATTTACGCATCGCTTTCCTCTTTCCATTCTCCTATATACATAGTTCTTGGTTTTGTTCCTAAATTACCCTTTAATGCCCAACTCTTACTTGCCAATTTGCTCACTTCACTTTCAGGGTCATTCAAGTTCCCAAAGGTTCTTGCTTTTCCTAAACATGCGGTCACACATGCTGGTAGCTTCCCTTCTGCAAGTCTATGCGAACAATAATGGCACTTCCTTACTCCATTTAATGCGGGCATTGTTTTATCTCGTTTGTAGAATTGGTCGTATTCTGCATATGTTGTACTTTCAAAAGAGTTGGGCGGAGTATTATAGTTTTCTCCAAAATCAAAACTTCTTGCACCATATGGACAAGCAGTCATACAGTACCTGCAACCGATACACTTTTCATAATCAATAGTTACTATCCCATTATTTAGCTTTTTCGTAGCTCCGACAGGGCAAACTTTCACACAGGGAGGCTTATCACATTGCATACAAATTCTAGGTAAAAACTTCTTTTTGGGATGAGGAAATTCTCCTTCCTCTCTTTCAATGACCACATTATAGTTCATATCTGGAGGTGTGTTGTTTTCTTGCTTACATGCGATTGTACATGCATTACAACCAATGCACCGGTCTAAATCTATTACCATGCCATATTTAACACTTGAATCATCATCTTTATCTGATTCTTCCTCTAAATTATTACTACTTCTAATTAGTTCACCTGCAACTAACCCTAAAGTACCTAATAGCGATGTAATCAATAATTTTTTTCTAGTAAGCTTTTTATCTTCCATATTATCACCACTCTTCATCATCAAGGTTATGATCAATACTGTAACGTATTAAATCAGCAAGGCGCTTTACTTGTAGCTTTTCTTTTATATTGTGTTTATGAGTTTCAACAGTTTTTATGCTAATTACCAAATCCTCGGATATTTCCTTGTCCGTTAGACCTCTTGAAACAAGCCTTAGCACTTCTTTTTCACGTTTTGTCAATTCCTTTTTTTCTTGGATAGGCCGTCTTCCAGACGAACTTTTCTTATTTATCAATGAGTTTATATACGATTGAGCAAGGCTTGTATCAACATATGACCCATCATCCATTACGTTTTTTATCCCAGAAATTAGCTCTTCCTCTGGTGCTTTTTTTAATATATAGCCGTTAGCTCCTAACTCCATTGCGCGAACTAAAGAATCTTGGTCGCTATACATAGTGAGCATTACTATTTTAATAGTAGACTTGATTGCTTTTATTGCAGGAATCGTTTCAAATCCATCCATATATGGCATATTTATATCTAAAAGAACGATGTCAGGATTAGTCTTTTTTACTAATTCCAATAATTCTTTTCCATTCTCTGCTTCACCAACAATTTTGAAATTTTCCACTTGGCTGAGTAAAATTTTTAATCCAGACCGCACCAGATTATGGTCATCTGCTAGTAAAATTCTAATCATCACTTTTAACCTCCTTCAGCGGTATACGCACAAAAACTGTGGTACCTAAGCCCTTTTCTGATTCAATTAGCAATGTTCCTTCTACTAGGGACGCTCTTTCTTTCATGCTAAAGAGACCCATATTCTTGTTAGAGCTCATATTTTCAAATTCACGATTAACATCAAAACCAATTCCATTATCCTCAATAATTAATATTAAGTGTGTCTTTGAGTTTTCTATCGTTATTACTACGTCTGTCGCATTTGCGTATTTAGCAATATTTGTTAAGGCTTCCTGCATGATTCTGAAAATTGTCGTTTTGGTTTGTTTTGATAAATCTAATTTGGTTCGATTATCTATCTCAAGGGAAATATTTATATTTGACCTTTGTTGATAATCTTTTGCATAACGTTCTAGTATATCTTCAATACTTCTGCCTTCTAAAAAACGTGGACCAATTTCAACAATTAAATCATGAATATTTTTTAGAGAAAGAGATACTTGGCTGTGTAAGTCAATGATTTGTTCCTTTAGTCTCTCATCATTCATTTCTTGTTCAAGCGATTTGAGGTTAAGCTTAACACCTGTTAACGATTGGCCAATTTCATCATGTAGTTCCATAGCTATAAATTTTCTTTCTTCTTCCTGAATATCTATAATTTTTTCTAAAAGGATCTGTCTCTTTTTATCTAATTCATCGGTTTTTACTCTATAATTCTCCAAGTCATCAACCATTTGATTAAATGATCGAATAAGTGTCCCCATTTCGTCATTCCTATCATTAGTTGGAACTCTATAATTAAAATTCCCCTTTGATAAAAATTGTGTCCCTTTAACTAAATCATTAATTGGCTTAGTGATGATTCTGTGAAGTGAGGCCACAATTATAGCAGACGTTAAGAAAAAAATAACAAGGCTAAAAAGAATATTTGATAAAATTGTTTTGATAATGGACAATTGTTTATCCTCTGAAATTCCAACCCGTATTAAACCAACATCATACTCAGTTACAGGTGCAGGGAAATCCCAAATATACCCCTTATCTGTTTTTACAACTCTAAAATTTTCATCATCTCCAGCATTCAGTAGTTCTTTTGTTGGCTCACCTGAAAATGTATGGGCAAACAACCTAGAGTTCCAATCAAACACCAAAATATATTCAATATTTTCATTTGCTTTTTTATGTTCTTTTAATATATTGTTAACCCCGTTTACATTTTCAGTTAATAGATATTCTGCAACAGAATCACCAATTGTTTTAGAAAGGTTCTTCCCTTGGTCTTCGAATTGTTGTTGTAAATGTGCTCTAAGCAATGATTCAGTGAAGCTTCCTATCCATAGAAACAGTACAAGTGCTAAGATTAAATAAATTCCAAATAATTTGCTGCTCAAGTTTAATGATTCATGTAAGAATTTTCTTACCTTCTCCAATCTTACTTTTTCCATCCTACTTCAACCTATCATTATTTATTTCATCGAATGAAGATACCTGTATAGTTTCCGCTATAACTTCTTGCTTTTTATCTACCGGAAAATCTCTAAAATAATCATAGATTTTTTCTTTAACATCAATACTTAACTTATTACTAATCAGAATGACTGGCTGCGGGCCAGACTTGAATTCTTTAACTACTTGTAGATTCCCAAGTAGTGGAACAACACTTTTGTTATTAAAATTATTTATTATGGAGAGATTTAATGAATCAATACTTACACCTTTAACAATGTTTGATTGAAGTGCGAAAATGGACTCGTCTACATAAAATGAATAATAATAATTTCCAAAAAAGGTTTCCTTGCTCTCACCAATAGCCTCTAAATATTCCTCTATTCCTTGACTGTTGACAGAACTAGGTTCAGTAAATCCGAATACTTGATTACTTAAATTAGAAATTTCTTGAATACTATCATCCTTAACAACAATCAAAGACCTGGGAGGAGTTGGGAAAGATGGGGAGAAAACAATTGAATACCCTTCCATATTGTTTTGAAAGCTATATTGATCTAGATAAAGATATGCCAAATCAATTTGGCCATCTTCTAACAACGTATTGAATTCTGAATAACTTTTTTTTAAATTAAGATGTGTGAGTAAGGAAGTTTTTTCAGTTATGTCATTAGCCATCTTATTAAAAAGTACAAAATTCATAAGAGGTGACAGTTCATTATAGACACCAAATTGTATATCAGAATTAAGATTCTGTTTCTCACTTTCTTTGGGGAAATGTTCTACTTTAATCTCTGGTTCTTTATATGTATTCATACTAATTAACACAGCGGAACCAATTAAAAGGGGGATTAACAAAACTTTTATGAAGCTTTTTGATGTTAACATAGGGTTATCCCTTCATTTCTCAAAATGATTTTGGACTAACAAGTAATTTTACAAAGCAACTTTTTAACATAAGTAAAGTTTCCATAATCTAATGAAGCAAAACTCTTGATTTTATCATAACCCCCTTAATTACACCTCACAATACATGCATTAAAATGTTCAAATAAATGTGACAAAATTATCACTTTATCTCGATTACTGACATAAAAAAACCTTGATCATCATACATGTGTCCAAGGTTTCTTGTATTTTTTTAATAACGACTGCCAAAGATTTTATTTATCGATTATTCACCCCAAGTAAAAAAGTCCTTATTTGTTCATTTAATAAAATTATATTTACTGAATCCATATTAAAAAACACTCTTGCACCAATGAGTAAAATGACATAGTTTAATTTTTTGAATACCTTTGCTTTAAAATAATACAACCATGCCAGATAATAATTTTTTGGCATGGTTGTATTATTTAAATCCCTAAATTTAACCTATTTAGTACTTGGTCGATTTCTTCTTTGGTTGTATATCTTCCAAGGCTGAATCTGATTGCGCCCATCCCAATATGCTCAGGTATTCCCATCTCCTTCAGTACAGGAGATAATTCTACTCTTCCTGAGTGGCAGGCTGAACCTGTAGATGCTGCCATTTCAGGAATAGAATTTAATATCTCTTGACCAACTTTATTGATAAAACTAACATTCAGGGTATTCGGTAATCGGTTTTTTGCATGACCATTCAAAAGAATTCCTTCACCGAAAGTGCTTTTTAATTGTTTCCAAAAGTAGTTAGTCAGTTCTTGAATGGAATCGTCATATACATGCTCTAAGGCCAACTCGCACGCCTTTCCCAAGCCTACTGCAAGCAGTGTATTCTCTGTTCCAGCCCGTAAGCCGAATTCATGTCCTGCGCCATGGATAAGCGGCTCTATACATGTTCCCTCCCGTATGTAAAGAGCACCTATACCTTTTGGCGCATAAAGTTTGTGACCAGCAATTGTTAGCAGATCAACATTTAGATCATTCACATCGATTGGTACCTTTCCCACAGATTGGGAAGCGTCTGTATGAAAAGCAATTCCGTATCGTTTCGCTAGTCGTCCAATTTGATCTATTGGCTGGAGGGTACCGGTTTCATTATTGGAATGCATGATCGTAATCAGTATGGTATCTTCCCTAATAGATTTTTCAATCTCTGTAGGAGAAACCATACCATAACGGTCAACATCCACCATTGTGACCCGTGCACCCAAATGTTCCAAAAACTTTAAAGGCTGTTGTATCGCAGGGTGCTCGACTTTTGATGTGATGATATGGCTACCTCTATCTTTATTTTTAAAGAAATATCCTTTTAATGCAAGGTTATTTGCCTCGCTTCCACCGCTTGTAAATATAATTTCTTCAGGCGAGCTTGACAGCAGGTTTGCCACTTGATTCCGTGCTAGTCTCAGTCTTTCCTTTACTGGACGGCCTGCCCAATGAACTGCTGAAGGGTTGCCATAGAAATCGGTTAACAACGGCTTCATTTCATTTACAACTTCTGGAGCGATTGGAGTACTTGCATTATAATCCAGATAAACCTCACTCATTCTTTTCTATTCCCCCTTAACCCATCGTACAGCAAAGTAGCCTGCTTCTTTTTCAGATCCAACTACCCTTTTCTCAATTTCCAATGCATCGGCCTGTTCCGCATTTAAAAAATCCGCTTCTGTCATAAAGAGTCCCAGTTGCACCTTATCAGTTCCCAATGAATACAACTTCTTTGCAGTATCTGGAGAGAAGAAAGAAGCATTAGCAAAAACACTTTCCGTCTTTTCTTCTCCTTGTATGCGATATTTCTCACCCCAGGAACTTTCCTTCCCAATAAAGCCGCATACAAATCTTCCCCCCTTTTTAAGCACTCTGATTGCTTCATTTACGACAGCTTCAGGGTCCTTTACAAATTCAAGCACGATATTGGCAACGATTAAATCAAATGTTTCATCATCAAAAGGAAGTTTTTGTATATCGGATTGAACATAATCAATATTCAAAGAAGAAGCAATTGTTTTTTCTTTTGCAATCTCAAGCATGTTACTTGAAATATCCACACCTGAAACATTCAACCCCATTCTCGCCAGCCAAATGGAGTAAATACCAGTGCCGCACCCCAGGTCTAGTGCTTTCTCACCTTTTCTCGGCAGTGATAACTGGAAGATAATATTCTTCTCTAGATTGTCGACATATGATCCAATTTCTGTCGTACACCACGAATCATAAGTTGCAGCAGAACGATCAAAAAGTGCCATTAGCATTTCTCCTCACTAACTTTAAATTTTACTAAATTATAACAAAAGTTCAGCGAACATCCTTAATTCAAAAAAACCTCCGTATTCACGGAGGGAAATTAGTTTTAATAGGTTATGATTTTATCAGCCCAGATTGACCATTCTGCAAGCTCATCCATCGTACTTTTATGCGAGCTTTCATGCAACTCTTCCTCAGACATACCGCGTGCATCCATACAACTTCCGCAAACAGCAACGTCGATTCCTTTACGCTTAGCGACAGTGAGCATTTTTTCCAAATTGTAATATCCATTAGGTGTTTTTTGATTCTTTTTGGCACACGCAGCTGCGTCAGCGATCAAGAATACCCTTACTTCCGTGTTCTCTTTTCCAGCGATTGCGTTTGCCTGCCTTAAAGCATTGTAAGCACGTTCTGTTCCGTATGGCGGGTCATTGACGATGAATAAGAATTTCATTTTTATTCCCCTCTTCTTCTAAGTTTTTAAAATAATCAGCCTGTTACATTCTGATTTGAGACAACAGGAATAATTTCCGCTTTGTTTGCTTTATGGAACTTCACAAAAATGATGATATAAAGAATTGCAGCGAATACTGTGCTAATATAATTCACGATTGATAGCACATTTCCAGGGAAGTAAATCCCCTGCACATAAACCCCCAAAACTTGGGAGCCAACGAACGCTCAAACCATCCCCCATTGAGTCGGGGCAAACTGACTCTTGAAAAATTCTCTCCTCAGATAGTCAAACAGCAGGTAAACAGTGAAGATTCCCCAACCAATGGTGATGACGTATGAAGCAGTAATCAGGAAAAAAGAAATTACACTGGCATCAAAGGTAAAGATATTTTGAAAATGACCCATGATCCGGTAAAAACTTAACCCTAGCAAACAGGTAATTGGGATGACAAGAAAGAATGCCGGAAGTATGGGTTTATCAGGCAATTGGGCATTTTTTATCTGAATGTAAATCAGAAACGATAGCTTTGCCACAAACAAGAATACTCCAAAGACCAGCACGAACAATGATGTTACGGATGCGAAGGATGCAATGGCACTATTCTCTGCCAATGAGGCAATCCCCGTTCCAGCCAGGCTCACTAGGCCGAAAGCGAAAACATCCAGCAGCCAGACAAAGTTCAATTTACTGGCATCCATTGGGTTGATAAACCAGCTTTTTGCCACTTTAAATTCCAGAAAAAATAACGAAACCCACAGAATCATATAGAATAGTAGAGAGCCCCACATGAGAGTCTGTAAAGACAAACCTGGCAGATAGAATGCAAATGGCCCCCATACAACGTTTGCCGTCATCGATAAGGATGCAATAGGAACAAAAATTGTTATATTTGTAAGCGGGTTTTCCATAAAGGAATTGAACTGATTTTTTGTCTTCAGCCATGAAGCCATTCCCCTTAGGAATACAACAGTAAGAATTAGGTTGGCTGCAGTTGAACCAAGCATGATCAATACTAGAATCGCATTAAGAATGACCTGTAATGGACTCATTTGAGACCAAAATATGTCCGATATCTTGATAAGGCCTTCTCCATGAGGGATGGCAAATTGCAGATAGTTGAACGCCATCAGAGATACACCACCGGCAGCCAATGCTGCCTGGAACTTGATTGGAGCAAATTTTAATTTCATCTTGTCAAACTCCTTTAAAAAGTAATAACCTTTTCTGCCCATTCCACCATTTCGATACAATCCTTCATAGTTGAGATTGGACAAACCGTCTGATTATCAAGTTTGCGGGATTGAATGCAAGTGCCACATGCCAAAATCACTCCATCATTTTCAAGAAAATGATTAAACTCTTTTGCGGTGTTGAATTTTTCATGAGTAACACTTTCACATTCAACTCCTTCTCCCATTAAAAAAATCTTTACCTCATGACCATGAAGGAGAGATGCATTTGCAAACCTAAATGCATTCCAGCTTTTTTCCGGTTCTTTCGTCTCGATAATGATTCCAAATTTCAATGAATTTTCCTCCTTTGCTGTTCTTGATAAATGTTCTTTATATTGTCATTATAGAACCGGTCAATTCATAATGGAAATGCATTATAATTATACTGTAATGAGTATTTTGCATAGTTAAGTGAACAAAAAAAGAGTCAGGAACGACAAGGGTTCCTAACTCTTAATTTTGATATTTTTTATTGTTTCAATAAGTTTTTCCTTTTGTTCAACAGCCTTTCCAATTTCGTATAAAGGTAGGCTTTTGTCAGAGAAATACCTTTTCAATATTTCTGCTTGCTCAGGCGAAACAATTATAAGAAGTCCGCCGGAGGTTTGTGGGTCAAACAATAAATACTCTTCTTCCCTCGATAATGCGTCTCTATGTAGAACGTTCTTATGGAAGGAGTAGTGGTTTTTGATGATTCCTTCTGGCACAGCTCCCTGTTCTAGCAACGGAAAAACATCATCTAGATGCGGGATTTTATCATTATAAATTTCAATGGATACTCTGCTTTTCTCTGCTACTTCTGACAGGTGGCCTAAAAGACCGAATCCAGTCACATCCGTACAGGCATGAATGTCTACCTTGAGAAAAGCTGCAGATGCATCACGGTTCAACGTCATCATCAGTTCCACCACTTCGTTTACTTGCTGTTCACTGGCCAGCTTATGGTCGATGGCAGTTGTGTAAATACCAATACCCAGCGGCTTGGTTAGAAAGATTAAGTCTCCTGACTTAGCACCTGATTTGCTGATGAATTTACCACCCTCAGGGATGAAGCCAGTTACACTGAATCCATATTTGGGGGAATCGTCTATGGTGTGGCCGCCAACAATGGCAACACCAGCTTCCATCGCTTTATCTGCTCCACCCTTGATCATAGATTCAAGGTAGCTTAGAGGCAGGGATGAAATCGGGAATTCAATGATATTTAACGCATACTTAGGGACCCCTCCTTTTGCATATATGTCGCTGAGAGCATTCGCAACTGCAATGGCACCAAATTGATAGGGGTCATCAACGATAGGTGTGATGATATCGACAGTTTGCAGAAGGGTTTCATTTTGATGGGTAAAAGCAAACACATCTTCCCCAATTCCTGCAATAATTTTTTGGTCAGATGAACCTGGTAAATTACGCAACACTTGCGCAAGGTCTGAGGACCGTATTTTACATGCTCAGCCAGATCCTGAAGAATAAGAGGTTAACGCAATATTAGGATTATGCATACTCTTCTCCTTTGTTTTTATTAACTTCATCATACCATGATAAGATTCAGGGGTGTAAATATGGATTTCCACCAATTAAAGAGTTTTTACTATGTAGCCAACTACCTTAATTTTTCAAAAGCCGCAGAAAAGGTTTCCCTTAGCCAGCCTGCCGTTTCCAGGCAAATTGAAGCATTGGAAGCCTATTATAAGCTTTCTCTCTTTAATCGAAGTGGAAGGAAGGTTGAGTTAACAGACGCAGGAAGGAGATTGCTCCAATATACCGAAAAAATCCTTTTGCTGACAGAAGAAACAGAAAAAGCCATGATGGCCCTGACTAACCTGGAGACTGGTGATATTAGAGTGGGAGCATGCACGACTGTTGGCAACTATATTTTGCCCGCTTTAATTGTCGATTTCCAAAACAAATATAAAAAAATCAAGGTGGATTTAATAATTGATCATACAGATTCTATCATTGAAAAATTAAAAAAAGGAGAGTTGGATGTAGCTATTACTGCTTATGGAAATAATGACCCATTTTTAACATATAAGCCAATTTTGAAAGATGAAATAGTATTCGTTACTGAAAGAGGTTCCAGATTGGATGGTGTATCATCTATCCATCAATTGAAGAATGAGTTATTCTTTTTAAGAAAAAAAGGGTCAAATACAAGGGAACTTATTGATTTACTGTTTGAATCACATGGATTCCAACCAACTAAGGTGCTTGAATTCGATACAAACGAAGCAATCATGAGAGCACTTAAAAATGGAAGAGGAATTGGTATCCTGCCACAGCTTGTTATTACGGATACACTGCAATCAGGACAGATAGAAAGGTATGAAATTAACGAAAGAAGCCAAAGAAGCTTTGCAGTCATATCACCAAGAGAAAAATTTATCAGTCCTTCTCTTTTAATTTTCAGTAATTATATAAAGAAAAATATATTTGCATACAATTAAAAAATAAAAACTACATCTTAATTTTGCACATTTAATAGAGGCATAAACAAAAAGGAATTTAAGTTAATTGTATTAGATTATATAGAAAAATTTATATGCTTCTTTAACAAAACAGCATCGTCGTTACTTTAAGTGTGTTTTTTTTCACAAACTCTAAAGTCTCAAATGTGATTTGCAACAATCTGCGCCTTTTACAGAAGACAGGTAAACAGCCTGTCATTCCTTGACACATTTTGTCATTCAGTAGTATGAAATGTCTATACAATTATTGGCTGTAATCATATTAAATCTACTAGGTAATTCTGTTGCGAGAATATTCGATTTAATAACAAGAAAATGGACTAGATAAAAATACTCAGAGCAAACCAAATGCCTTTTAGGTATTTGGTTTGTTAATTGCTAACTTACTTTTGTTTTGTTTCCACAGGTGAAGATTAACAGAGTCTTTTTGTTCCTTATTTATTTCAACTATAAAAGTTGGTATGTAATCAAACTCTAGAGGACAAGAATAATAAGTATTCTCATTGAATTCGCTCTGCTGATAGTGTTCTAACCAACAATAGAAATAGTTAGTTATAATCATCCCATAAATTTTATTAATTAACCATAAAACTAATTTGCGAGTTCTATATTTTTCATCAATAGAGGATATCGTTGTATAAAAAAGCCTTTCAAAAAAACCATGCTCTTGGCAGCAATAAACTTTAAAATTAAGGTAAGTATTATGAATCTTTGGTCTTTTTTTGTCTACTTCAGAAATATTACTAAGCCCCTCAATAAATTTTCTCCAATGAACGTAAGCGTTAGAGTATGGACACTTTGGCTTAACAGGATGTTTCCTAATATTTAATTCTATACATTGTTTGTGTTTAAATAATATGGTAGCTTTTATGTGCCTTACAATTGAATGAAATGTTTTTAGAGTAGATAAATACACTAGTTTAAAGTCATTTTCAGTAAAATTGAATATATCTTCATTATTATTTGCTTTTGGACTACTGAAAGTAAGTAACTCTTCTTTACCAATATTCTCTTTATATTTATTAAACAAAATGTAGTTATACTTCTCTAAAGGAGCCTCTCTGGAAAAGCATACACTTGGATCAAAATAAAGAATTTTATTTCCTTTATTTGATTTATTTTCAATTAATTCTTTTGTGATACCACAGCTTACCTGAAATTTATTTGAGTTTACTGTTTGCCATTTGTTTTTAGCATTAATAAACAAATGAACTTTTTCGCTAGTTTCTCCATCTCTATTTAACGCTTCAAGTTGAAAATTACTATCAAGAGAATCATCAACTAAAATATTCTTTTTATAGTTAGTGATAGTCAAAGGTAATTTATGAAAAGGGCAGTAACTTAAAAATTTATATTGATGGAATATGCTATGATAATTAAACTCTATACATGTTGTACAAGTCGTAACTTCCATTCTAAACAACTTTTCTAGAGGGAAATGACCAATAGGTAGTCCAGTAGAAAGTAATTTGACTATGTTCAATTGATGTTTATTAAGATCATAACCCATTAATATATTCGGTTCTGAATTAAATT
>NZ_JBIQOE010000123.1:0-12377 GCF_047739415.1 Mesobacillus sp. | reverse complement strand
CTTTTATATGGTGTTACCAGATGGGCCGATTATCGTGAAAAGAATTTAGCGGATTTGCTAGATACAAGTAAAATTGAAAGAATCTATTACAATCAGCTTCCAATAATGGATGAGAAGGCAGCATATAATCGGCAATTAACTGATGATCAATCAATTCAGGAGTTGATTAGTTTTCTAAATCAATATAAAGTGAAAAAAATCGGCGACCGCGATTTTGTTTCAGAATATCCAGATGAACAATTCCAATTCCAATTGGAATATGAAGACGACCGAGTTACAATGCCTTCCTTAATCGAAAGGGATGTTCTATTAAATGATATGTATCAATATGAAATCACCAATGGCCCGGTGGATTATGAATGGCTGGAGGAGTTTTTAGAGAGAAGAGGAGAAGAATTTTAAATAAATCTTAATTAGCCATTAGTTGAAACCTTGCTCGCTATTGATACGTATTTCCGTTAATACTAATCTTCAGGAGGTCCGTAATGAAAAAGAAAATAATTGTACTGGCAATAGCTATTTTCGCTTTTTTATACGGCTGCAGTGAAGAAGAACATCAGTTAAAAGGCCTGATTTCCGATAAAGAAGGCATTTATGGCTTGTACATCGTCGGTGATGAACAAGTTGATGGCACCAGGCTTGCAAACGAAGGTATTGATGAATCAAAAATTCATATGATTTATCATCCAAAGTCATTAGAAGTAGCTCAAGATTCGCTATCTACTGCAGGGATTGATAAAGAACCAGCATATGTTGTACTGGACAATAAGGGGATCTCACTGAAAACTTATGATTATGATGAATTGGTAAAATTCCTTAAATCGAATATTCCGCAAAAATAAATGCCCTTTTTATGGGAGGTAAAATTGTTATAAAAAATGCCAGGAGATTACGCTCCTGGCATTTGTTTTTGTTGGTTTGGTGTATGGAAGGTAAACTGATTTTTGCCAGCTCGTTTTGAAACATATAGTGCCTCGTCAGCGTAACTTATGACGGTGGAAGGATCGATATCATGATCGGGCCATACTGCACCACCAACACTGCATCCGATATGAAGCTTTAATTCAGCTATATCATAAGGGGTGTTTATGTCCGTAATCAACTTGTTCGCTATTGCGGTAAGCACGTGTTTCTTGGATTCAGTCGGACTACTCACGACGACAAGAAATTCGTCACCACCAAGTCTGAAGACAGTATCATCATTTTGTGTATTTTCTTTCAACCTGCTGGCTACTTCCTTTAGAAGCAGGTCTCCCGTTTGATGTCCATACCTATCGTTGATTTTTTTAAATCCATCCAAATCCAAATACAAAAATGATAATGAATTCCCCAAAGTTTTGGCCTGTTTGATAAATTGATCAAGCGCGACACGGTTTCCAAGACCAGTCAAGAGATCATGATGGGCCAGGTTTTCCATTTTGCCCAAATTGGATTCTGTCCGTACTAATGTATCAACTAAATCCCTTAAAGAACTGGATAGGATTTCAAGATCTTGGATACCTTTTATTAAAGGGATGGTGCTCTCTTTGCCGATTGTTAAACTATGAGCAGCTCTTGATATCTTTCGTAAAGGATTGGTTATGAAACCGGCAAGAAGCCAGCCAATAATGGCAAAGACAACAGCAGTTACTGTACCAAGTTTGATTATGAAAGTTTTTAATTGTTCAACAGGAGCGAAAGCGTTCTCTTCAGGGATTCGGACAATGACCGTCCATCCCAGGCCAGAATAATCATCATGCCCGTCACTGACCGCAAAGCCTGTCAGATAATTTTTTCCGTCCGGCCACTCTTCTACGTGCCAGCTGTTGGCACCCTTCCTTGCCTTATGAACACTCTCAACATCAAGGACTTTCCCAGTCATACCTTCTGGTCCAAGGAGGACGGTGCTGTCCAAACCACTCACCACAAAAACTTCCGCTCCACTCAATTCATCCTTTAAAGGTTGTACAATTTCATCCTGTACTTGCCGCGACCATTCCCAACTGAGATGTGTAGCCAAAACACCAGTGAATTTTCCGTTTTCATCTGTTAAAGCTTTGCTGATGTCAACGAATTGCATCGGTTCTCCTGTTGGATTCGGCAGCAGGTTTGCAAGAAGAACCGCGCTATGAACATCGCCAATGAAAGTTCCTTTTTTACCTTCCTGATAAACAGGGCGCTGTGAAATATCAGAGCCTACCAGAATTTTGTCTGATGCTGCGACCACAGTCCCAGCTGAATCAGTCAGGCCAATCCAAGAAAATACGGGAATACTGGATTTTAACTGATCCAGCAATACCTGAGCTGACTGCAGATCCTCATGAGATTTAATATCCTCTATTTGACTTAGGACCTCAACTTCCCCGATTCGTGACCACATAAACGAATCTAGTTTATCTGCCATATGAAAAGCAGTAGAAGACAAGCTGTTACCAATCTCTCTTTTTATTGTTTCACTTGAATGCTTGCTAATCGTTATGCTCAGTAGCATCGTTAGCGCAATGATAATAACACTAAAAAATAGAGCCATATAGGCTCGAAGGTTGATTTTCATCTAAAGTATTCCTTTCGCAGCAAAACTAAAAATCTCTACTTTGTCATATCGACAAATTTCGCCACTTTTTAAGAAAAAACTAAAAAATTTGATAGTACTGTATGAGAGGAGAAGGAGGATATTTCACTGTAATATTATGGACATGATAAATTAGTAGAATTTCTCCAGAATAACTTTCTATACTGATATTAGGTTGCTTATTTCTGCTATCTTTTTTTTAACACAGACCATATGCCCAGGGAAACTGGTATGACAAGGGTTACTTTAATTATAGAACTATGCTCAATTAATGAGGTATGGGTGGAGCGATTTGCCGAGAAAATTGACCACCACATTGGTGGTTCTGAGAAGGTGATTGTCGATACAGTAAACCAGATGATGAATAAAAAGAAGATTGACAGCCAGTATAATTTCACAAGTTTCACCTCGTTAAAAGCTCAGGCGGTCCTGAGCTTTTTAAATGCCCAAAAAGGGAGTTCACCCAGGATTACGGTAATTTTAAATAACAAAAAAAATTGGGCGAGCTTTATTAAAGTAAAATAATCTCCGCCCAATACATTAAAAATCTACTCTATTGTTCCTTATCAGCTTCTCTAATAACTTCCATATAAAAACTAATCGCCTTCATGTAGTTCACAATACTAATATGCTCATTCGTTCCATGCATGCGATTCAGATCTTCAGAAGTCAACTGGACAGGGAGAAACCTATAGGTATTTTCGGCAATACTATCGTAATGCTTTGCATCAGAGCCGGCAAACATAAGATAGGGTGCGATGACTGCTTCATCATAGACATTTTTTGCGCTTTGCTGTATCGTTTTGAAATGCCAGCTGTTTACATCAGAAACTCCAGAAGCCTCTGAGCCTTTAAGTGTCACTTTGATATCCTCGTCATCGATCGTTTTTTCGATATAATCCTTTACTTCTTCCAAGGAATCCCCTGGCATGAGGCGCAGATTGATGATTGCCGAAGCTTTTTCTGGAAGGGCGTTATACTGCTCGCCGGCTTGGAAGATCGTTGGTGCGATCGTTGTCCTGATCAGCGCAGAAGAGGCAGGTTGCTGGAGCAAGATTTTTTCTATGACCGGTTCGAAAATGAACTTGTTAGCAAAGACATATTTCATGCCAAAGCTCATTTCTGGTGCTACAAACTCAAATAGATCCTCACCAGGTCCTTTCAGGTCTGCAGGGAACTGGGTTTCTTCCAGTTTGGCGATAGCGCTGGCAATCCTGCCGATATTGGTCCGGTCTTTTGGCTGTGAGGAATGGCCGCCGCTTCCTTCGATTGACAGCTCTGCAGTCGCAGAACCTTTTTCAGAAACACCGACAACGCCGACAGGTTGATTGACACCAGGTACCATGTTCTCGACGATGGCTCCTCCTTCATCTAAAACGAAATCAAACTTGATTCCTCTGTCATTTAGCGTGCTTACAATCATTGCGGCTCCTTCTTCACCGCCGATTTCTTCATCATGTCCGAACATCAGATAGATGTCGCGGGCAGGCTGATAATTTTCTTTGAGCAGGTGTTCTGCAGCTTCAAGAATTCCAATCACACCGATTTTGTCATCCAGTGTACCGCGTCCCCAAATTTTTCCGTCTGCGACTGCCCCACTGAAAGGGTCTTGCTCCCAGTTTTCCTCCGTGCCTTCAAGAACGGGAACAACATCGTAATGGCTTGTCAATCCAATTGGCAGTTTCGTAGAGTCTGATCCTTTCCATATATAGACAAGCGAATGGCCATTCACTTTTTCAAGCTCAAGCTCTTCATGTACGATAGGAAAGCTTTCTTTTAAAAAGGAAATGAAACGGTCGTATTCAACCAAGTCCATTTTGCTGCGGTCCTGGTAGGAAATAGTCTTAAATTGAATCGCTTTCGATAGAGTATTGATTGCATGGTCTTCTTTAATGGTGGCATTAGATTGTTTGGGTGATGGCTGGCGGGATTCCAAGGTGAGGGCATTGAACATGGTGACAATGATGAAAACAAGAAGTAGGCTGCCAATGATCATTAAGGAAAGCTTTAGTTTTTTCATAGACTTCTAGAAAACCTCCATTCATTTTTCAAAAAAGCCTCTGGTTTCCCAGAGGCTGGTGATTAGACAATTTCAGGTGCTTGAGGCTGTTGTTCTGGTTCTGGAACAAAGGCGAGAATGATCATTCCAATAACGAAAAGGATGACGAGGCTGAAAACTCCCATGCTCGAATTACCAGTAAGCTGTGCTGTTAGACCGACCATAAGCGGCCCCATGATTGAAGCGAACTTGCCGAAGATGTTATAGAAACCGAAGAACTCATTGGCATTCGCTTTTGGCACCAATTTTGCAAAATAAGATCGGCTTAATGCCTGGATACCGCCCTGGGACGTAGCAACAAGCATTGCCAGGATCCAGAAGTCAGTCGTTGTTTCCAGGAAGTATGCGTAAATACAAACAAAGATATAAACGGTAATTCCGACATAAAGCATTTTTTTACCGGTAAAACGCTCGGATAATTTTCCGAATAGAATCGCGAACGGCCAGGCCACTACCTGGGTAGCGAAAAGGATGATTAATAGGTTAGTAGAGCTGATGCCTAAATCGGTTCCATAGGCTGTAGACATCGTAATGATCGTTCCTACACCGTCAATATAAAAGAAATAAGCTAATAAGAATAAAAATAATGCCCTGTATTTACGGATTTCCTTAAAGGTTTTTCCTAAACGCCTAAAGCTTTGCAGCACCAGTTGCGGTTCTCGCTCGATGTAATGCTTTTGATGCACATTTTTAAACATAGGGATGGAGAAAAGTCCCCACCAGATGGCGGTAATAATAAAAGCTGTCTGACTTGCCAGAGTCATAGAAATTGGCAAGACCTTTGTCTGGGCTAAAATAATGATTGCGATACTGATGATGAATGGAATCGTACTTCCGATGTAACCCATCCCATATCCGCGAGCTGAAACTCTGTCCAACCGTTTATCCGTCGTCACATCAACGATAAAGGCATCATAGAAAACATTGGAACCTGTCGATCCGAGCACGGCAAGAGTGTAGACTACAAGCAGCATCAGCCAGTTTCCGCTCGGCACGAAGGCAAGACCTGCAGTAAAGGTGATACCTAATGTAAAGAAAATGGTGAAGAATCGTTTCTTCATTCCTTGATAGTCCGCAATGGTTCCCAATATCGGGCCGATCAATGCCAGAATGAAGGTGGCGATTGCGATCGTATAACCCAAATAGGCGGTTGAATTGGAAAGGCTCACACCCGCCTCAGTTGCGGAAGCTTTATAAAAAAGCGGGAACACAGCCGTCGAAATGATAATCGAATAAGCCGAGCTGGCCCAGTCATAACGAATCCAGCTGCTCTCTTCCTTCGTAAAACCTTTCATCCTTTTGCCCCCAATAAGATCGTATTTTTGTCTATAAAGTGATCCATACCTACTCATCATTTATAAAAGTGTCCCAACCGGAAATAAAAGTGTTCCAACCGGTAATAAAACTGCTGCAACCGGAAATAAAAGTGTCCCAACCGGTAATAAAACTTCTCTCAACCTAAAATAAAGCTATCCCAAGCGTGTAAAACGGTCTTAACCGATATAATCTCTCTGCCAACTGATAATATAATTCGCTTCAAGCCCACGAAAGACCTTCTTTCCTAGTGCTAAATATCCAAAATACCTTCGAGAATAGAGCCATCTGTATCGCCGAGGTCAAGACCAAGCAGGCGGGCAAAGGTTGGGCCTTCGTCTACAAGGTGCATAGACTTGATGGAGATTCCTGGACGAATGCCTTTTCCAGCTGCGAAGAAAACAGTGTGATAACCTTCTTTTTCAGGGGAGTATCCATGACAGGCAAAAGTGTACTTTTTCGTCCTGGCATCCTGTTCGGTCACTTCTTCAATGTAGTCACCGTCTATTGCCTCGCTAAAGTAATATCCTCTGGCAGCTTCCAGCATCCTGAACGCTGTTCCATCAGCTCCTTTTGCGTTTGCTTCAGCACCAGTGATTGCTGCTTCAATGCCATTGCTTTCGTCCTGTAAAAGATCAGCTAATATATCTGTAACTAGATTTTTCGCAGCATCATCGTTTTGATTATTTACATAGATATAGGCTGATCCGTCACAACTCTTGCAATAGGCTTTCCAGTCGGTCAGTTTGCCTGAAGCATTGGTTTGGATAAGTCCTCGTTCTTTAAATAATACGTTCAATTTCACCACTTTAGACTCATCTAGTGCACTGTGATCACCAAGAATGGCCACGGTTGAATTCTTAGCTATACCGGCCTCTTTGAGTGCATTCATGATTCTGCCAAGTCTCTTGTCATGCCGGTGAAGTGCAGCTATAACTTCTCCTGATGAAAATCCGTGCATATGGCGCTGGGAGTCAAGATCGACGAAATGGATCAGCATCAACTCCGGCTTCCTCGTTTTTATTGTTTCAACTGTTGCTTCCAAAACGAAGTCATCGAGCTCTGGCTGGCTCAGGCCATTTCTGATATGGCCGAATTTAGAGTTCATTTCTAGCTGGTATCGAAGACTCCCATTGGAAAGCGAAACAGGAATCTGGTGGTGCCAGGGCCTGTTCGCAAAAATTTCAGGCATGTTGTAGTCAATATCGGCTTTTGCTGTTACTGGCCATAATAGAGCGGCAGTTTTCATGCCCGCCTTTTTTGCCTCATCGTAGAGGGTTGTCCCTTTAACATGGCGGCGGTGCCAATACCAGTCTGGTGAGATTCTGCCAGGCTGGATAAATGTATTGTTGACAATACCGTGCCGATTAGGGAAATTACCGGTCACGATTGTCGCATGGCAAGGGTATGTAACAGAAGGATAAATCGTTTCCACCTGTGTACAGAAAGAACTATTTTCTATAAAAGTCTTAAGATTTGGCATCTCCCTGAGCAAAGGAACATCATGCTCAGAAAGACAGTCAAAGGAAATGACGATTAAGTGGTCTGTCAGTTTGGTCATGTCAGCCTCCAAATGGTTTATATACTAAATATAGCAGAATATTTTGCGGAAAATAATCAAGTTTGCCATTTTCCTAAGGAAGGATTTATTGATCCACTAAAGAAGTAATAAGTATCTGAAAAACTGGAGGCAGATCAAGATGGATTTAATCGATAAAGCATTGCAAATTGCTTCAATGGCACATGAAGGGCAATATCGTAAAAATACAAAAATCCCGTATATTGCCCACCCCGTGGCAGTGGGGATGATTTTGCAAAAAGCGGGATACAGCGAGGAAATGGTAGCGGCCGGAATTCTGCATGACACAGTTGAAGATACGGATATAACAATGGAAGATATCGAGCGGGAGTTTGGAATTGAGGTAGTAAGAATTGTTGAAGGTTGCTCAGAGCCGGACAAGTCTCTTTCCTGGGAAGAGAGAAAAGAGCACACGATTGAGTTTTTGAAAACTGCTTCAGAAGAAATCCGCGTGGTCGCTTGTGCGGACAAACTGCATAATGTCAGGTCAATTCGCCAGGACGTCGTACAATTAGGCGAGGTAGTATGGAGCAGGTTCAATCGCGGAAGAGACCAACAGGAATGGTATTACAGTCATGTGTTGAAAAGCCTTGGGCATTCGTCTACGTTTCCGTTACTAGAGGAGCTTGAAATGGAAATAGAGCGATTGTTTAAAAGAGATAAATTCAGTTACAACAAAGATGAATTTTCGGTAACAAAAGATGCTGGTTTGGACAAAGACGACATCCTGGACAGGAAACATCCTAACCGGAAATAAGACAGCAGGAGTGAGAATGTGATGGAGACAACGCTCATTTATAAAGATGGTTCTTCTAATAAATTCTGGAAAATTAATGTGTCCGGAAAGAGTTATAGTATTACCTATGGAAAAATTGGAACCGTAGGTGCTATAAAAGTAAAAAGTTTTGATTCTGAAGAAGCCTGCCAAAAGGATGCTGACAAATTGATTAAATCGAAATTGAAGAAAGGTTACACTCCGGCTAACCCTGTCGATCAGGTAATGAAGGAAGGCTCGATGTCTGAAATTGTATTTTGGGAGATTCTTAAGACTGCCAAGCAAAAAGGGGAAGACCCTGAGGAACAAATCGAGTGGCTGGTTAGCCATTTATCGAAGAAACCCGTCAAAGATATTGTGATGTTCGATTACTTTTTCAATCAGAATTATCAGAACTCATACACTTCTGACTTGTGGGCCGCGGCCTATATCATCATGGGAGGAGCCTCAGATGATTCCTTTGATTATTTTAGGGCCTGGCTGGTATTCCAGGGAAAGGATACTTATGAAGAAGTTTTAAATGATCCAGAGAAGATCATCCCCTATTTAAAAAAACTGGAGGATGAAGAGGATGTCCCTCAGCTCGAGGACTTGTTGAGTGCAGCAAGTATTGCTTATGAAGAGAAGACAGGGTTGGAATACGACGATTACTATGATTTATATGCACAACTGACTGGAGACCAAACGATTCCTCCTGATATAGAATTCGACTGGGATGAGGATGATGAAGAAGGTTTGAAAAAGAAGTTTCCCGGCTTATGGGAAAGGTATGGAGACAACCCATTGGAGTATTAACTTTTTAGGAGGAGAAACTTTGAAATCACCACTTTACAATAAAGTAAACAATGTCTTTATCCACGTGAGCAATTTGAAAAAATCTGCAGAATGGTACTATAACCTGCTGGGAATCCCATTTGATGCCGAAAAGGTAGAATCACCAGTCCATAACATCCCAGTTACATCTGAAACAGGATTAACCCTGGACGATCACACCTTCGACCCAGGTTTTAATTTGAAGCCCTCCGACCATGTGTTATTTAACTTTCTAGTAGATGATGTTGATGAAGCCTATACCTTTGTTAAGTCAAATGGATCTACAATCACTAAAGAAATTGAGCGAATTGGCGATTTTGCCTACTTCAACTTCAAGGATCCAGACGGGAATGTCTTGATGATTTGTAACTGTTAAGGGGTAATGGTGCCCTTTTAACATTGAAATTGGCTATTATGGGAACCAGACCAAAAACTAGATTTATAGGTATCCAATAAGCGTCATTGGTGCCCTAAAAGATCCCGAAACTAGAATAATAGGTAACCAATAAACATGATGGGTGTCCAAAAAACGCCAAAACTTGAATTATAGGTAACCAATAAGCCTGATTGGTGCTCTAAAAATGCTGAAACTAGAATTGTTGGTAACCAATAAGCGTACTTGAAGCCCTAAAAAGATGAAAAACTAAAATTATAGGTAACCAATAACCTGCCAGCAAGGTTCATTTATCCATGAATGGTTTTTATTTCCTGGAATCACCTGTATCAGCCCTGGGTAAAGAAAGGTAATACCTAAGAAGGGGTGATAAAGATGAAGGCGAAAGTGAAAATGTCAAAAGAAGAGCTATTTGATCAAATCCAGAATAGTGATGGCAACTTAAGAATTTCGTCTGTGTCCTCAACTGAAGAAGGGGAAGAAGTGATCGCCCTGGCTAAGCACCTTGAACTTGAAGGCAAAATCGTTCTATTGGAATACTGTTTGGATAAAAAGCCACTGGCTGTTTCCCTGAAAACAAAAAATCCTGACTAAAAATATAAATTCAACTGGCGAGCCACTTTTATAGTGGTTCGCCTTTTTATTTACTAGGTAATAAGAACCAAAAAGGTTGAGAAAACGCTTTCTTTTTAAAATTATAAAATTTATAATTGACTGAATATTATATCTATATTATTATCATCCTAATACTTTTTTTCTTTCGCAAAGCGAAGCGTTTAAGTAAAAAAGAAAATGGAGGGATTCATGATGTCACAGATGTTAGCTTTGGTTATTGTTGTATTCATTTTACTAGTGGGTGATTTAGTTGCTGTTAGGACGAAAGCATGGATTCCGTCCATGTTTGTCTCAGCTGTACTATTTCTGATTGGTTATTGGACGTTTTTCCCTAAGGAAATCGTTGCCCTTGCTGGTGTGCCATCGGCAGTGGCTGTTATGATGATGTATTTGTTAATAACAAATATGGGAACATTGCTGTCGATCCAAGAATTAAAAAATCAATGGAAAACCATCGTCATTGCGTTATCAGGTATTTTAGGAATTGTAACTGTACTATTGAGTGTTGGTACTCTCATCTTTGGATTCCAGACAATGGTTGTTGCCGTACCACCTTTAGTTGGTGGAGTCGTTTCCGCCTTGATCATGTCTGAAGGAGCAAAGGAAGCAGGCCTTGCAACACTGTCGGTATTCGCGATTGTTATTTATGTCATGCAGGGTTTCGCGGGTTACCCATTAACCTCACTCGTTCTGAAAAAAGAAGGAAAGAGACTCTTAAAGCAATATCGCGAGGGCAGCCTAGCAGCAAATGAAGTTGCTGCAACTGTAGAGGCCGCTGCGCAACCTGTTGAATTAAAGCTTTTTAAAAACCTTCCTGAAAAATATAATACGGAATTCTTTAAGTTTTTCAGGCTATCACTTGTCGCTTATCTGGCTTACCTAACATCTACGTTGCTGGCTCCAGTCGTCTCAGTAAGCCCGTTCGTACTTGCATTATTATTTGGAGTCATAGCAACAAGCGTAGGATTCCTTGAAAAGCAAGCACTGCAGAAGGCCAATGGATTTGGGATTGCGATTCTTGTCCTGATGTTATTCATTTTCGATGGATTAAAGCAGGCTACACCAGGAATGCTTCTTGAGATCATTGTTCCGCTGCTTGGTGCGATTGTCCTTGGTATCACAGGAATGTACATCTTCTCATTTATCGTCGGCAAGATTTTAAAGGTGAGCAAAGAAATGGCCTTTGCTGTATCATTGACAGCACTTTATGGTTTCCCGGCAGATTATATTATCACCAATGAAGTCATCAATTCTTTGACTGAGGATGAAAAAGAAAGAGAAGCCTTGACAAGCCATATGCTTCCACCAATGCTTGTGGGCGGCTTTGTGACCGTCACGATCGTATCGGTTGTACTTGCCGGTATCTTCGTAGGATTCTTGTAAGAAAAGAGGGGAATGAGATTGGTAGAGTTAAAGGAACGAATTGAACAGCATATTAATCAAATCAGTGAGTACACAGCGACTCCCGGAAAAGGGACGACAAGGCTGACATACAGCCAGGAGGATCTAAAGACTCGCAATTATATAAAAGAAAAAATGAGAGAGTATGGCCTCCAGGTTAGAGAAGATGGATTCGGTAATATTTTTGGCAAACTGGAGGGAACCCTGAAGGACGCACCGAGCGTGATGGTCGGGTCGCATTTTGACTCCGTCCCTCACGGCGGCTCCTATGATGGTCCAGCCGGAGTTGTTGCCGCTCTTGAGGTAGCAGCACTCTTTGCCAAAAACAACTTAACGCCCAAGTATCCTCTCGAAGTTGTTGCATTGGTTGAAGAAGAAGGAGCAAGGTTTGGCGGAGGCCTTATGGGTTCCCGTGGAATGGTCGGCTTGCTGGGTGAGGAGGATTTTCAGAACCTAAGGGACCATAACGGTGTCTCTACAGTCGAAGCAATGGGTGAAATCGGACTTGACCCATCACTTCCGAAAAAGAGAGATATGAAAACGATAAAGGCTTTCCTTGAGTTACATATCGAACAAGGTCCTATTTTAGAAGAAAAAAAGATTCCTATAGGAGTCGTAGAGGCAATTGTTGGACTGACTCAGCTGGAAGTAACCGTTAAAGGGCAGGCAGGGCATGCAGGAACCACACCGATGGATCGCCGCGCCGACGCACTGGTCGCTGCGTCTAATATTATCGGTCGTTTGCCAGATCTTGCTGAAGAAGAAGGGGAAGGAACGGTCATCACCACCGGTCGTTTGAATGTTTATCCGAATGGAGCCAATGTGATTCCGGATCAGGTAGTCTTCTCGGTTGATATTCGCTCTGGAAAGGAAGAA
>NZ_JBIQOE010000122.1:0-12617 GCF_047739415.1 Mesobacillus sp. | reverse complement strand
TAATGAGTAATATATCCGTTGTGCGGTCCTGCCTTTCATTTTGCACAAACAATCTCACCTCTTATTCTTATCCATTACTTCTCACGACGGAACAAAAAGCACCTCTTTTAAAAATTCCTATATTTTTCCTATAAAAGAAGTTCGACATACTTTGCAACATTCCTTCTTGCTAAAGATGCTGCTTCAAGGATTTAGTCCATTATGAAGCATTCGTTAACTTACTAGGATATTAATTACGTAAAATATGGTAATCTATTATTGGAAATATTTCACTATGAAAGGTAGATCATTAATGGAAGCTTATTTTTTTCCCGTATTGATGTTAATCATTGTAATGATTTTAAACCGCAATTTTGCAAGTATCAAAGGCTGGATTGGAGAAAAGCGTGTGGCCAATATTCTCTCTTCCTTAGATTCTCAAGACTTCACCCTCATGAACGACCTCTATCTACCGAAAGAAAATGGACAAACTACTCAGATTGACCATCTATTAATTTCCCCTAAAGGTATATTCGTTATTGAGACAAAAAACTATAAAGGCTGGATTACCGGATCTGAACATGGCCAGTATTGGAATCAGACAAACTACAAACGGAAAGATAAATTATACAACCCTATTTGGCAGAATTCAGGCCATATAAAAGCCCTTCAGGCACAATTAGGTGAAATGGCAGCAGAAATACCCATCCACTCAGTGATCGTTTTCGGAAAAGAAGCAACACTGAAATTCAAAGAACCGTTCAAGAACGCCCATGTCATCAAAAACAACGAGCTTCTGGCTACAATCTATAAAATCCAGGTCACACAGGAAGTATCCTTTTTTAAACGCGGTAAAGTGAAGCAATTACTCGCCCCATTTCTCATCCAGGATAAGAAACAAAAGAAAGAAATAAAGAAAAAGCATGTCTCCGATATTAAAAATGAACTAAAACAAAAGAAAGTAATGGTGACAGAAAACGTATGCCCACGCTGTGGAAGTCCTCTTGTTTCCAGAACAGGTAAAAAAGGAAAGTTCAAAGGCTGCAGCAGTTTCCCAAAATGCAGATTCATAGCATAAGAGCTGTTCAATGGTAAGGAAAAATAGCTAGTGTGTTACATAGGCCTCTTATTAATATGAAAAGGTGAAAAACATGAATTTCAATATGATAATTGAAGATCCGATACTATCAAACGTTGAGATAACCATAGAGAGAATAGCAATCAGAGCAATCATAATGGCCAATAATCGTATTCTGTTAGTTCAATCCAGTAGAGGAGACTTTAAATTTCCCGGAGGCGGACTAGAGGAAAACGAAAGCCATGAGGAATGTCTAGTACGAGAAGTGAGAGAAGAAACCGGCTATATAAATTGCATAGTCAACCAAAAAGTTGGCACAGTCACTGAACGGAAAATAGACGGGTATATCGATAATGCACTATTTCATATGACATCGCACTATTATCTATGTAATTTGGCAACCGAAGATAAAACGGCCCAACAATTGGATGGTTACGAAGCTGAACTGAATTTCACACCCAAATGGGTTACCCTGGAGGAAGCCATTAAACAAAATGAAAGCTTGATAGAAAGATGTGAGCAAAATGGCTGGTTGAAGCGTGAGACATTTGTTTTAAAACAACTAAATGAAAGAAGTAAAATAATAAAATAAAACCAGACAAGATCAATTTTCATCGAGCTTGTCTTGGTTTTAACTAAAATAGCAACTCATAAACTTTTCGTGGCCGCCCTCGTTGTCCGGGTTGTTCTTCTCCGGTTACTTTTGCTAAACCGAGGCGTTCGAGTTCAACCATGATTCTTCTTGAATTTCGTTCGGTTCTTTTCAGCCATCTAGAAATTTCCTGGGCTGTCACGATATTTTTTTTATGATGTCTTGAAAGATATTCAATCTTACTCACGACCGCGGGACTAATTTTTGCTTCTTTAAAACGGTCTTCCCATTCTTCTCCCCATTTTCGCTGCTGATAGGATATATTTGGTTCCCCATTTTCTGACTGGTGCTCGTTAATCTGTTTGTTTTCATCGACACTGACGACCTTTGGGATCTGTTGTTCTCTGGCATATTGCAGTGCCAGACGGACATTTTGCTCTGCGTCATAAGCAGTCAAACCGTAACCTATTCCTATTCTGAGCTTTAGCTTGCTGTGGATTTGTGCTTCTTCTATCAGTGAATACATCGCGAACTCCTGAAAATGCATATCCATCTCGCCTCTGGTCGTATAGATAAAGAACAGGCCGTCCCCAATCTGTACGAATGAGCCTTGGACTTTTTCAGCATGATCAAGCATGACTTGCTTGATCTCCAGTTCACGACGTTTCATTTCATAGGTGAAATATTGCTGATCCAATGAATTTGCAGAATGAATCACTTCCATGCCTATGATTGCGATCTGGGACCTTTTATACCAATTGGATTGGCCTCTTTCTATTAAGTTTTGCAGTACAAGCTTAATGGCGACAGGGGAAGGAACGACTTTGTAACAAGGAATCCCTAATTCATTTAGCCGGTCATGGACTTCCTGTACACAGGTAAAAGCAACCTCAATTTTTCCTTCATCATAAAGTTTTTTGTGGAAGGAGATGATTTCCTCAGCTGGTTTGTATTCGTCGTAGGAAAAAGAATGGATGTTAATATCCCCCAAATAATATGTACTGGCCAATGTATCCAGTTCTGATTGCTTGATTGTATCCAGACTGGCAGTTCGTATTACCCCTTCTCTTAAATGAGCTCCAAGGAGGGTTCCAAGCAAACTTGAACCGTATAATGGGGGATAGTGAGAATGCTCTTCCCTGATTAGCCCTTTAGAGCGTGCATAATAGTATGGGGCCTGCCCGGAGAAAAACCAAAAATCTACTTTTTCTTGATATTCACGGATGATAGCTTCCGTCTCCTTTGTTTCTTTATATATATATGGAATCATTTCAAGGTCACTATGCTCTTGCCCCAAAGCAAGAATGTGCCCGACGGAGTCCCTTGGCCCCACTACCCCGACGCGGATTTTCATTATTTCCACCTACTTTTTCTCTTCAGCTATTGACCTGTTTCATTCTTAAGATACTGCGAGATGATTTCTGTGCCCATGTGGAGATCATCAAGTGAGGCGAATTCTTCAGGATGGTGACTAAGGCCGTTTCGGCATCTTATAAAAATCAGGCCAGATGGCCATTTGGCTGCCATATTCATTACATCGTGACCCGCACCGCTTTCCAGAATCCTAGCTTTATAGCCTAAAGATTCACCAGCTTCCTGCAATTTCCCTCTAACTTTTGCATCCAATTGGACTGATGGATTATTTACTAGAGTTGTCAGTTCCATTTTAACACCAAATGACTGTTCAAGCTGTATGCATTTATCGGTTATAAGTTCTTTCATTTTATCTTTTAACTGATCGTCCACACTGCGGATATCCACACCAAGTTCAACGATTCCGGGGATTACATTCATAGCATTGGGTTTCAGCTCAATGGTGCTGACAGTAGCTACAATCGGGAATTCACTTGCACCCGATAGAGATTCAGCTGCTTCAGAGATAAATTGGATTAAAGGAGCTGCCACGACAAGTGCATCTTTTCTCTTGCCCATTGGCGTCGTACCCGTATGCCCCATTTGCCCGGTAATTTTCACCTTTAAACGGATTGGACAAGCGATTGCTGTAACGACACCGAATTCAGCGGAGTGATCCTCAATCCTGGTTCCCTGTTCGATGTGTAGTTCGATAAAGCTTTTTAATTCAGACTCTGTCCGTCGTGCCTTGTCAATTTTATCCCAATTAAGCCCCATGTTCTCCACAGCCTGGCGGATTGTGATGCCATGCTCATCCTTTATGCTCTCAAGTTCCTCCTTGTTCAATAATCCGCTCATCGCTTTGCTGCCGATTGTCGAGACACCGAAGCGCGATGATTCTTCGGAAGCAAAGCAGATCACTTCGATAGGGCAAATCGGCTGGAAGCCTTCTTCTTTCAGTTTTTTAATCGCGGCAAGACCGCAAAGAACACCTGCGACTCCGTCATATCCCCCGCCGCCTTTAACGGTATCTAGATGTGAGCCGACTGCAATTGCAGGCAAGGATTCTATCCTGTCTGGTTCCCATCTGGCAATGGCGTTCCCCGCCTCATCCCTATGTACTTTTAAGCCCAAATTTTCAGCGATCATAACAAAAACATCTATCGATTTCCACTCCTCTTCTGTATAGCCCAATCGACAAAAACCCTCCGGACGCTCCATTGTTTTTGTTAAGTTCAAATCACACAGATGCTTTTCAAGCCAATCCTTCATGGCCATTTCTCCCTTCAGATGATTATAGATTGAAAATGAGGCAGATGCCTCTGCCTCACTCCACAACTTAATTTAGCTTTTTAATGGATTCAAATAAAACATGAACAGCCGACAGCAAGGTTTTCTCGTTTATATCAAACTTCTCATTATGATGACCGGCTGCAAGCTCGGTTCCGAAAATACAGTATGTTGCCTGCCCTCCGTTTTTTTGAACTCTTTCCAGGAAGAAGGTTGCATCTTCAGATCCAGCAGGTGAGCTATCTTCTAGTATACTTTCTTTAATAAATGGTAATTCTTCGGCACAAGCATGTAATACACCTGCAAGTTCTCTGGATCCCTCGGCGCTGATTGCTTCTCCTACCGTCTGAATCTCGTATTCTACTCCATACATATGAGCGGAACCTGCTATTACTGCTTCTGCCTGTGATTTAACAAACTCATTGATCTTAGTGTTTTCCCCTCGCGTTTCAACTTTTAAAAATGCACGGTCAGCAATGATATTCCGCCCACTTCCTGCATGAAGTTCACCGACATTGATTCTTGTGGCACCTTCTGAATGGCGAGGAATGGCATAAATATTAAGCGACGCGGACGCAGCTGCCAGCAAAGCGTTTTTCCCTTGTTCCGGATTTCCACCCGCATGGGAAGCTACTCCCTTAAAAGTAATGTCAAGCTTTGAGGTTGCCAGGAATCCATTCTTTGAAGCGACAAAATGACCATCCGGGACCCCTGTGCCTACATGGGTTGCGATAAAATAATCAACATCATCGACTACATTCGCTTCGACCATCGACCGGGCTCCGCGGGTTCCCTCCTCTGCCGGCTGGAAAATCAATTTTATTTTCCCTTTGAGACTGTCCTTATTCTCAGCAATCAAGGTTGCGAGTCCCAGTCCGATTGTTGTGTGGGCGTCATGGCCGCAGGCATGCATCTTATTTGGAAGAGTGGACCTGAACCCTTCGCTTTCTGGGAAGTGACTGTCCGCCTGTGATTCATTAATGTCGAGAGCATCCATATCGATGCGGAAAGCGATGGTTGGGCCATCTTTTTTCGTGTCCCATGTGGCGACAATCCCTGTATAACCCTCAGAAAAAGGCTCGATATATTCTTTTTTGGCCCCGTTCTGGAGTGCCCATTGATAATGTGCCTCCGTTTCCTCTTTTTCAGGCTTCCCCATACAATGGTCAGGAGACATGACATCTTTTCCTACTTTTAGTTGGAAGCCAAGATCGTCAAGAACCGAGGCTACAATGGAAGCTGTCCGCATTTCCAAAAATCCAGTTTCAGGATAACGATGGAAATCCCTGCGCCAGTCTATTAATTTATCTTCTATATTGCTCATTACGTATTCACATCCTATTATTCAATTAAAGATATGGAGTAATTCCAGGACCAAACGGAATATTCAGGAAGAAGAAGATCAATATCAAGATAATCCATGTCAATAGGAACAACACTGAATAAGGAAGCATTAAGGCTATAAACGTTCCAATACCGGCTTTTTTATCATACTTCTGCATGAAGGACAGGACGATGACCATATATGGCATTAATGGCGTAACGATGTTTGTTGAAGAATCCGCAATACGGTAAGCAACCTGTGTAAACGCAGGGTGATAACCAAGCTGCATGAACATCGGAACGAATACAGGAGCTTCCAGAGCCCATTTTGCAGAACCCGAAGTGATAAGGAAATTTAATGCCGCTGTAAAGAAAATATAGCCAATAATCAAGCCGATTCCTGTAAACTCGATATCTTTTAGGAATTCCGCTCCGTTGACTGCAACCCATGTAGCAATATTGGACCAGCTAAAATAAGCAATGAACTGTGAAATTGCGAATATTAAGACAATATAAGATGAAAGATCTTTCATCGCTTCAGCCATGAAGTTGGCAACATCTTTACTGCTCTTTATATTTCCAACGGTAACGCCATACACTGAACCAATAATGATAAAGAAGAACAGAATAATCGGGATAATACCGTCAAGGAATGGTGATGGAACCAATCCGCCATCCTCATTTGTCAATGGACTGTTCGGCAGCAGGATCGCAGCTAAAATAATCGCGATATATGCTCCGCCAGCAATAGCCGCATTACGTAAGGCCTTTCCTGCTTTAGGAGGATCTTCCGTTAACGCTTCCTCAACCGCTTCCCCTTTATATTTTCCAAGGCGTGGTTCAATGAACTTTGTTGTAACAAGCCCGCCAACAATGGTAAGCACAAACACGGATACAATATTGAAGTACCAGTTATCGACTGGTGTTACGACCATACTCTCATCAATAATTTGTGCCGCTTCAGTTGAAATACCAGCAAGCAAGGCATCTGTACCTGCAATCATCAAGTTTGCTGTAAAACCGGCACCCGCAGCAGCATATCCCGCAGCGAGGCCGGCAATTGGATTTCGTCCAACTTTGTAGAAAACCATTGCAGCCAGCGGCGGAATCAGAACCATCGCTGCATCAGAAGCGATATTCCCCATGATACCGACAAAAACAACTGTGTACGTAATCAGTGCGGGAGGTGCTTTCAGGATGGTTTTCTTGATCGCATAATCAAGCATGCCGACTTTTTCAGCAAGGCCAATACCAAGCATCATAGATAAAACCAAACCAAGAGGCGCAAATCCAGTAAAGTTATCAAGCATTGACGTCAAAATGTACTGAAGACCTTCGGCTGAAGCCAGGTTCTTTACTGCCAGTTCCTCTCCTGTGCCAGGGTGTGTAACTGTAGCTCCAAATGCACTAAAAATAGCAGATGCAACGATGACCAGTAATGCCAAAACTGTAAACAATATAAATGGATCCGGGAGCTTGTTCCCGACTTTTTCAATTCCGTTCAGGAATCGCTGGGCAAACCCTGCTTTCTTCTTCTCTGTAACCATGTTATCGCCTCGCTTTTTAGTTTATTTTAATGTTGATGGGTTAACATCTTTTGGTATTGGACATGTATATGCATTGGCTTTCCGGAACTCATTGAATTCATCTTTAACAGCCTTCAATTTATCCTCGTCCTCAAACAGCTGCAATGCTGTCAATGCCATGGATTCTGCTGCCCGAAGCATCCCTTTATGTGCAAAGCTGCTTATTCCCTGAGTGGTCATTTGCCAGGTGTGCAGCGGAGTGCCCAATGCTGAAGTGGCTGCTGTCAATTGGGCAGTGGGAACAACCCAGCTCACATCGGAAACATCTGTTGAGCCTGCAAGGACTTCATTCGAAGCTATATAAGGCGAGATGCTATCCGAGAGGTACTTCCCTTCGAATTCACTTCCATTCCCCGAATATCCAAACCCTTTCATAAGATTTAAATAGTTCTCTTTTTCCCCGTCTGACAAGGTGGACCAAAGTTCTCTGGCATAAGTGATTTCATCATTCGTTGGTTCTTCAGTTCCAGCTTCCAAAAGGCTGTCATGGAGAATTTTTTCAAGACTTCGGTTAGGTATATAGTTTGAGCAAGCTTTATCAAATCCGATGGAAAGTTCGGTTTCTGTCATTAAAGCTGCGCCTTCGGCAATCTTACAGACACGTTTGTAAATCGCATCCACCTGCTGGACTCTAGGTGCGCGGATCAGATACAGAACTTCAGCATCAGCCTGTACCACATTGGGTGAAATCCCCCCAGTGTTAGTGACGGCGTAATGGATTCTTGCTTCTGGTACGATGTGTTCTCTTAAATAATTGGCTCCTACATTCATCAGCTCAACAGCATCAAGCGCGCTGCGGCCCAGATGCGGTGAGTTCGCAGCATGTGAGGATACACCTTTAAATCTGAAATACACCTGATAGTTTGCTAGACTGGAAAGACTCATGATGGCATTTGCAGGAGAAGGGTGCCATGTTAACGCGGCATCTACCTCATTAAACACTCCTTCCCTTACCATAAAGGTCTTCCCTGATCCGCCCTCTTCGCCAGGACAACCGAAGAATTTCACCGTACCAGGCAGGTTATTCTCTTCCAGGTATTTTTTTGCTGCGCATGCAGCAGCAAATGCACCGGTACCCAGAAGATTGTGGCCGCAGCCATGGCCGACATTCAATTCCGTTGGCTCTGAATTTGTTTTGTTTGGCTCCTGCCCCAATCCGGAAAGTGCATCGAATTCTCCAAGGAACCCGATTACCGGGTAACCGCTTCCAAAAGTTGCAACGAATGCAGTTCCTATATTCCCTGCATTCCTTTCTACTGAAAAACCGGCCTTTTCACATTCGGTTGCTAGATACTCCGCTGACTCGAACTCTTCAAATCTAGTTTCAGGATGATGAAAAACGTACTCACTGATTCTCTCAAAAGTGTCTTTGTTTTCAGCTAGATATGTTTTTACAAAGTTGTTCTTCATGTCTCCTCCTTTAAAAATTAGAATGAAAGTCTATCAATCAATTGATTCCAGATCCGCCATCTATTATAGAGATGAAGGCATCGACCGCAACCAGCAAAACCTCTTCCTGAAAATCGAACTCAGGATGATGATGTGGATGGTCAAGCTTGGTTCCAAACAACATATAAGTTGCCTGGCCATCGTGCTTTTGAACCCTGTTCATCATAAGGCTGACATCTTCAGAACCTGAAACAGTCACAGAGGGCAATACCTCTTTCACATATTCACTTGTCTTACACCAATCCGTGATTTTCGGGATAAGCTCATCATTGCAGACAACCACCTCGGTCAGGCCAACAGGTTCAACCGTACAGGAAACATCGTGCATATCGGCTGCAGCCTGGAGAATCCGCGTCGCTTTTTCAGCCATGTATTCGGCAATCTCAACTGTTTCTCCACGGACTTCGATTTCCATATAACTATTTTCCGGAATGATATTTCTTCCGCTTCCCGCAACCAATCTACCTACATTCACACGGGTCACGCCATCATGGTGGCGTGGAATCGCATATAAATTATTTGCCGCAGTAGTTGCTGCCAGCAGCGCATTTTTCCCAAGCTCGGGATTCATCCCCGCATGGGAAGAAACACCCTTAAAATAGGCATTATATTTCGTTGAAGCAAGGAATCCAGGCGTGGTGGCTGCAATAGTCCCAACTGGCAGGGAGTGTATGCCGATGTGCCCCGAATAAAAATAGTCAACATCATCAAGCCAGCCTTTCGCTACCATAGCCCTTGCCCCGCGGCCACCCTCTTCAGCTGGCTGGAAAAGCAGCGTGAATCGGCCTTTCAAGCGATCAGTATGCGCTGCAATATAATGGGCGACGCCGAGACCAATACTGGTGTGTCCGTCATGGCCACATGCATGCATTACGTTCTGTTCCCTGGATACGAATTGATGTTTTGCCGGTAAATGCTTCGGATCCATCGATTCATTAATCGGCAAAGCATCAATATCAAAGCGGAAACCAACATGGTCCCATTCTCTCCCTGTATCCCACACAGCCACCAGCCCAGTGTTACCACCGAGCATTTTATCCAGCCAGGACTCCTCAACTCCCCATTCAAGAGCCTTTAACTCATGCGCCATCAATTCACTTTCCGGTGGGACTCCCATACGAGAACCATCGTCCAGGGCTTCTTTACCGACAAACAACTTAAAACCCAAGGCCTCAAGTTCCTTCCCAATTCTGTAAGTCGTGATGTACTCCATAAACCCTAACTCCGGCAAGGCATGCAAGGAGCGTCGCCATTCATTTAATTTCGGAGCAAAGTCTTTTACGAAATTACTCTTCATAGTTGTCTCTCCTCTCTGTATCAAAAATATTATGTATGAACCGGAAATTTTAGACTACAAACGGAAAATTGCCATAAATATTTATGTTATTACGGAAATTTTCCGTTTAACTACCTTAAATGCTATTATACACAAATATTTAGAAAATTCAATTTTGAATTTAATTTATTGATAAATTAAAAGATATCCGCAGAAGCAAATCTGCTTCTGCGGGTATCAAATAATAATCTAATAGCATTAGGACTGCTCATTCTAAAAGACTATATACAATCAAATCCTCATAATGATCGTATAAAAATTGCCCCGCCCGTTTGATTCCTTCCTTTTTGATTGTTTTTCTTCCTATTGGGATCCACTAGTTCCTTAAACAAATAGGCTATACCAGTAAAAATGAACCCAAAAACAACTAGGTCATAAATATCACAAGTTTTCCTTCATTAGGTAGGCTACTTGTAAATCATTTTGATCAGAAGATCTTGCTAAATGCTCAATAATTAACTCTTGCCTTTCTACTGGATGGTTTTGACTCAATTTAGCCTTCGCCTCAATTTTATTAATGGTAATCTTAAACGCAACAATCCCTTTACTCATTCCTTCAACATATCTGCTTTCTACATTTTTCAAATTGTATGGACTATCTGGCTTTTCATATTTATTTACCATCTCATTCAAAGAATCAAAGATTACTTTTTCATCTTCAATTATGTCCACCTTTCCGTATAAATGGATGGATACGTAATTCCAGGTAGGTACAGCATCTTTTATTTCATACCAGGAAGGTGAAATATAACAATGAGGACCCTGGAAAACCACAAGAACTGTTTGATTCCCTATATCCTTCCACTGTCCATTAGGGCGAGCAAAATGGCCATATAATGCATTTTCATCTTTCTTTAGGATCAATGGCAGCTGAGTAGCATAAGGTTCTCCCATATGTGTCGAGTACAAGGTTGCAAAACTATACTTTTCAATAAACTCATAAATTTGATCTTCATCATCGATTTTAAAATGTTTGGGTATATACATTAAATGTTCCCCCTTTAAGTGTATTGATTATCCTCACCTTAAAAGTAGTTTTGTTTTATTGTATCGTATAGGAAGCATAAGGTACGTCCCTTCGCTTCAACAAAAATATGCACAGGTTCGTCCCTATACTTCCATTAGCAACATAAAAGATTCTAGTGAGAACAATGAAAAAAAGGTAATGCGCATGAAATGCATTCCCTTTCCTTATTTCACTGTTCTTCATTTTTCATAAACTTTAAATATCACTATTCCAAAACTCCAACCTTAAATTAACCTCTGCCAATTAAAAAATCTTTTCCCAAAAATAATGGATGCAATCTCGCGCGAAATCGTGCCTAATTTCGTCTTCCCTTGATTGTTAGTCAAAATAATAATGGTAAGATCCTCGTCAATAAATCGAGCGAACTCAGCTTTGTGTCCTGCAAGCCCACCAGCATGCTGAATCATTTTATGATCAAAACTAATCTTATTGTCTATAACATGCCACCCGTATCCATAATTAGCGACCCCTAAAGGAGCACTCTTCATGTATCCCGTCTGCATTTTGTCTGTTGCCTCTTCACTTAGTAACACGTGATTGTTTATGGCTTGATTGTATCTCTTCATGTCGCTGACAGTACTAGTAACATCGCCTGCTGCAAATGTTAAGCTGTCGTGGAAGGACCTTGTTGGTTTTTCCATATTTTCATATCCATCTGCATAATCAGTAGTACTATTCAAGAAGCCACTGCTATTCATATTGGCTTTTTCAAAAATATTTTCTTTTACATATTCCTGATAGGTTTGTCCAGAAACGCTTTCAATGATAGATCCTAAAAGAAGATAATTGGAATTAGAATAAGCATATTTTTCGCCTGGTTTAAATTCCAATTCTTCTTGTTTAATCTGATCAATGATTTCAACCGGTGAATGTTCGTTTTTATTGTCAACCACTTTTAACAGCTCTGGGATCCCTGAACTATGAGTAAGTAAGTGATGAAGCGTAATTTCATCCCCGTTCGGAAAACCCTGAACATAATCTGATAATGGCTGATCGATCGATAGTTTCCCATCTTCTTCTAGTTGAAGAATGCTAATTGCCGTAAATGATTTAGTAAGGGATCCAATCGGAAATACGGTGTCTGTGGTGTTTTTAAAATTTTCTTCTTTGTTTGCAAATCCGTAAGCCTTTTGAAAAAGGATTTCATCGCCTTTTGCTACAAGAATAGCTCCGTTTAAATTCACATCTGCTGCTTTTTGATCGATGAATTCTTCTAAGTTAGAATGAGAAGTGCTCCAAAATAAATAAAAGCATAAACCAAAAAATAACGCTGCTGCTACCTTCAAAAAAACCTTCACACATACTCCCCCTAAAAAATCAAAAATTTACAGATAAGGCGTCTGGAAATAATTCATTCTGTCCTCAATCCTATGCTTTCTAACGCATTCCCATTCTTTCTGTCTAGTTCTATTATACCAGCACGGTGGAATATTACGGTAAAAATCTGCAAGGAAACAAGGTACTTTAGCCATCACAATAAAGACACAAAAACCACCTAACCACCCTGTCCTTCCCACCTACCTTATCTGTATAAAGACAATGAAAGGGCGGTGCAATAAAATGACGATTAATTATAAAACTATTAATCTTTCTGAATCTAAAAC
>NZ_JBIQOE010000121.1:0-3135 GCF_047739415.1 Mesobacillus sp. | reverse complement strand
TTCACAGGTAATGTTAATACTAATTCAGAAATTACTGTTTCCTCATAATTTTTAAAATATGATATTTCGGCGGATACTATATTTTTTCCAACCTTATCTTTGACCTCTTCAGATATCCATAAGGTTTTAAACCATTTATTTTTAAATTCATCCTTACACCTATTAACCGTTACTCTGTAAAGCCAAGTTTTATAACTGGACTCACGACGAAATTGATCAAGATTTTTATAACACTTAATAAACACCTCTTGAGTAATATCTTCAGCTAACACCCAATCTTTTACATATGTAAATGCTAATTTTTTTACACTTACCCAATAAGAATCAATAAGACTTGTTATTAGTTCTTCATTTGAGAAGTTCCTTTCTGGAATTGAATTGTTCAATTGATTCCCCCCTTTCAGAAAACTACTGTTTAGACTGGTATTAATAAAAAAGGTTTCACATTTTCAAAAAAACTTCCATTATCTTTTCTAAAAATAATTCTACAGCAAAAAAGAGCTTAAAATTTTCAAGCTCTAAAAAAGTGAATATTATTTTCTTCTTCAGCTAGTCGAGTAGAAGGGAGACTTTCTACCTTGCGGTAAATTGTACTCCTCCCCCCTCACAGAACCGTGCTTGCGCTATTAACGCACACGGCTCCTCCAATTATCATTTACAAAATGTAGCTAATCTCTTTTCTTAAATCGTAAATATTCACTTTGATTCTTGGTGAAGGTAGTGGATATTTATTAAGAAAGAGTCTGAATTTATCCCAAGTAAAGGATTTCCTTTGGCTTCTTCTGTTTAGCCATTTAAACAGTAAGTACTCAATTTTCGATTTAAAGTTGTTAACAGTTTGGGTATTATCTGTGATGCAATAATAGTTGTAATAACCTGTTAGTGAGCGTTTAAATCTATCCATAATCATATGGATATCTTTATTCCTATTATTCTTCAGCCATTCTTTGGTTTCTTTTAGTTTACCTTGGACTTTCCTCCTGCTGGTTTTCCGCTTTACTCGGAACTTTCCGTGTTTACTTATCCCACAATAGTGTGTGAATCCGAGGAAATCAAAGGTATCTGGTTTGCCAGTCCCGTCTCGTTTTGCATTCTTTTCCGCAAACCGTCCGAAGGGAATTATTTTAGTTTTATCCTCGGCTATTTCCAGGTTAAATTTCTTTAACCTCGCTTTTAATGAATGGAAGAATTGCTGGGCTTCACTTTTATTCTGAAAACAACAAACAAAATCATCAGCGTATCTTACTATATATGCCTGGCCTTTACATTGTTTCCTAACCACTTTTTCAAACCATAGATCAAGAACGTAATGGAGATAAACATTGGCTAATATCGGAGATATCACTCCACCTTGCGGTGTACCATTGTCTGTCTTGTATTTCTTACCTTCCTCCATGTATCCACCTTTAAGAAACCTGCTGATTATTCTCAGTAGGTTAGGGTCAGTGATTCGGAGTTTCAAGAATTCCATCATCCATTTGTGGTCAACGTTATCAAAGAAGCCTTTAATATCTACATCGACTACATAGCTTACTGCTCTCTTCTCGATATATTGATTCAGTATTTTTAGCGCATCGTGGCAGTTTCTATTTGGTCGGAACCCAAATGAGCAGTCTAGAAAATCATTTTCATAGATGGTATTTAGTATTTTCGTAATGCCCTTTTGAACAATTTTATCTTCATGTTCCGGTATTCCCAGTGGTCTCATCTTGTTTGAGTTGAGCTTTGGGATATACATTCGTCTTACTGGAACAGGACGGTAACTTTTGCTTTTAAGCCTACTTACTAAATCCTCTATGTTTTCTTCCAAGTTGTCATTGTATTGTTCTTTTGTCGTTCCGTTGATACCAACTGCCTTTTTATTAGGCAGTTCATGATGACACTGAGTTAAAGATTGCTCATTCAATAAATGTTCAAGAGATGTAAACTTCATTTTAGGCTCAGATTTTGCTAATTCTGCTATCCTTAGTAGTTTTGTTTCCATTTATTATCCTACCTCTGTGTGTAGTAAATGTGTCCCTAGTAAGGGTGATAACTGGTAGCTAGCCTTCCCTCCATCGGCATTACCCAACTTCATTGGTACTACGCTGCTATCCGACTCCCTACCATCGGCATTTGGTTTCCTTGCTTGTTATCGCTTGTAGACCATACTCTTCAATAGAAAAGACCGGTAGGGTCTCCCGAGTTGCCGTATCATATCAATGTGTAACGTGCCAAGGTCTCTGACTCCAGGGAAGTTTTACCCTTCTTGCCTTTTACGAAGGATAAAATGTTGCTTTCTGCACGCAGGTAAGGCATCAGCCTTCCCGATTTACTAACGATTATGGAGCTCAATCCCTTCAACCATTTGGCTTTCGGCCCGTCACCTAACTGTCTACGCTTAAAGACTAAAGTTACCTTTAGCCCTCCAAGACTCGCTACGAGCGAATGGCTAGTTCTTACTCGGCGGGAATCCCACCCGCTATATGATACGACCTAGGCTCGGCCGCACACGCACCCGATAGTTTATTAAAAAGCCTCTCAAGATTATTTAAAATTACCTGGGATTTTAACGAGAACATAATTTCCAGTCCACATTTGAGTGACGGCAATTAATCTCCTTCCGTCTTTTTCAAAGAACAGACCAGCACCATCTTTTTCTTTAAATTCCCATCCATTTGAACCAATCATTTGTTTTATATTTTCATCAGCAATCGATATACCTTTGTTCTCACTACTTGTGATATACCAAATAGAATCGCCTTCTACTGCAATTTCTGCTATTTTACTTTCCGATTCTTTTAGTTTATCAATTGCTTCTTTTGCTGAAAAATTCTCTATTGGAAGAGTGGGATAGTATAATTTATTTACAAATACGAACACAGCTATAATAACTATTGCTATACCTAGTATAAATCTAACCTTTTTCATCTAATTACCCCCTTACTTATTGAGCTCAAAAAAACCAAGGTATTTTATAGATCCGTTCTTCAACTAAACTGCATCTTTAGCTCAATAAGGAAATCAACAAAAAAGGTGGTTAATCCTTCCTGGATCAACGCACCCGTTAGTGAAACAAGGACTATTCTTTAATTATGCTTTGTAATATTTTTAACCCAATTACTTCTTCTAATATTTATTTACCTCTTTTACAAT
>NZ_JBIQOE010000120.1:0-21176 GCF_047739415.1 Mesobacillus sp. | reverse complement strand
CGAAACTTCAACTCCGCCGTCAGAAGCAAAAAGCGCTTCTTTGTCGGAGTCTCCAGTTTCTGCGTTTCTGGGCAGTCGGCTATACTTTTCTATTTCGGTCCTGCCAATGAAGTCAAAGAACGACTTCACTGTCAGGCCCTCCAGCGCTTGTCGGAGTTAGGCAGTCGCCTCCGCTTTTCGAATTGTCTAGTTTCGCCACCTAGAAACTTTGAAACTTCAACTCCGCCGGCAGAAGCAAAAAGCGCTTCTGCCGGCGGAGTCTCCAGTGCACTTGCTTTTATCTATTGAAGCGGCGGAATGTAGTGGTTTAGCCTCAAAATCCCAATAAGGTGTTGATAGTACAATTCTTTTTCAGCGAACATAGTTGATGGTTTAGCGTCAAATTCAATGATCGTTTTCCCCAGGTCAGCAGCTAATTCTGCAAACATGTCGTAGCGTTTGTTCTTCAGGACATGATGATTTGGAATCCCCTCCCTGCAGACATATAGCGCCTGGAATTTCCCGGGGTCGGTTGGCTTAAGCACAACGACAAGAGAACTTACATCTTTTTCATCGATCTTTGTGTGGATTGCCATCAAATGCATCACACGATGCTGGTTTGCCCTGGTAGTTTCTATCAATTCGTAAAGATCCGAATATCCTTGCCCAAGCTCAATAAAACGCTGAATCAATCTGAATTACCCCTTCCAACTTATCATTCCATCATACTTTACCATTTGTAATCGAAAATTTGAAGCATTTGTCAGGCTAGATTTTTTCATACAAATTTAAAAGTTTATCTTACTCTTGACCTTTGTATTTGCTATTTTATTAGTAGAAGAGATTGGAGAGTAAGTTAATGAGGAAAATTTCTTTCCTGTTGACCACAGGGTTATTCATAATTATATGCGCAGCCGTCATTTGGCAATGGAGTGCGTATCAAGAAAACAATGACCAGCCAGCCGAATCGAAAGGAGATATATCTCTCATTGTAACGGTGAAGGTTGATCAGAACGAGCTTCAAGTGAAGCAGACCTTTGATAATCTTGATATGAACCAAAAATATCATGCAGTCATCCCGTCGCAGGCTATAGAGGTCAATTGCACAGATGCAGAGGGAAATACATGCGAAGAGGGACATAAGCCAAAAGGGGGTAAGATGCATTTTGATTACAAAATAAAATCCGGCCCCGGGCTTTCGATGCTCTTGAATGATTGGATGATTGTTCTGAAGGATACGGCGATCAAAAAGACGAGAATCGAGTTAGTAGACCAATTTTATAGGAGGGGCACATGGTCCGCCGGACTCCCGTTGAAAGGTTATAAGCAAACGGAGCTGCTGCACTATTATGTTTTTGAAGGAGCGAATTCCACTCCTTCGCTATATTGGCAGGAAAAGCCCCTTTTCAAACTAACAGGGCAAAAGGGCATCGATTATTATACCACTCAAAAGGAACAGGTTATTTACAAGTTTGACAGTCTTGAGCCCTTTTCTGACAACCATTTATCTGTAGTGATCATTGATGGCCAAAGGACTGTCCGCGGTAACGGGCTCCTGCTGACAGGAAACGAGCTGACCGATAAAGAGTTTGAGCAAGAATTGGCATCTGCATTTTTGTCTTCGAAGTTTGGAGCAGACGAGGAAGCAGAAGGATGGCTTCTTGAGGCATTGGCTTCACTGGTAACAAAGCAGGAGCCAGAAAATGAAAAGAGCAGGGCGATGGTTGAAGAGTTGGTAAAAACTTTGACTCCAGAAGAAATAAATGCTTTTATCACCTATTTTTCCAAGCAAGGGCACCTTGATGGCAACTCGCTTGATAGGTCTTTGTCATCTATCAAAGGGATGGAATCGGACTTCTTTTCAATGAACAAACAAAAAGGGGTAGGTCTGTTCCCATTGCTTTTTACAGACGCAAGAAGCGTCATAGTGAATGGGGATGTAAAGGAAGAACTGGCAGTTGTCATTAAAGGAGATCAAGTCCTGTTTCCTTTAGTGCCGACTATGGATGCTTTAGGCTATAAAACCAAATTAGGAACTGAATTTACAACATTGGAAATATCATCTGAGAGCAACACTTACTACTTTAACGTAAAGAATAAAACATTCATTCATGAAGGCCAAACCTTCGGGCTCCTTGAGAACCCATTCCAGAACCTGAATGGGGATTGGTATTTGGAAAAGCACTGGTTAAATGCGATTTTTAAAGTGCAGATTTCGGAAAATGAAGAAGCGATTACTCTTGGGTCATAGAGTTTTATCTGGCCATTATTGAGGCAAAAAAAAAGCCCTGCAGTTTCTGCAGGGTCCTTCTATATCCCTTTAACAGGATAGAAGGCAAAGGGAGAGGAGAAACCGGAGGAAGAACTTATGGGGAAACGTAAGTCTTCTCCGCGGTTGGCAACAACATCCTCAAATTGATGTTGTTAATCATCATTATTTCCACATTAGGAAGGGATATACACTTATTTGGTTAATTTTTTATATGTGTGGTAGGATAAGGGAGTAATTTACATAATGAAAGGCTGTTTTCGTAAAGATTGTTGATAAAACCCTAAAGCCGATTTTAACGTAATATTAAGCCATATTGTTGTTCGGTATTAAGTTTGCATGCTCTTTTTTCATAACAAGAGTCTACTTTGCGAAGAAACATAGTTCATTCACTTCTATTTGGTGTCAATAGAAACAAAGTTGAGAAAAGAGCCAAATGAAAAAGCTACAAGATTGAGGAGTACATAATATGAGAGTTGTATCAGGTGATTTGAAGGGCCGGGTTTTGAAAGCGGTACCCGGAACGTCAACAAGACCTACCACTGATAAAGTAAAGGAATCGCTGTTCAATATGATAGGGCCTTATTTTACAGAAGGAATGGGCCTGGATTTATTTGCAGGAAGCGGAGGGCTTGGAATTGAAGCTCTAAGCAGGGGTCTGGATAAAGTTATTTTTGTCGACCGTGAAGGCAAGGCGATACATGTCATTAATGAAAACCTTAAATCGTGCGGGTTGGAAGAAAAGGCAGAAGTATACCGAAATGATGCTGTCAGGGCGTTGAAAGCAATTCAAAAAAGAGACTTAGTCTTCGATTATATATTCCTGGACCCGCCCTATAAAAAACAGCAGCTGGTTAAGCTGTTGGAAACGATTGATAAAGGGAGTCTTGTTCATCATGATGGTCTGATCGTCTGTGAACATGCTTCGGATATCACTCTCCCAGAAAAGGTAGCAGGACTTGTGCAGACTAGAAATGAAAAATATGGAATTATAGGAATTACTCTTTATAAAGTGGATGCAGTAGATGAGGGGGAAGTATAAGTGGCAAGAGTGGCTGTGTGTCCGGGCAGTTTCGACCCGATTACATTGGGGCATTTGGATATCATCACTAGGGCAGCAAAGGTGTTTGATGAACTTTATGTAGTGGTTTTGAATAATTCTTCAAAACAACCTTTGTTTTCCGTCGAAGAAAGAATTGAACTGATTGAACAGGTGACAAAGAGCATCCCGAATGTAAAGGTGGATTCATTCCAGGGATTGCTGGTCGATTATGCAGAGAGTGTTAACGCCGATGCCATTATCAGGGGCTTGCGAGCTGTTTCGGATTTTGAGTATGAAATGCAAATCACATCAATGAACAGAGTGTTGAGTGATAAAATCGAGACTTTCTTCATTATGACAAACAACCAGTATTCATTCTTGAGTTCAAGTATTGTCAAAGAGGTTGCAAAGTATGATGGGAATATCTCTGAATTAGTTCCGCCCGAGGTTGAAGAGGCTTTACTTAAAAAATTCAATAACGAAAAAGAGAAATAACGGGCAGAAATTGCCCGTTATTTTTCTTTCAATATGCGATTTCCAAGTAGCCATACATAAATGAGCAAACTGCAGATTGTAATAAGCGGTCCGGCTGTGGTGAGCATGTTATGCGCTGCTGCGAGGCGGCTGCCTTCTGAAGTAAGATATTCCATTACCGGCAGAGCATTGGATGGCTGGCCATCTTCAAAAAAGCGTACATAAACCGGCTTCCATAAAATGAAAGCATAGAATGCTGAAAAGATGCCGTGAATGATCCTTGCAAAAAAGAATGGCTGAAAGCGGATGTCTGTCTGGGCAAGAATGCTGGCAACCTGAGCCTGGACACTAAAACCGCTGAAAGCGAGTATAAAGCTGGTTATTACTGCCTGATGCATCAGGGTAGCTTCCTGGATCTGGCTGGTCATCTGGCTGCCGAGAGTAATTTCGAAAAGGCCTGAAATGAATGGTAAGCTAAGCATATCTGTCATGCCGAGCATCACTAGCATAATTTCTAGGAATTCAGCCAGGAATGCGGTGATGTGAAGATGGAATAATAGTTTGTTAATAACTGAGAATAAGATAATGAACCCGCCAATCATCAACAAGGTCTGGATGGAAGACATAACAGCGTCGCCCAGCAGTTTTCCTATCGGACGATTGTCTTTTATCCTTGTCCTATGCAAAGCGGCAAACGCATCCCTGATCGTCAATTTTCGTTCCTTTTCCTTTGTGGCTTTTTCTTCACTTCTGCCATAGAACCTCATAATCAATCCAACGCTGATGTTTCCAAGGTAATGGGCAAGGGCCAGAATAACACCGAGCTGAACATTGTAAAAGAACCCAACTGACACAGCGCCAAAAATGAATAGAGGGTTGGAGGAATTAGTAAACGATACCAGCCTTTCTGCTTCGATTTTTGACAGCTGCCCTTCCTGGCGCATTCGTGCCGTCAGCTTTGCTCCTGCAGGGAAGCCGGAAGCCATGCCCATTGCCCAGACAAAACCACCAACACCAGGTACCCTGAACAGTGGCCTCATCAAAGGTTCCAACAAAACGCCAATAAAACGAACGACACCAAATCCAATCAGCATTTCTGAAACAATGAAAAAAGGAAGGAGCGAGGGAAAGACAATTTCCCACCACATATTCAAGCCTCTTATCGAAGCATCAAAGGATTGTTGGGGAAAAGAAATGAGTGAAGCAGCCAGTAAAGTGACGGAGGCTGCAAGGAAAATTGTTTTTATTCTAGATTTAATCACCTAATATCCTCCTTCCTGCGGTCTTGCTGTGAAACTTTTTTAAATCAATGGTAAAATAGAAGGAAATTCACCGAAGGGTTATTTTCCATTCATTTTCCGATTCTATGTACCTTCCATACAGCTGTATATGTGGAAGGCCCTGTTAATCAAGGGTCGTTTATTTGATTTAAACAAGTGAATTTTTATGGAAAAATTACATAAATAATGATTAGTTGTCAGCCTTGTCCTCATATAAATCAATATACTCGCTGAACTCCAAATTAGACCAAGTTTAGTTTGTATCGAAAAAATCATGGTTTTAAGGGAGGAAAAAGCTTTGGCAGGTCCAAAGGTAGGTTTAGCTCTTGGATCAGGTGGAGCAAGGGGGTTTGCCCATCTGGGTGTCATAAAAGTTTTAAGAGATGAAGGCATCCCGATCGATTTGATTGCTGGAAGCAGCATGGGTGCACTAGTAGCTTCATTTTACGGTGCAGGCCTCGACGTCGATCGGCTCTATAAACTATCGCGTGTGTTCAAACGGAAATATTATCTTGATTTTACGGTGCCAAAGATGGGTTTTATCGCAGGAAAAAGGGTCAAGGAGCTCATTAGGATTTTTACCCATGGAAAAATGATCGAGGAACTGGATATCCCGATTGGCATTGTTGCAACAGACCTGATGTCTGGGGAGAAGGTCGTCTTTAAAAAAGGACCTGTGGCGGAAGCTGTTAGAGCTAGCATTGCAATCCCGGGTATTTTTGTCCCGGAAAAACTGGACGGAAGATTGTTCGTCGATGGCGGTGTTGTTGACAGGATACCAGTTTCAGTCGCTAAGGAGATGGGAGCTGACATCGTCATCGCAGTTGATGTATCAAGCGTGAAGATAAACGAGGATGTCACCTCAATTTTTGATGTGATCATGCAGAGTATCGATATCATGCAAATGGAGCTGGTCGCAAATCGGGAGGTCGCTTCCGATGTAATGCTTAGGCCGCCAGTTGAAATGTTTAATTCCAAAGCATTCACTAATATAGAAGAAATCATTGCGATTGGTGAAGAAGAAGCAAAAAAGCACATCGATAAGATAAAGAAGTGCATTGAACAATGGAAGGAGCCTCAATGAGAATGAGCAGAAAAAAGTCTATAGCTCTGTCTATATTGGCAGCAATATTATTAATGGGCAGCGCTCTTTATTACTTACCTTACTATGTAACAAAACCGGGGATGGCAAAGGAGCTGGAACCGATTGTCGAGGTTGAAGACGGGTATGATGAGGAAGGAAGCTTCATGCTTACGACAGTCAGGATGGGCAGAGCGAATATATATGCCTATATCATTGCTAAGCTGAGCAAATATCAGGAACTCTATCCTGTAGAAGATATCAGGGCGGATAATGAGTCTGATGAAGAATATAATATCCGCCAGCTGCACATGATGGATAACTCGAAGACATCAGCAATAGAGGTGGCCTATAAAAAAGCAGGTAAACCAGTTGACTACACCTATAAGGGAGTTTATGTATTAAGGATAATGGAAGGGATGCCGGCTGAAGGCAAACTTATGCCTGGCGATCTGGTTTTCCAGGTGGATGACAATGAATTTGATTCATCTGATGAGTTCATTAAATATGTCAGTTCAAAAAAACCAGGTGATACAGTCGAGCTTTCCTATAAACGGAATGGGAAGACAAATTCAATTAAAATTCCTTTAAAGGCACTTGATGATGGAAGCAACCGACCGGTAGTAGGAATTCAGCTTGTCGATGACAAAGAAATTGACGTTGAGCCAGATGTAACAGTCCAATCTGATGAAATCGGTGGTCCATCTGCTGGCTTAATGTTTTCACTGGAAATCTACAATCAATTGATCGAGGAAGATTTGACAAAAGGTTATGAAATAGCTGGTACAGGAACAATGAGTCCCGATGGAACGGTGGGAAGAATTGGCGGGATCCAGCAGAAAGTAGTAGCTGCAGATAAGGCAGGTGCAGAAATTTTCCTTGCTCCGTTTGAAAAAGGTGCCAAGGGCTCGAACTATGAAGAGGCGCTGATCGCCGCTAAAGATATAGATACGAAAATGAAAATAGTCCCTGTTGATACATTTGAGGAAGCTGTTACCTATCTGGAGAATTTAAAAGAAAAATCAAGCTGAAGCCAGCTTGATTTTCTTTTTTATAGTTAAGGAAACTACACTAGCGTTGCATAAAGAAAATTTATTCTTGTCAACCTCTAAATACCACCTAAAAACTAACATAAATGTTAAAAAAAACCTTTAATATATATATAAAAATCCTTATAATTAGTAGGAAGGTTAATGTCCTGTCCAAATCCTAATTATAAGGAGTTCCCATGGACAAGAATAACACAAAAACAGTATTAAATAAATACCTTCATCCGATGGGTGAGGGGGTATTAGTAAAAATGGCTAAGCAATCTGAACTTGATAAGTATGTAAAAAAACTTAAGATCATACCTTTTGTAAAACTGTTTACCTACGCACAATTAAAACGAATTTCTAGTTTAACGGATATTAGTTTTGAGCTGAATAAGGATCCAAAACTCCAGAAAGCAATTGGGTTAAAGTCGATTAGTAAATCCCAATTGTCAAGGAAGTTAAGTGGGATTTCCCCTATTATCTTTGATTCCGTACTAAAACATCTCATACAACAAGTACGTCAAATATATGGAGTTGGCAAAGCAAATCAAAAGCTTAGAAAGCTGCATCTTATCGATTCATCAACGATTACTCTTAGTCTTAAGGAGCATCCTTGGGCACCTAAGAATCGCTATACTTCTGGTATCAAACTGCATACACGCGTGGTGTTTCATGATGATGTTACATACTTAGATGATATTATTGTTACATCTGCAAGACCTTCTGACGTAGCACAGTTAGATGCGCTCTTAGTAAATATACCTGGTACCTTCCATGTATTTGATCGAGGGTATTTCGACTTTAAGAAGTTCGAGAGACTCTGTTCCGAAGGAATTCGATTTGCCACACGGATTAAGGAGAACACGGTGATTGAAGTAATAGAAGAAGTTCCTGTGCCAGAGAACTCATCCATTCTAAGAGAAGCTGTTGTTTTTATAGGGAAAATGAAACATCCCCTTCGTTTGATAGAAACAGTGGATTGCGAGGGAAAACAAATCCAGATTATTATTAATGATGCTAAAATCCCGGCAGAGGAAGTAAGTACGATTTATAGGGATCGTTGGAAAATAGAGTTGTTTTTTAAGTGGATGAAACAACATATGGTATTAAAAACGATGTACGGTAAAAGTCAAAATGCAGTACATAACCAAGTTTATATGGCGATGATTGCCTTTTGTTTAACTCTATTATTACAAGCCGATTTAGGGTTTAAAGGTACATTATTAGTGTTAAAAAAGCATATTGCAAAATTTGCATTAAATAAATATCTAGAATTAAAGGAGGAATTATTTAAGCCTCCTTCAAGATCCTCCGCAGGAAGAAGAAGTTATGATCATGAACAAGCGTTTAAAGAAACAATGAAGGAAGTGGAAACAGGAGAATTTAGAGAATAATAATCAACTTCAAATATATGTAAAAATATGGATAAAGGACACCTTCATTGATGTCACTTTATCCTTTTTTCTTTTTTGATGGGATATATAAAGTCAGAATATTCATTCTTTTATATTTCGCCCCGATTTTACTGACAAATTTTCCATTTGACTTATGAGCAAAACTTTTACGCAACGCTAGTGAGGAAACTATAAAATTTTTGAGTTGTGGAAAACTTCATGAAGTTTTCTTAATCCAGCTTCAGCGCCTAGCCCCTCGAGACGCTTCGGTCCGCACAATGAAGTCAAAGAACGACTTCACCGGTCGGCCCTCCAGCGCTTGTCGGGGCTGAACGAGGCGCTTGCGCTTTTTATTCTTCTTATCATGTTTTTCGTCCACGTTCGACCTGAATCGAAATGAAGTCAATATTTTCATCATTGTTCTTCAAGATTTGGCTGATTTTATTCCTAATTATTTCTTCCTGTCCATTTTCCAATTTTTCTTGGACGACAAGGTGGATGGAGAATGCACTCGCTTTACCGTCAAGGGACCAATAGTGCAAATTATGAATACCCATAACATATTCTAGATTCAGGAACTGATCCTTCATGTCCTTGAGATTAACTTCTTGAGGGACCGCATCCATCAAAATGATAAGTGTTTTCTTGAGATTTTTAATTACATGGTAAAGTACAAATAGGGTGATCCCAATGGAAAGAATAGGGTCTAAAATAGGAATTTCTTTGAATTGCATGATGATACTGACTACTAAGACTGCAATCCACCCGAGTAAATCCTCCAATAAATGCCATGAAAGCATTTTCTGGTTCATTCCACTTTCCCCTTTTTTTACACGATATGCTGCATATCCATTTATCGCTATACCAAGAATCGCAAGCCAAAACATTCCCTGAGAGTTCGGAGACACGGGTTCAAATAACCTTTTTCCAGCCTCAATCAATACATAGAGGGAGCCGAAAATAAGGACTGCTGCATTCAGCAATGACCCCATCAAGGATAATCTCTTATATCCAAAGGTGTATTTATCGTTGGGTTTCCTACTAGCCTTCCGTTCGAGGTACCATGACATCCCAAGGGAGATTGAATCTCCCAAATCGTGTATCGCGTCAGAAATGATGGCGATACTTCCTGTCAAGATTCCTCCTATAATTTCTATAATGGTGAATGAAAGATTTAGAAAAAAGGCAACTCCCATACTTTTGTGTTTGTTTTTACCCATAAGCTGTCCTGCTCCTTTTTTTACTTCTCTTTTCCCTCCTTGGCTTCGCTAAAACTGGAAATGCCATTTTCAATCAACAAATCAATCAGCATGTCCATTGAAAAATTGAATATACATCTTAAAGAAGTTTTGGCCGGAAGGTGTGAGGATGGATTGCAACCTGCAAATGTAAGTGCCATATTAGCATGGATCGTTTTCCTGGGCCTCCTGTTTGGGGGATACATGACATTTTTCATTAATAAGAAATGGAAAATGAATCATCAATCTATTCATTTATTCTGTGGCGGTCTTTTATTAGGCTTAATCACATTCGACTTAATTCCAGAAGCGCTGGTTCGATTAGATCATTTAGGGGTTTTTATAGGGATTTCTTCAGGAGTATTGCTCATCTTGACAATTGACCGTTTTTTTCGCCAGTTCAATCACAAAGCCCAGACGGGATGGTCAGCCTTCATCCTTTTATTTTTGGCGCTGTATACCCATAGTATACCAACGGGGTTTGCACTCGGTCTAAGCTTCTTTAATGAAGAAGTCGACACATTTTATTTAACGATAGCCATAGTCCTTCATCATATTCCAGAAGGAGTAATATTAATGGGAGCCATCCTCCAAAATAAACTAAGTTCCACCATTTTCTGGATTTCCTGTGCCATCTTGTCTTTTGGCGTCGGTTTAACAACCTTTGCAGGTCAAACTATACCTGTCGTCCCGCTTAAGTTTTATACACTGGTAATAGGAGCGGCAATAGGGACTATAAGTTATATAGCTTTATACGAAATTATCTGGAAAAGTATTGGGACCGTTTCCATGTCAAGATTGCTAATCATATTAGCTATTGCACTTGGTTCAATAAAGTTAATGATCATGGTGATATCAACCTGGTAAGCAGTTAAATTGACTTCGAATAGCTGGCCATGCTGTGATATAATGAACCTTATAAAACCTTGAGGTGAACGAATTGAAGAAATCAGAACATGAACCAGTTGATATGGTGAATCTTGAAAACACCTTGGATGAAGAGACGCTGTTTATAGTATCGCAAACTTTTAAAGCGTTATCTGACCCTACTAGGATCAAGATCCTTCACCTATTATCAAAAGGACAAAAATCAGTCAACGAAATTGCTGAACAACTGGAGATGCTCCAATCAACTGTTTCGCATCAGTTACGATTCCTTAAAAATTTAAGATTAGTAAAGTACAGAAGAGAAGGTACTTCCATGATATATTCGTGCGATGATGAACACGTAATGGGTGTCTTGAAACAAATAATTGACCATGCCAGACATCATTAGTACTAGAAACCTTAAGCTTGCAGAGCCTCCTGCAAGCTTTTTTGTTGTATAGAGCCATTTAAAATATCTTAGTGGGTAACAATATGTGTCTCGAGGCGAGTGTCCAGGCTGACTAAGGCATTTGCTATATTCCGTCATTCTGGCAGATTTTAATCCTGATTTTGTACGTTCACTGATAATATCTCGTTCTAAATTCAGCGATACTCGCCATTGTTCGGAAGAAAAAACGTCCCATATTTATAGACGTATCAATACTAGCCTGTATGGAAATAAAACTGGCCTTTTTTTCTTCAAAGGTTTCGGCCAACTAGATAAGGTGCTTTGTGGACCTTGAAATACGATCCAATTTATAAACCACCACAGAATCTCGCTTTAAGGAGTTGCTCTAATTCCGGGCGTTCTTTTTTCGTTTCCGTCATTTTTTCTTGTAAATTAACAGCTGAGCCTGTTTTCTCTAATGCGTCAATTTGAAAATCAAAATTTTGATCTTGTGTAGAAATACGAGCATATCCAAATATTTTCCCCATTCCTACGGAAAAATTATTCCCTAATTCGGATTCTAAGTCAATTTTAGGGAAGATGATAAAGGAATGGGTTTAGCGATTAGGAAACAAGAAAAATTAAGTGAATTATAGATAGGTTGAATTTTTCCCTGAAACGTTCGTTTATGGGAATTGCCTTTATCAATTTACAATAGGTTCTATTATGAATAGAAGAATGTCTCATAAATTAAAGAAGATGACTGAGCCCTGACTAAGAGCAATTAGAAGTCCTTCTCGTTAAGAAGGTTATAAAAGGTATCAAATTGAACACGGATGGGACAGATCGGTTTTTTTTTGAGTAAAAAGGGAAAGTTACAAAAAATATAATCCTCATTAATGAAAATGGAGATGAATGATATGACAGATATAAATCAAATGCCTCGGGAAGAAGGAATAGATCATAGCTTAAGCCTTATAAGAGAAGGATATAAGTACATTTTGAACAGACGTCAAAGTTTTAATTCTAATGTTTTTGAGACTCGATTACTGGGTAAGAAAGCTATCTGCATGATAGGAAAAGATGCTGCAGAAGTTTTTTATGACACTGAGAAATTCAAGAGAAAAGATGCAGCACCGAAACGGACGGTTCAAACATTATTCGGGAAGAATGGTGTTCAGGCGTTGGATGGACAAGATCACAAACATCGGAAAGAAATGTTTATGTCCATCATGTCTCCAGAGGGACTTCAAAGTCTAACAAACATTATAAAAAAACAATGGGAGACAGCAATAAATAAATGGGAACAGATTGATGAAATTATTCTTTATGAAGAAGTAAAAGAAGTACTATGTAGAACAGCCTGTCAGTGGGCAGGCGTCCCGTTGGAAGAAGAGGGTGTTAAGGAAATGACAAAAGACTTGGCAGCGATGTTCGAGTCTCCAGCTGCAGTTGGCCCAAACCATTGGTTAGGTAGAAATGCACGGAATAAAATAGAAAATTGGATTGGAGAGTTAGTTGATAAGGTGCGTAATGGGGAAATAAATCCTCCAGAAGATACAGCTTTACATAGATTTGCCTGGCATCGCGATTTAGAAGGGAATCTTCTGGGTACTGAGACTGCTGCTGTGGAAGTGATCAATATCTTGAGACCTATTGTGGCGATTGCTATATTCATCAATTTCACTGCGTTGGCATTGCACTATTTTCCAGAAGAAAGGGAGAAACTTGAAGCCCGTGATGAAAAGTATGCTCAGATGTTTGTACAGGAAGTTCGCCGTTTTTATCCGTTTTTTCCGTTTGTCGTAGCATTGGTAAAAAAAGATTTCACCTGGAACGGCTATAAATTTGAAGAAGGCACATTAACTTTACTGGATCTTTTTGGCACAAATCACGACCCTGAAATTTGGGATAATCCTGATGTGTTCAATCCTGATAGGTTTGCAAAATGGGAAGGCAGCCCTTTTAGCTTTATTCCGCAAGGTGGTGGTGATTACTTTATGGGGCATCGCTGTGCTGGAGAGTGGGTCACCATTGAAGTCATGAAAGTAAGTCTTGATTATCTTGCTAACCGAATGGAATATGAAGTTCCTAACCAGGATTTAAGTTACAGCATGGTGAGCATACCAAGTATTCCCCACAGCAAAGTAGTACTAAAGAATGTTAAACGAAAGTTATAATTAAATATAATAGCTTATTACGTTCGCCATTAGCCGAACAAGATAATTAAAAAAGTTGATTCCACAATTACGGAAGTCAGTTTAATAATTAAATCCACTAATATTAATGGAGAGTCGAAAAGCCCGTTTTTCTCTAAACAAAGAGAGAAATGGGCTTATATATTGTTTTTAACTGTATTCTGACGATATTCCCTTTGTGTGTCCCAACATAAAATGGAAATTAAATTCAGTTATAAAAATAATTAATAACTGTAAACTAAAGAAAACTTGATTTTTATGTAAATTATATTCAAACATATATTTGACTATTTGTTTGTGTTCTTTTATAATAATATTTAAATGAATATTTGATTGATGTGAGGTGGAAAATTTGCAAAATGATGCATGTGAAGTTACGTGTATAGATGAAGAAAAAGTCAAAAAAGGTAAAAATAAACTACTCCAACAAAATCCTTTGGAAGTAGCCAAAATTTTTAAAGCATTATCGGATGATACTAGGATTAAGATTGCGTATGCTCTCTCTTTAGAAGATGAATTGTGTGTATGTGATGTAGCGAATATTGTTGGTGCTACAACTGCCACAACCTCTCACCACTTGAGGCTACTTAAAAATCTTGGATTAGCTAAATATCGAAAAGAAGGTAAGTTAGTCTACTATTCATTAGATGATGATCATGTAAAGCAACTATTAAAGGTTGCATTTGCACACCAGAAGGAGGTCGTTAAAATTGTCTGAAGCAAAAGCATTAGAGGCTGAAAAAAATGTTTATCGTGTTCAGGGGTTTACATGTGCAAATTGCGCAGGAAAGTTTGAAAATAATGTTAAAAAACTCCCAGGAGTACAGGATGCAAAAGTGAATTTTGGAGCATCTAAGATATCCGTTTACGGTGATGCAACAATTAAAGAGCTAGAAAAAGCAGGTGCATTCGAGAATCTTAAAGTGGCTCCTGAAAAACCAAGACGTGAAGCTAAACCAGAGGTTAAGGAGGACAAAAACGTATACCGTGTTGATGGATTTACATGCGCAAACTGTGCAGGGAAATTTGAGAATAATGTAAAACAGCTTCCTGGAGTTGAGGATGCAAAAGTAAATTTTGGTGCATCTAAAATTGCTGTTTATGGTAATGCAACGATTGAAGAATTAGAAAAAGCAGGTGCATTTGAGAATCTTAAAGTAACTCCTGAAAAATCTGCTCGCCAAGCATCACAAGAGGTAAAAGAAGATACTAAAGAAGATAAAGTGCCGTTTTATAAAAAGCATAGTACTCTACTTTATGCTTCCTTATTGATTGCCTTTGGTTACCTTTCCTCGTATGTGAATGGAGAAGAGAACGTTGTTACTACCTTATTGTTTTTAGCATCCATGTTTATCGGAGGATTATCACTTTTTAAAGTTGGTTTGCAAAACTTACTACGTTTTGAATTTGATATGAAAACCCTTATGACAGTGGCTGTTATAGGTGGTGCTATTATTGGAGAATGGGCAGAAGTTGCCATTGTTGTTATTCTCTTTGCAATCAGTGAAGCACTTGAGCGATTCTCTATGGATAGAGCAAGACAATCGATTCGTTCATTAATGGATATCGCTCCTAAAGAGGCACTTGTTAGACGTAATGGACAAGAAATAATGATTCATGTTGATGATATCGCTGTTGGGGATATCATGATTGTAAAACCTGGTCAAAAGATTGCGATGGATGGTGTAGTTGTAAGTGGGAACTCTGCCGTTAACCAAGCAGCTATTACAGGTGAATCAGTCCCTGTTGAGAAAACGGTGGATGATGAAGTATTTGCAGGTACCTTAAATGAAGAAGGATTACTTGAAGTAAAAATAACGAAACTTGTAGAAGATACAACGATTTCTAAAATTATTCATCTTGTAGAGGAAGCACAAGGGGAGCGCGCTCCTTCGCAAGCATTTGTTGATAAATTCGCAAAATATTACACACCGATCATTATGATCATTGCAGCATTAGTTGCTATAGTCCCTCCTTTATTCTTTGATGGCAGTTGGGAAACATGGGTTTATCAAGGATTAGCTGTTCTTGTTGTTGGTTGTCCTTGTGCGTTGGTCATATCGACTCCTATTTCTATTGTTTCGGCGATCGGAAATGCTGCGAAAAAGGGTGTCCTTGTAAAAGGAGGAGTGTATCTAGAAGAAATGGGTGCCTTAAAGGCTATTGCTTTTGATAAAACAGGTACCTTAACAAAAGGAGTCCCAGCTGTAACTGATTATAATGTGTTGAACAAACAGATAAATGAAAAAGAATTACTATCCATCATTACTGCATTGGAGTATCGTTCTCAGCACCCACTTGCTTCAGCCATCATGAAAAAAGCAGAAGAAGAAAACATTACTTATTCTGGCGTACCAGTAGAGGATTTCTCTTCTATCACAGGAAAGGGTATAAAGGGTATTGTAAACGGGACGACTTATTATATCGGTAGCCCGAAACTCTTTAAGGAATTATTGACTAATGATTTCGATCAAGACTTAGAGCAAAATGTTACTACTCTTCAAAATCAAGGTAAGACAGCCATGATTATTGGAACCGAAATAGAAATACTTGCAGTTATTGCAGTTGCTGATGAAGTTCGTGAATCAAGTAAGGAAATTATTCAAAAGTTACATCAACTTGGAATCAAAAAAACAATTATGCTCACAGGTGATAACAAAGGAACTGCTAATGCTATCGGAGGGCAGGTTGGAGTATCTGATATAGAGGCAGAATTAATGCCACAGGACAAATTAGATTTTATTAAACAGTTGAGATCCGAGTATGGCAACGTAGCTATGGTAGGAGATGGGGTCAATGATGCACCTGCATTGGCGGCCTCAACAGTTGGGATTGCCATGGGTGGAGCTGGTACAGACACAGCCTTAGAAACTGCAGACGTTGCTCTAATGGGAGACGATTTAAGAAAACTTCCATTCACTGTAAAACTTAGCCGGAAAACTCTTAATATAATCAAAGCTAACATTACTTTTGCAATTGCTATTAAATTTATTGCCTTACTATTGGTTATCCCTGGTTGGCTAACGCTCTGGATTGCCATCCTTTCTGATATGGGCGCAACCCTTTTGGTAGCGCTAAATAGTTTGCGGCTAATGAGAGTGAAAGAATAAAGGAAAAAAGGTTAAAAAGGGCTTTCTAGACAGATTGGAAAGCCCTTTTCTAAAAAATAAATTTCATTAATAGTGTATCTTCTAAACCTCTAGCCTAATTAAAAATAGAAAGATTGGGTATAAGTAAAACATCAGTTTTTATTATTACATATTGGTATAAATATGGAGAAAAAACACTTTTATCCTTAATAAAATAATTCTTTTCATTTTTTATAAGATCGAAGGAGGAAACTGAAATGACTGTTGAAGGAAAAAAGGATGTAGATTTATTAGTTATAGGTGCAGGCTCAGGAGGTTATGTAGCTGCCATACGTGCTGCTCAGTTAGGGAAAAAAGTGGTTTTGGTGGATAAAGCAGAATTAGGAGGGGTTTGCCTTAACCGTGGCTGTATACCTTCAAAGGCTCTTATTAGTGCTTCTGAACGAGTGAAACACATAAAACATGCCAACTCAATGGGAATAAAGGTTTCTGGTGAAGTAGAAGTAGAAATGCCAGAAGTAGTGAAGTGGAAGGACGGTATAGTGAATAAACTAACGAATGGAGTTCGGACTTTACTGAAAGGCAATGGAGTAGAAGTCATTAGTGGGGAAGCTTATCTCACTGAACCCTATGTTGCCAAAATCAAAATTGGTAACGAAGAACAATTCTTTTCATACAAAGACTTAATTCTTGCGATAGGTTCTTTACCGACTGAGTTAAAAAGTATGCCATTTGATAGAAAAAGAATCATCTCTTCAACTGAAGCATTGATGCTTCAAGAAGTGCCGAAGCATTTAGTTGTAGTAGGTGGTGGTTATATCGGTTTGGAGTTGGGAACGGCTTATGCTAAATTCGGGGCTAAAGTAACAATTCTTGAGGGATCAGATACAATTCTTCCAGGTACGGACCCTATGCTTACAAATGTTGTGAAACGTCATTTAAAGGAACTTGGAATCACAGTTATTACGAATGCTTTAGTCCAAGGCGGAGAAAATACAGGCGATGAAATAAACGTTCAAGTTCAGGTTAATGGGAAGGAAGAGATAGTTAAAGGGGATTATTGCTTAGTTTCCATTGGAAGAAAACCAAACACAGGAAAAATTGGATTGGAAAATATCGGGGTTGAATTAGACCAACGCGGTTTTATTAAGATAAATGATAAATGTCAAACGAATGTTGAACATGTATATGCGATTGGTGACTGTGCTGGTGGTTACCTCCTTGCTCATAAAGCTAGTTATGAAGGTAAGATAGCTGCAGAGGTAATAAGTGGGCTAACAAGTGTGATTGATTTTCAGGCAATGCCTTTTGTTATTTTCAGCGATCCGGAAGTAGCTTATACAGGTTTAACGGAGAAGGAAGCAAAGGAAGAAGGATATGAAACAGTTTCTAGTCGTTTTCCATTCCAAGCTAACGGCAGAGCTTTATCTGTTTCAGATGCTGATGGTTTTGTCCAAGTTGTGGCGGATAAGGAGACAAATCGGTTGTTAGGTGTTCAAATGGTAGGGCCAGAAGTATCATCTCTTATTGCTGAAGCAGTTTTTGCAATTGAGTCAGGGGCAACTGCAGAAGATCTCAGCCTTACAATTCATGCACACCCAACTTTACCTGAACCACTTATGGAAGCAGCCGAAGGAGTTATGGGACATGCTATTCATATGTTAAATAAAAAATAACTTAAGGGAAATATATAAGCCTAAATTCTAATTCAGTACAATTTGAAATTAGCGACAAATAACTCCCAGCTATAAGTCTTATCAATTAAATTATCGTAATAAAAAATCAGTTAGTGGGTTGATGTAATTGACTTTAATTTTGAACGTTATTTCTGCAATAGGGGCATTTATAGTTACCAATATTGATGATATTTTTGTTTTGATGCTGCTATTCTCACAGGCAAAAGCACAGGTGAAAACGAGTGAAGGTTTAAAAGGTATGCAGACAGAGTATAAGCATATATCCCCTAAGGATATAGTTATTGGACAATATCTAGGTTTTGCCTTGTTAGTAGTAGTTAGTCTCTAAGGAACTTTTGGAGTTATGTTAATTCCAGAGAAATGGGTAGGATTACTTGGACTAATTCCAATCTATTTAGGAATTATGTTGTTTATAAAGGGAGAAGATGAGGATGAAAATGCAATTCTTTCAAGTTTAAATTCTTGAAAGTATAATAGTGTCTTTTTAAGTGTAGCATTTATAACATTTGCTAATGGCGGAGATAACATTGGAATATATGTTCCTTTCTTCTCAACTTTAACCATGAACCAATTAGCAGTAACGGTTATTACTTTCTTTATTATGGTGGCAATTTGGTGTTTTATTGGATATCGTTTGGCAGCTTTTAAACATGTCTCTGAAACCTTAGAGAATTACGGTAGGTGGATTATACCCATTGTCTTTATTGGTTTAGGAATCTATATCATGGTGGAGAACGAAACTTTCAGTGCCCTTTTGAGTTTAATAAATTAAAAAAAATCTTCAAAAGTCCCTCTGGTTAACAGTAGGGACTTTTGTTTTTCTTCTTTCAAATAATGGAATCTATCTTAACCAACTAACTATTGGATATAAGTAATTGCTTGTCTACCCAGTTGCACCCATGCAGCTTCAAAGTCTGCTATTTTGGCCTTTTTATTCTTTGTGTTTGTTAGTGGATCATTAAAGTAAATATAGCTTTGGTCATATCCTGTCACTAATACAGAGTGTAGCTTATATGTGATTTCAATTAGGCTGTTGGAGTAATCCATGTTTCAAATTTATCTTCAGGCAATTCATTATATAAGGTATTTGTAATAACCCATACTGGCGATCCAAGATTAAGATAATATTTAATCGTACTTAAATCGCTTCCTGTTATATCAATAATTGTTTCAGGTAAATATATTTGAGCTAATTCCCGTATTGGACCGTGGTACACACCATAGCCTGGTTGAGTTAATGTGTACATGTTTCCAACAAAACCACTATTAGGGTTCCCAAAATACTCTTTATCTCCCTCTTTTCGATAAGGAGTAGAATCTTTTTTAACTATCTTTGCCAAATACATTTTATCCACTGCAACACCCGCGGATTGAAGTAGCATTGTCAGCGATGTAACTTCACATCCTCTTGGTAATTCTGGAAGCTGAGAGATAATTGGAGCACTTAAAAGGACACTTTTCTTAAATTCTAGCTTTTTTAATGATAGATTATTATGCTTTTCTGAATGTAATGTAACGTTGACAGGTTTTGATGTCATATGATTTTCTTCTAAATAGGAAAAAGGGTAAAATCCTTCTTCCTTTATATAGCCATAACTACTTATAAAAAATAGAATCAAAAATAAAACAGAATAAACAAAAGCTGCTTTTTTATAAGTTGAAGCAATAAGTTTAGATGCTCTTAATTTTGATAAAAGAAGAAAAAGAGTGAGTGAGACCCCTGCTAAAAAAATAAACATATAATTCTCCCGATGAATTTTAAGTAGATGTGTAAAGCCTCACTTTTAGTTTATTAGGGGACTGAAGAAACACGTTTTTAATGGCTTAGAGTTATCTCTTGAATAAAATACACTTATTGTTCCATTCTCATTTAATAGGATTGATTTTGGATACTTTTGATTCTCTATAAGTACTAATTAGCAGCAATATAGCTCCACTAACTAGAAAGACATCTGCTGTGTTGAATATTGGGTAATTTATAAATTGTATATCAAACATATCCGTGACTTCTCCGAAAATTAATCGATCTGTAACATTTCCAGCTGCACCTCCAATAAACAAACCAAGAGCTACCCGTGTTAGTTTATCTGTAACCTTCCGAGAATAGAAGATAATTCCGATTATTGCAATAAAAGCAATGCTAATTAGGAAGAATTTTTGTCCCGAAAAAATCCCCCATGCAGCTCCTGCATTACGATGGGAGGTTAGATGAAAAAAATTATTAATTATAGGAATAGTTTGACCATATTCCATAAAGTTCCTGGTCATATATTTAGCAAGTTGGTCAATTATTAATGTTATAAGAGCAATCCAATACAAAATTGTCACCTCAATATTATAGAGTTTCTGTTATTATTTGTTGTGAGCATCATCATTCAAATAAACATTTGAGTAACTTGCATTTCTAGATTATAATTATTGATGGAAAATGTCAACCCTTCACTTAATCTATGAAATATAAGAAGGCAGAAATAGGGTTTACTAAAATAAAATAATTCTATGACTTCCCTTCATGAATTACTACCAAAACTTTTTTACTGAAAAAATAAGGATTCAAGCAGGGGAGCAAGCACCTCATTTTATACTTGAAGATATGAAAGGTAACAATGTTCAACTTTCTGAATTAAAAGGAAAAGGAGTTTTTCTAAATTTTTGGGGTACTTGGTGTAAGCCATGTGAAAAGGAAATGCATTATATGGAAAGACAGTATAGTCATTACAAAAATCTTGGTGTGGAGATTTTAGCTGTTAATATTGGAGAAAGTGATATTGCTATTGAATCGTTTGTAAAAAAGCATGGTCTTACATTCCCTATTCTTAAAGATAAAGATAGAACTGTGCCCGAAGCTTATGACATAACCCCAATTCCTACAACATTTTTGATCGATTAGAACGGAAAAGTAGTAAAAGTAATAACAGGAAGTATGACCGAAAGGGATATAGCAAATTATATGGAACTTATTAAGCCATAGTCAGGTGGTATCATTATGGAACAATTAAATTTACTTCTTGCATTTGGAGCCGGTCTTTTATCGTTTATTTCACCTTGTTCCCTTCCTTTGTATCCAGCGTTTCTTTCTTATATTACCGGTGTATCGATAAATGACCTAAAGAAAGAAAAAGGTATTTTAAGAAGGAAGGCTTTTA
>NZ_JBIQOE010000119.1:0-11051 GCF_047739415.1 Mesobacillus sp. | reverse complement strand
ATGACCACAAACCTGTCATGATTCCTTCGTTTTCTTGACAGCTTTTGGCCTGGTGACCTCAAACCTGTCATGATTCCTTCGTTTTCTTGACAGCTTTTGGCCCGGTGACCTCAAACCTGTCATGATTCCTTCGTTTTCTTGACAGCTTTTAGCCTCTTGACCCCAAACCTGTCATGATTCCTCTGTTTTCTTGACAACTTTTGGTCTCATGACCACAAACCTGTCATGATTCCTTCGTTTTCTTGACAGCTTTTGGCCTGGTGACCTCAAACCTGTCATGATTCCTTCGTTTTCTTGACAGCTTTTAGCCTCTTGACCCCAAACCTGTCATGATTCCTTCGTTTTCTTGACAGCTTTTAGCCTCTTGACCCCAAACCTGTCATGATTCCTCTGTTTTCTTGACAGCTTTTGGCCTGGTGAACTCAAACCTGTCATGATTCCTTCGTTTTCTTGACAGCTTTTCCTCGTTCAGCCCCAAACCTGTCTGAAGTTCCTCCTTCTTCTGACAGCTTTTCCTCGTTCAGCTCCAAAGCTGTCTGAAGTTGCTATTACTTCTGACAGCTTTTCCTCTTTCGGCCACGAACCTGTCTGAAAAACAAAAAAAGCGCCAGCCCAAATGGCTAGCACTTTCCCTAATAAACCTATTTCACAAACACATAAGGATTTCCGCCGATGAACTTCCTCATTTCTTCAGTGATCACGACACTTGATGCCTGTGTACCTGCAGCACCTGTTACCTGTTTGTTTTCTCCGTGTCCATCATAAAACATTGGCTTTGCTTGCATGTTCATTTCCCCCTAGAATGGTTTTGTTGACATAAGGACGATGAGTACAACGGCTGCAACATGCGCGATGCCGTTCAGCTTTGCGACTTTTTTATCCAGCTGGTGATATTCAGGCGATAATTCGCCACCCTCGCTGTTCATGACGAGATCGACCTGTTTTTCGACCGTTTTTGGCAGTATACCGGCGACAATTGGCTGGATGAGTATGTAAATGATCAATGATCCGATGAACCATCCTTGCGACCACAATGTTGGGTTGACGATTGCCATCAAAATCCCGCTGGCCAACAGGGTGAGCGACCCTACCTTGGCAAATACCTCTATCTTCTTATTAATCTCAAAACATACTTTTGCATTGGTTACTGATTTAGCACCGAACTTGGCGACAACCGGCATTCCAAAGCTCGCTCCTAAACCAACAACGGCCGCGATGACATGAATAAGCACTAATAAACCATATAATGTCATTTAAATCCCCCTATAACTTTTTACCTATTATTTATACCATAAATATTCCTTTTTGAGGGTAAAAATTACTACATTTTCAACATATTTATAGTGTTTATTACCACTAAAAAAAGAAGCATGAAAAAATTCATGCTTCCACTTCCTTACTCGCCGGTACTCAACAACATTTCCATTGCCAGCTCAAGCTCGCTATTCAATTGCAGCTTCCTGCTATACAGCTGATCCAGCTCCTCATAATCCTGTTTGACTCCCATCACCAGATCAAGCTCCGTGATTTTTTTCTCCAGGTTTTCAATCCTTTTTAAAAGCTTCGCACCTGGGTCCGGCTGCGCCACTCGCTGCATCTTTTCCTTTTTCTCCTTCACAATCGGCACCACTTCAAGCGCGGCTCTCTCCCTTTTGTAATCATCATAGTTCCCTTCATAGCTCTTCAAACTGCCATCCTCAACTGCAATCACACGCTCACCAATTTTATTGATGAAATAGCGGTCGTGTGAAATGAAGAATATCGTACCGTTAAAATCCTCCAATGCTGCTTCGAGCGTTTCAATTGAGTCAATATCCAGGTGATTTGTTGGTTCATCTAGAATCAGCAAATTGATATCCTGGAACATCAGCATCGCCAGCTTAAGTCTGATCCGCTCCCCGCCTGACAGGAACTTCACCTTTTTGAAGACACTCTTTTTGTAAAACATGAACTTCGCCAGGTACTCGCGGGCTTTACCCTCGACAATCGAGATGTCCTCACGGAAGCATTCAAGCACAGTCAGCTCTTCGTTCGCAAAAACAATCTTCTGAGGCAGATAAGCGGCCATCACGTTCGCGCCTAACTCCACGACACCTGCATCAGGCTGTTCCTCGCCCAAAAGCATCTTCAGAAAGGTCGTCTTGCCGCTGCCATTCGGCCCAACAAGACCAACACGCTCACCGTAATGAACCATCAGATCAGCACCATCAAAAATCACCTTATCCTCATAGCGCTTGGAAACACCGATCGCCTTGATCGTCTCCTTCCCCGACCTCATCGCATCGCTAAAATGAAGCCTCATATTCCTTCGTTCAAAAACCGGCTTATCAATACGGTCCACTTTATCAAGCTTCTTTTGGATGCTCGCCGCTCGTCTGAAAAACTTGTTATTGTCCGCCCTCAATGCCCAGTCGCGAAGACTCGTGACCTGCTTCTCCATATTGTTGATCTTTTTCTGCTGCTCGCGGAACTGCTCATATTGCACCCGCATATTCTCTTCTTTTTGGCTGATAAAAGCGGAATAATTGCCCCTGTAGCTGATGGTTTCCATGTCCTCGATCTCGACGATTTTATTGACGACATTATCGAGGAAATAGCGGTCATGCGAGACAATCAGCACAATTCCCTTATAATTCTTCAAAAAGCCTTCCAGCCATTCGATTGACTCCATATCAAGGTGATTCGTCGGCTCATCCAGCAGCAGGATATCCGGCTGATGAATCAGGATTTTCCCCAATCCTACCGTCGTTTTCTCCCCGCCGCTAAGCAAGTCAAAATCCTTTTGTAAAAAGCTTTCGGTAAACTTAAGCCCGGTGCAAACCTTGCTTAACTTCTCCTCCTGCTCGTAACCGCCCCTCGCCTCAAATAAATTAACCAGGTCACTGTACTTATTCAGCGCTTTATCCAGAGCCTCATCCTCCAATTCCTGCATCTGCTCCTCGATTTCACGCATCTGTTTTTCAATAGCATGAACTTCTTCAAAAGCCAGATTCAGCACATCGATCACTTTCAAGCCGGCAGGATAAGACGGCATCTGTTCAAGGTAAGCAAACGACGCTCCTCTCGGCCGATGAATCAATCCCTCATCATATCCAGGGCTCGAGGTCTGCGGATAGCCAGGATAGTAATGCATGTGTTCGATTCCGGCAATCACCTTAAGAACCGTACTCTTGCCGCTGCCGTTCGCCCCGACAATCCCAACCTTATCTCCTTCAAATGCCTCCAATGTAAAACTGTTCACGACCAGTGTCGCTTCCATATATTTTTTAATTCCGTGTACTTTCAGTTCTAACATGCAAATTCCTTCTTTCATCCATAATGAAGCTACACTTTTTATGGACAGCACAAAGAAGAACTTATTTACTATTAAATTCTTTAATAATTGGCTCTTTTCCCTTTTACCGTGATTTCAAAAGCCGAAAATATTGCCAGGTTCCAGTCCAAATAAAAAAGACCATAAGAAGAATGCTCTCCCTACAGTCTTGAATCAACATTTTCAGCAAGCACAAATAAGCCCATGCCAAAATATCCGTATCACGATTCAGTAAAGTAAGTTATCTTCTAATTGCCGTATTCCATAAAGAGCATAACGAAATAAACCTACGTAAATAGGCATTTTTATACTCAATACAAAATCCTTATTAATTAAATTAATAATTAGCAATTAGATGTTGGTTCCATAAACTTACTTTCCCTCCTCAATCATTTGCTTCATTATCTCAGGTTTACATTATTTTGTAAATAAAATTGGATATTTTTTCATCCATTCTTCTTTCTGCAGGACAAGCATAGACTAGTAGAAAACTTGTCCATCAGAAAGGATTCCTCGCAATGATTCCGTTTCGTTCCAAGCTTACTGCTTCTTTTTATGCTTTATTATCAATCAGTTTTTGGGGAGTGTCATTTGTATCAATAAAAGCCGTACTCGAAAAGCTGGACCCATACTCATTAATGGTACTCCGCTTTGGACTCGGGGCGCTGTTTTTACTGGTAATTTTACTGTTTACCCGCTCCAGGCTGCGTATATCTGCAGGATACATTCCACATTTGATTGTCCTTGGAATTCTCGGTGTCTTCGTTCATCAACTTCTGCAGGCAACCGCTCTGTTGACCATCAATGCGTCGTCTGCAGGATGGCTAATTTCGTTCGCTCCGATTTTCACTGTGGTCCTGTCGGTTTTATTTTTACATGAGAAGATGAATGTAAAAAAGGGATTTGGAATGATAATCGCGATTGTAGGTGTCTTTCTTGTCACAACAACAAGAAGCGGTCATTCCTTCGAGTTCTCCATGAATATTGGCTTCATCCTGATGATCCTGAGTACGCTGAACTGGGCAATCTATTCCATCCTTTTAAAAAAGCTGCGCATCCCCTATCCCGCTCTCGTAGTGACATTTTACATGAGCTTAACCGGCTTTATGCTCACTCTCCCTTTTATCATCCGCAACAGAGGCTGGGAATCTCTGCCCATGCTGACACAGACAGATTGGGCCCATCTGCTGTTCCTTGCGATTTTTGTTTCTGGAATTGGGTATTGGTATTGGGGAAAAGCACTAGAGGTATTGGATGCTTCAAAGGTATCCATTTTCTTATACCTTGAGCCGCTGGTCACCCTGATTGCTGCTATTTTTCTTCTACATGAAAAATTCATCCTCATAAGTGCGATTGGCGGAATCATAATTATTATTGGAGTGGTTATTGTCAATGGTGGTCTTGCACGTTTAGTGGCGAGTGCTATTTTAAAAAAATAAAGAAGGTGGGAGTGCCTATGACTATAAATCCTCATGCGAAAAATGTGTTAGATTCACTAATAGATCCTTCCAAACACGAGATGAAGGAAGCCTTGGCTAAGATCAATATGTCTGTAGATGAATTGAAGCCCTATCTCCAATCAGCTTCCGGTAAGCCTTATTACCGAAAACTTCTGTATAAAAGCGAGGAAGTAGAGCTTCTGGTGATGAACTGGTCTGATTTAGATTGTGCTCCGCATGACCACGGTGATTCTCATGGCTGGATCGAGGTCCTTAATGGGACTTCTGTTAATTCAGTTTACGAGGTTAATGGCAACAGCCTGCCAAAGGAGCTGTTCAAGGAGTACCACCATCAGGGAAAATTCTTCTATGCTCCACAGAAAGGTATTCATAAAATGCAAGCAGACGGAAATAGCAGACTCGTCACCCTCCACCTCTATTCCCCGCCTATCAGCGGGATGAAAGTCTATGACCTTGAAAAATGTGCCGCCTGTGTGGTCTCCGATGATTGTGGAGCATGGTGGCCAGAGGAACAGCGTCAGAAAATCAAAGAAATAAGGCTCAACAAACAAGAAGACGGTTCTCATGCTTCATGAGAACCGTCTCTTAAGATTTCTATCCACGGAATTTCAAGGCCAAGCCCTTCAGGAAATTCCGCGCGAATTTATCGCCACATTCCCGATAGTTCTTATGCCCTTCTTTTCTCAAAATCGCACCGAGCTCACCCTTAGACACGCGGACTCCGGCAAGGTCAAAGATCTCGAGCATATCCTCGCTTGTGAGCGACAGGGCAATCTTCACTTTTTTCAAAAGCTGGTTATTCACAGTCTCCCCGGTTAGTGGCGGAGCACCAGTCTCCCCCGGCCGCTTCCCTCTTTTAAAAGTAACCATGCCATTCAAAAACTGCTCCATCATCGCGTTATTGATTCTTATGTAGTCCTCAGGTACATCTTCATCCCCATACTCATCTTCATCAATTCTCTGCAGCATCATGCGGACATCGTCCTTCGTCACGTTTACGCCGCCTAGCTTGAATATCTCTACCATATCAGTATCTTTGATATCCAGCGCGTACCTCAAACGGATCATTATATCATTGTTAAGCATTAAAAATCCTCCTATAGAAAACTGTACCGTTAGTATTCCCGATTAACTATTGCAGTCTAACATTAAATGTTGAAAAAGCCTATAGTTTTCAAGGTCATGGTTCAATTTTATGGTAAATAACAATCTGCAATCTGCCTCTCTCTATATTTAAAGAAAGGCAAAGAATTCACACCTTATTATCGGGTGATCCTTTGCCCTTATTTTTGTAAAATCTATTTCAAAGCCGGCTCCCTAACTAATGATTCAAGTGCATATGCCCTTTCAAATCCTTCTCTTGTGGCATCTGCCAGTGATGTATTGCCTGCTGCATCACCAATCACAAAGACATTCTCCATTTCCATTCTCAATGGATGTTCTAATTCCATCGTATTATAATTCCCCGAGCTCGCATGGATTCCATCAGCGCCTGCTTTTTCTAGATATCCGGCTATTTCCCTGCTCATAGGCAGATCCAGGCCGCCTTCTTCAAATTCACTGACGCTAAGTCGAACAGTGACAGGAAAATCAGCACCACACCGCTCTTTGACCCGGTGATGATTTCTTCTATAAATCTCATTCTTTTTTCAAAATTGCCACCATACTCATCTGTACGGACATTTGTATTCGGGCTAAGGAATTGATTGATCAGGTAACCATGTGCTCCATGCAGTTCCACCCCATCAATGCCGGCAGCCTGGCAGCGGGCTGCCCCGTCAACGAATTGCTGGATGATTCCCTTTACCTCTGCGTTGGTCAGCTCCCTCGGTTCTTCACCAATTGCTTCACAGGTAATCGGCTTGGAGCAACGATTTGCTTCCCTCCTGTCAAATAGGAATTTGACTCTCTTCCTGCATGGTGAAGCTGGACAAACACCCTCGCACCATATGTATGAATTGCGTCGGCAAGCCTGCGGAATCCCGGTATAAAACGGTCTTCATCAATACTGAGCTGGTTGACTGCACCTCTTCCCAATTCATAGTCAACTGCCGTAAATTCAGTGATGATTAAGCCCGCTCCTCCTACAGCCCTTTCCTCATAATAGCGAATCTGCTGGTCCGTCATTTCTCCATTTGCAGTGGACAACAGTGTTCCCATCGCCGGCATCACCACTCTGTTCTTAAGAATTTAGCTGCCTATTTTTCCAACGGCAAATAAATGCGGATACTTCATTAACTTTACCTCCGTTCTATTTTGCTCACAGTTTCACAATCTATATACTATTAAATCACAAAATCGAAGAGTGAACGTTTCAACTTTGTGATGTGTCTATGACAATATTTTGAAGTAATTTGCAGCCTTATTCTTATCCTACTCTCTTGTGCTTGCACCTGTTTTTGCACTAGAAAATAGAGTGTTTCCATTAGGTAAAACCCTTATGGGTACTTACTTTTATCACCCTATGTCATAAATTGTTCAAGACTTTTTGACAGAATTGTGTGCACTAAAAGAATTGTGAGGTACGTCACACCTGCTTCGTGATATAAATGGTTTATTAATCTTGTAAACACCCATTCAAAATTACATGGAGGAATTAAAATGGCTCGTATAAATACATGGAATCCTGAAGACGATCGTTTTTGGCAATCTGAAGGAAAAAAGCATGCGAAGCGGAATCTGTGGATTTCGGTCCCTTCCTTGATGCTCGCATTCATTGTCTGGCAGATTTGGTCTGTAGTCGCGATTCGCTTGAATGACATTGGCTTCAGTTTTACTGACCAGCAGCTTTTCACTTTAGCGGCAATGCCTGGTCTTGTTGGTGCAACTTTACGATTTGTATACACTTTTGGCGTAGGAATGATGGGCGGCCGTAACTGGACGGTCCTGACAACCGCAGTTCTTGCAATTCCGGCTGTTGGCATTGGATTTGCAGTCCAGAATCCTGAAACACCATATTCAGTCATGCTTTTACTAGCAGCACTTTGTGGACTGGGTGGCGGGAACTTTTCAAGTTCATCATCCAACATCAGCTTCTTTTTCCCGAAAAAAGCACGTGGTACAGCGCTTGGTATTAACGGCGGTTTAGGAAACATGGGTGTATCAGTCGTTCAATTCGTAACACCATTGATCATTACAACTGGAACTTTCGCTTTTATCGCTGGAGATGGACAGAAATTATCAAATGGCCAGGAAGTTTTTCTTCAAAACGCGGCGTTCATCTGGCTGATCCCGATTGCGATCGTTACAATCGCAGCATGGTTCGGCATGGATAACCTCCCTGGAACAAAGCAATCATTCTCAGATCAATTCGTCATTGTAAAAAGAAAGCATACTTGGATCATGACATGGCTTTACGTAGCAACATTCGGATCTTTCATTGGATATTCAGCGGCATTCCCGCTATTGTTGAAATCTCAGTTCCCTGAATATATCTCTTTAGCCTTCTTAGGTGCCTTCCTTGCTGCAGCTGCACGCCCTGTCGGCGGTTGGCTCGCTGATAAGATGGGCGGAGCGAAACTTACAGCGATTGTATTGGTCGTGATGATGGCTGGAGCAGGAAGCGTCATTTTCTTCCTTGGAAATAAACAATTCAGCGGCTTCCTGGTATCATTCCTGATTTTGTTCATTGCGGCTGGAATCGGCTCTGGTTCAACATTCCAAATGATCCCTGGAATTTTCGTTCCGAAAGAAGCAGCACCAGTGCTCGGCTTTACCGCAGCATTCGCAGCATATGGATCATTCTTGATTCCAAAGCTGTTCGGCTGGTCTATCAATATTTCCGGAGGCTATGCACCTGCATTCTTTATCTTCATTGGCTTCTATGTACTCTCAATCATCTTAAACTGGTATTACTACCAGAGAAAAGAGTCTGTAGCAGTACTCGAGGCGCAAAAGACAATAGCGTAAATTCAAAAGCCTCGCCCAATTTAGTTGGGCGAGGTTTTTTGCCAAATTTTATGTTTATTCTACAAGATTCATGGGTATTAAGAACTATATAGAGAGATAGAGAATGATTGTTTTACCAAAAGGGGAGATTAAGTTGCTCACACTTTTTCTATTCCAGAGGGAACTAAGTCAACTGAAAGATGAATATCAATCAAGTGCGGATACAATGATCAAAGCGCAAATCCTGAAGGATATCGCGCTTCTGACTGAAGCGATAAAAGAAATGAAAGAGGGATGGGAAGCAAGCTGTTCCCTGAATTATCCCGAGAACATATAGCAAAAAAGAAACCGTATCACACGGTTTCTTTTTTATGCTTCATTCAACTTCTTAACATCAATTGGAGCAGGCTTTCCGAACAAATATCCCTGAAATAGCTGATATCCTTTTTCCTTAAGCCACTTAAAATCTTCCTCCAACTCGATTCCCTCCGCAAGCGGCACAGAACCAAGCCTCTTCGCTTCGGACAAAAAAGCGGAAGCTGTCTGTTGCTTTTGAGTATCCCCGGCAACCCCCTGGACGTACTTCATGTCCAATTTCATATAATGTGGCTGCAAATCTGACAGCAGCTCAAGTGTACTATATCCTTCGCCTACATCATCCAACGCATAACGGAAACCTTTTTCTTTGTAAAAAGCCAGGATCCTTTTCAGATGATCCGTGTCTTCCACATTTTCCGTTTCTACCACTTCAAATACAAGCCGATCCGGGTTGACTCCTAACCTATCTGCCAGCATGGTGGTCGATTTCAGACAGAATTCTGGTGAATAAATCGAAGTCGGGATGAAGTTGATAAAAACCTTTTTATCGGTAAAAGAAGCTGCCCTAACCGCTGCCATCCTGCAAATCCGGTCAAGCGCATACAATCGATCTCTTTTCCTCGCCGCCCCGAATATTTCCCCAGGATAAATCATTGACCCATCCTCTCGGTAAAACCGGGCCAGCATCTCATACGCATAAATTTCGCCTTCTGCATTAAGGATCGGCTGAGCATGGCAGGTCACAAGTTCCTTGCGAATGACCTCGTCAATCCACTGGCTATCGAGGATTACCCCTGCTTCTGCCAGCTGCCGCCATTCCCCATCATCAAGCCGGAAAAAGACATTCTCAGAATCCATATGATCATGGCAAAAATCAAGGAAATCCTTCAATCCCGCTTCACTTACAACTAATACATTCCCATCAGCCCGAAGCAAAACACCGTTACGATCCATGTGCCGAACCACTTCAGGATAGGTGAACAAATTCCGTTCCCCATCAACCTTGATCTCAAACTGCAAATTTCCTACAACACACGCATTACAACTCATGTATTAAGCTTCCTCTCAAGTTAGTTTTTTATAACTATATCATTGCGATGTAGGTAATATGAACTATTTAACCTCCACCGTTTCTATCATGTTTGTGAATATAAGGCAACCAAGCATAGTATTACCTCCAATGGAACATCAAAAAAAGCGCCTCTTCCCAATTATCGGAAAGGTGGCGCTTTTGTTTTACCTCTTTATCCCTTATGCTAATTACTGTTAACCATTTCCGTCACTATAGAGACCGCTCGCTCCGCTGATCGAAGTGCCCCTTCAAGATGTCCGCCATGTCCAGGCGCTGTTTCAGTACCCGCAAAAATAATCCTCTTTTCCCACGAACTCTTACCTGCCGGCAGTCCATAGTCCGGAAAGCTGGTCAACGGTTGTGCATCTTCCTCAACAGCTGTATCCAAATCGCTCGCCCAGTCTTTATAAAAGAGAGCAATTGGCTTTTCAGCCGAAGGGCCAAAGAGCCGTGTCAGTTGGTCAATGACCAGTCTCAGTGTATGTTCCTCACCAAGTTCTTGCCGCATTTTTGCTGGAAGCCCGAAAAAGCCAAAAAGTGCCCCATATCCTGTGTCAGGTGAAGCATCATGAATTTCCTGCAACGGACCGGCCCAGCTAGTAACCTGGCCGGAAAGACCAGAATCCTTCCAGAACGGCCGTTCATAAACGGCTACTGCCTTGGCCTGTCCCGCCATCCAAGTCGGCTTATCTTTCAGGCCGGCTATAAGCCCATCAGGGAGTGCCGGTGAAAAAGCAATCCTTTCTGCCAGTATTCGAGGCGGCAATGCTAGGATGACAGCGGCAGCCCGAATGCTTTTCTTTTTTCCATCAGATTGCTCTGCTTCTATTGTGATTCCTTCAGCTTCATCCAGTTGGATTGCATTAACACGGGTTTCCAGTACGACTGTTTCAGACGGAAGTGAGGATGCGAGGGCGTCAATTAGGGACTGGATTCCACCGGCCAGTCGCACCGACCTCTCAACTGCGCCTTCTGGCAAAACATGACGCTGTACCTGCCC
>NZ_JBIQOE010000118.1:0-2436 GCF_047739415.1 Mesobacillus sp. | reverse complement strand
GAAGGTTTATGAAAAAATAATATATTAAACTCGTGCTAAAACAATACTGCATTCCGGATTTTTGTGAAAAATTACATTTATTGTAGGTTTTCAAAATTGATTGGAAATTTGTCAAAATTAATTGGAAAAATTGTCACTATTCTTTGGAAAGCTGGTTAGTCCTTTGAGATAATTATCTCGAAGGACTTTTTATTTTCCAAGGTTGTGAAGCATTACACTTACACTAACGGAGCAGGTTAGCTGTGCGAAATGTTTCTGGCTTAAATTGAGATTGGCCACAATCATCAGGTAAAGGTCAGGCAGTTCCTTACGGAACTGAAGGGTTATATCGAAGAATCAAATGATGGGGTAACGCCTTGAAGGGTTCTCTCTGAATCGAATAGCACTTGATTTAGTAAGAATGATAGTGTTATAAGCTCGGTGAAAAGGCGTGAGAATTTACCGTAACAGGTTAAGCTGACGAAAGCCTACCCGATGGGGTGGTGTAAATCATGATGCTTGAGTTGATTGAATATGGTGAGAATGCGAATAAACCTACAATAAAAGGTTAAGCTGGCGAACTTCTGGATGTACGGGTCTAGAACTGCGATACATAGAAATGTGTATATCACCAAATTGTGAGGTTAGCTGTGGGTGAGTAAGAATAACTAATATGAAAATCCATGATACGTTACAGGCGTATGACGGTTAACAGGCTTAAAGGAAGCACCTAAGTTCATTCTATAATAGATATAATTCAACGTTGTAAGCTGATAACGTGGAGGACTTACTTCTTATGAAGCGTTGGCATGGAAAGTAGTAATGACATTAGTTACTGCACAACTTGCCTTTATGTCAGTGAAAGTGGTGGCACAGTACCAACGAAAGGTCTAATCAGCCTGGAGGGATAGCCACTAGACTAATTAAGATTTATTCAACCAAGTAAGGCAGTTCTTTATCGGTTAATAAGGTTCTTGTGAGACTAAAAGAGGTTTAACTCCGAAAGGAGTCACCGACTTATTGAAACGGAAGAAACTGAGGCAAAGTGAATATTATAGTATGCAAGAGTGTTTTGACAGGCTATATGCTCAAAGTGTCGGTGGTCAGCACTTCTATGATTTAACAGGGTTAATGAGTTCAAAAGATAATATACGACTTGCCTACCGAAACATCAAAAGAAATACAGGCAGCAAAACTGCGGGAACAGATAAACTGACAATTAATGATATTCTGCACTTAAAAGTGGACGATGTAATAGCAAAGGTCCAAGCCATGTTCAAATGGTATGAACCACAATCGGTAAGACGCGTGTTCATTCCAAAAGGAAAAGGAAAAACCAGACCTTTGGGGATCCCCACGATTTGGGATAGAATCTTTCAACAATGCATACTTCAAATTTTAGAGCCTATTTGCGAGGCAAGATTCCATAAACATAGTTATGGGTTCAGACCAAACCGCAGCACTCATCATGCCAAAGCCAGGCTTGAATTTCTTATTAATCAGTCTGGACTTCATCATTGTGTGGATGTTGATATAAAAGGTTTCTTTGATAATGTTAATCACAGCAAACTTTTGAAACAAATGTGGTCACTGGGTATAAGGGATAAAGTGCTTCTATCTATTATTTCTAGGCTTATAAAAGCTGAGATTGAAGGAGAAGGAGTTCCAACAAAAGGTACTCCGCAAGGAGGTATCTTATCGCCTTTACTTTCAAATATTGTATTGAATGAATTGGATTGGTGGATAAGTGACCAATGGGAAACGTTTGAGAGTAGATATACTTACTCTACAAATGGAAGTAAATATCAACATCTAAAGAAAACAACTCTGAAAGAGTGCTTCATCGTTCGCTATGCGGATGATTTCAAGGTTATGTGCCGAACTAGGTCACACGCTATAAAAATGAATTACGCATTGAAAGACTTCTTGAGAAAAAGACTTCATTTGGAAACAAGTGAGGAGAAATCGAAGGTTATTAATCTAAAGAAAAACTCTTCCGAGTTCCTTGGATTTTCAATGAAAGTTGTAAGGAAAGGAAAAACAAGATTTGGCTATGTAGCAAGGTCCGATATGTCAAAAAAGGCCAAAGAGAACGCCATTCAAAAGATTAAGGAAGCTATAAAAGTAGTCAAGAAAAAGCCTTGCATTCAGACGGTTTGGAATTTCAACACTGTTGTTATGGGAATTCAAAACTATTACTCTGTCGCTACTAACATCACTATCAATCTGAATGAGTTAAACGCTCATCTACGCAGAACGTTATATAATCAATTAAGGAACATTAGAACCGAGGCAAGTTTCCATGAGATGACTAAAACCTTACAGAAAAGATACAAGGGATATAAGGCAAAGTTGTATATGATACAAAAGATGGTCTTTGTCCCAATCCACGCACAACGGTGGAAAAAGACACTTGGATTCTCCCAGGTAATATGTAACTTTACTGCCGAAGGTAGA
>NZ_JBIQOE010000117.1:0-5327 GCF_047739415.1 Mesobacillus sp. | reverse complement strand
TAATAAATATTGTCCTTAAAAAATTGTCTGGTGGCGATGGCGAGAAGGTCACACCCGTTCCCATACCGAACACGGAAGTTAAGCTTCTCAGCGCCGATGGTAGTTGGGGGTTTCCCCCTGTGAGAGTAGGACGCCGCCGGGCACACGAAAGAACAGCTGTAATGGCTGTTCTTTTTTTATGCAAAAATTCCAGATATAAGTTTGTCTAAATTATGAATTACCCCTGTAAGTAATTCACAAGTACTAAACTCTTCCGATATAACAGTAGCATTTATTGTATTCATTTTTTGAAGCAATGAATAACAGTTTACATCAAGGGGGAGCATGTTTTGAGAAAAAAGAGGGCTGGTTTGCAGTTGAAATTAGGGACAAAGATCAATTTGATTGTGTTAAGTACTGTTCTTATTCTTTCTGTAATAATTGGAGTTGTTGTGACCAAAGAAGTTACAAAGGGAATCAAAGCTTTTGCTGTGGAGAAGGCTAAGGGAGACTTGGCTTTAGGTGAGCGGTATATTAATAACAAATTCCCTGGGGATTGGGAAGTAAGCAATGGTCAATTATTTAAGGGCGAGCAACTTTTCAATGAAAATTATGAGGTAGTAGATACTATTGGGGCCGATACAGGTGATACAGTAACCATTTTTCAAGGAGATACTCGTATAGCCACAAACGTCATGCTTGAAGGAAAGCGTGCTGTTGGTACGAAGGTATCTGAAGAGGTTGCGGATGTGGTTTTAAAGCAAGGGAAAGCATTTTATGGGGAAGCTGAGGTTGCTGGCAATTCTTATCAAACTGCGTATACACCTATAAAGGACCAGAATGGCAAGGCGATAGGAATCTTTTATGTTGGAGCGTCTGAAAAGACAATTGATAAAATCTTAACTTCTTTTATGACAAAATTTTTGATTCAAGTCATAATTGTCGTCATAGTAGCTTCTATAGGAATCTATTGGTTTACGCGTAATTTGAAAAGAAGACTTCATGCTATTTCTACTGCCCTGCTGAATGCGGGGGCTGGTGATTTTACGACAGATGTTAAAGACGACAGTGGCGATGAACTTGGCGATCTTGCAAACAGTTATAACAAGATGAAAGAAAGCTTAAGCACAATGGTAAAAGAGGTTCTTGAAACCTCAGAACAAGTAGCTGCTTCTTCAGAAGAGCTGAATGCCGGTGCTGAACAGACAGGTAAGGCTACTGAGCAGATTACAGAGGCAATTCAGCAGGTAGCAGGAGGGTCTGATGTTCAAACACAAGGTATTGAGGAAAGTGCGAGGGCATTAGAGGAGTTGGCAAAGGGTGTGGCCAATATTGCTGAAACTTCCTCATTTATAGCTGAATCAAGTATGGAAGCTGGTGATCATGCTAAAAGAGGCGGAGGATATGTTCAGGAGACCGCATCCCAGATGAATATGATCTATGCTTCTGTTAACGAAACAGGGGAATTCATTAGCTCGCTGAATGAGCGATCCAGGAAAATAGGCAACATTTCAAAAGTAATTATCGAGATTGCGGATCAAACCAATTTGCTAGCTTTGAACGCAGCGATTGAAGCAGCGAGAGCTGGAGAACATGGGAAGGGATTTGCAGTTGTTGCGGCAGAGGTCAGGAAGCTGGCTGAACAATCCCAAAATTCTTCTTCTCAGATATCAGAGTTAATCAGGCATATTCAAACGGATATGGAGCACTCAAATGATTCAATGGATAAATTAAAAAAAGAAGTGGCTAGTGGTTTGGGAATCGTAGAGGATACCCAAAGAAGCTTCCAGGAGATTCTTTTATCAGTGGAAAATATGAGTGAACAAATTGAAGAGATGGCAGCCACGGCTGAACAGATGTCGGCGAGCACTGAAGAAGTATCCGCAACAGTAAATGAAGTCTCGACTATATCAAAGGAATCTTCCTTGCATAGCCAAAATGTAGCGGCTTCTGCAGAGGAACAATTAGCTTCAATGGAGGAAATAACAGCTTCGGCCAATAATCTATCGACAATGGCCGAAACATTAAAAGATACGGTCAGCCGATTTAAAATATGAATGACAGCCATCAAGCCTTCCGGGTCACGGACTCAGGCTTGATGGTTTTTTATATGCCGTTTATTAATTAGACAATGCAGTGTCTATTGTCGAATATAACTTTTCATTCCTGGCTTCCACAAAGTATTGTTTTTGAACATACTCTTTCCCGCCATTTTCATCGTACCAATTTTTAATGCGCTGCAGATGTTCCTGATCACTTCTAACATGATTTTCTATTTCTATATAATCCTCATAGCTGTCATACTCCCAGATCGCGAATATTTCGGTTGTAGTCTCATTATGGGGCAGCATCCATCTCCCAAGCAGTCTGGATCCGTGCTTCAGCTGATTTGGCATGTTTATTTCAGTAAACAGCCTATTGAATGGTTCTACAAATTCATTTTTTACTATGTAGAATTTCCGCCGATAAAACATTACTACCAACTCCCTGTAATCTCTTATTTTAAAATGGTATACTTTTCCACGCGCATTCGTCAATCGCCATCATTTTTAAGTAAAGAAGTTTCAAATCATAAGGTTAAGGAAACCTTAAAATAAGAATATTTTCATTTGGAATTTTGCAAGTTGCTTTACAAGCGGTTTGTTTAATGCGAACATTAGGGATTATTAGAAGAGATGTCTGGAGGGTTTTGAATGCTGGAGAATAGCTTTGTCATGGTGGCCATCATCTTAATCATCAATATTGTGTATGTGTCTTTTTTTACAATCAGGATGATTTTGACGTTAAAGGGGCAGCGTTATTTGGCTGCTGGGCTCAGCACGATTGAGGTCGTTATTTATGTTGTTGGCCTTGGTCTGGTACTTGAGAATTTAAATGAGTTACAGAATCTGGTTGCCTATGCTGTCGGCTATGGAATAGGTGTCATTGTCGGGATGAAAATTGAAGAGAAGCTGGCACTTGGGTATATTACGATCAATGTGATTACGAAAGAGTATGATGTGGATCTGCCAAAGGCTTTGCGAGCACTCGGTTACGGTGTGACGGATTGGGCTGCCCATGGACTTGAGGGCGACCGGATGGCGATGCAGATTTTAACGCCGCGAAAATATGAATTGAAGCTGTATGAGAAGATTAAGGAATTGGATCCGAAGGCATTCATCATCGCGTATGAGCCGAAATCGATCCACGGCGGGTTCTGGGTAAAATCAGTACGGAAAGGAAAGCTGTTTTCATGAGTAAGGGTAAAAAGAAGCAAATGTATGAAGTCGGTGAACATGAATCAATCGATGAATGTCTTAATAGAATGAAGAAAGATGGCTTCGCTCCTGTCCGCAGGATGGAAAAGCCGATTTTTAAAGAAGTAGAAAAGAATGGCAGTGTTGAATATGAACCTGCTGGCAGGCAGATCATTTTTGAAGCGAAGTTAATTGAGAGCTGACTTGCGTTAGCTGTTTAAAGCCCTAAACACGAACAATATAAAATAGAAATTATCTAATGTTCGATTATTGATTGACAATAAGTCGAATTAGTTGTTAATATGTAAATGTCGAAAGTAAAATTTAGTTTTCCCTCGTATAATAATGGGGATATGGCCCATGAGTTTCTACCCGGTAACCGTAAATCGCCGGACTATGAGGGAAAGTAGTTTTTAAGTGAAGGGAAAAGAAATCGCGTTCACTTATGGATTTCTTTGCTTATGCACCCGGACAGACTACTTTCTCTTCTATCAAGAGGAAGAAGTCTATCCGGGTTTTTTGTTGTGATACTCCAAAAGGGGGTTAGAGAAGTGACGGTTGCAGTCATTATGGGGAGCAAATCTGATTGGGAAACGATGAAACATGCGTGCGACATTCTTGATCAGCTGGAAGTTTCTTTTATAAAAAAGGTGGTTTCAGCCCACCGTACGCCGGATTTAATGTTTGAATTTGCCGAGAAGGCCAGGGACGAAGGAATTAAAGTCATCATTGCTGGAGCTGGCGGCGCTGCACATCTGCCTGGGATGGTAGCGGCGAAGACAACTCTGCCGGTCATCGGAGTGCCAGTCCAATCAAAGGCGCTTAACGGCCTGGATTCATTGTTATCGATTGTCCAGATGCCTGGCGGAGTGCCGGTTGCGACAGTAGCAATCGGAAAAGCTGGAGCAACAAATGCGGGTTTGCTGGCAGCTCAGATTCTCGGGGCTTTTGACAATGACCTTGCTGAAAGATTGGAACGGTTAAGGGAAGAGACGAAGATGTCAGTGATGGAAAGCAGTGATGAGCTTGTCTAAAGTGATTTTACCAGGAGAGACGATTGGAATTATTGGCGGAGGACAGCTTGGCAAGATGATGGCGCTGTCGGCAAAAGCGATGGGATTCAGGGTGGTCGTACTTGACCCGACCGAGGATTGCCCATGCGGCCAGGTGGCTGACGAGCAGATTGTCGGCGGTTACGATGACCTTGAAAAAATAAAGCAGTTATCAGAACAGAGTGATGTGATCACTTATGAGTTTGAGAATATAGATGCAATTGCCCTTCAATGGTTGAATGAAAACGCCTATGTGCCTCAGGGTACGGAATTGCTGCGGGTCACTCAGGACAGGATAGAAGAGAAGCGCAACATTGAGACAGCGGGCGTTCGCGTAGCACCATACGCAGTTGTGACAAAGGTGGAGGATTTCAGGGCAGGTGTGGATGAATTAGGATTGCCTGCAGTCTTGAAAACTGCTCGCGGCGGCTATGACGGCAAAGGCCAGCTGGTTCTTAGGTCTGTTGATGATATCGATTTAGCTGAAAGATTAGTCAGCCAGGGTGCGTGTGTACTGGAAAAGTGGATTCCGTTTGAAAAGGAAATCTCGGTGATCATCACGCGGGGGACAAATGGTGAAACGAGTGTATTCCAGGTGGCTGAGAATGTTCATAAGGAAAACATTCTGCATCAGACAATTGTTCCGGCAAGAATCAGCATGAAGGCTGAAGCAAAGGCTATAGAAGCAGCGAAACAAATTGCGTCAGCGTTAGGGTTGGTTGGAACACTGGCAGTTGAGATGTTTTTGGCTGAAAATGATGAGCTTTACATAAATGAACTGGCACCGAGGCCGCATAACTCGGGTCATTACAGTATCGAGGCCTGTGAGACATCACAGTTCGAACAGCATATCAGGGCAGTTTGCGGCTGGCCATTGGGAAGCACGAACTTGCTGAAACCTGCCGTGATGGTAAATATCCTGGGAGAACACCAACAGCCTCTGTTGGATAGAATTCCCGAATTACAGGATTGGAAGATTCACTTATATGGCAAAAAAGAAGCGAAGTATAAGAGGAAGATGGGGCATGTGACCCTTTTACGAGACACAGTGGAAATCGCG